>CAZZBK010000012.1:62947-67921 GCA_964652155.1 uncultured Planctomycetaceae bacterium | reverse complement strand
AAGTCAGTTGGAACGATGCCGTGGCTTTCTGTAACTGGCTGAGCGGTCAGGAAAAGCTGGATCTCTGTTACCAACGCGATGGGGATACTTGGACGCTGCTGCTGAACGCGAACGGGTATCGGCTGCCCACCGAGGCTCAATGGGAGTACGCATGTCGAGCCGGTACGACGACGCAGTTCTGGTTTGGCGATGATTGGAAAGAACACGACAAGTATGGTTGGACACACAAGAACGCAGGTGGTCGGCCGCATTCGGTAGGTTCGCTTCCGGCCAATCCGTTTGGTTTGTACGACATGCACGGGAACGTATGGGAGTGGTGTCACGACTGGTACGACGGCAAGTGGTACGAGAAATCGCCTAGCGATGATCCTCTTGGTCCTAGCAGGGCCTCGGACCGGGTGCTTCGGGGCGGCGGTTGGAGCGACATGCCCGCCAGCAGCCGGTCGTCGTACCGGCACCTCAACACCCCGTCGAACCGCTTCCCACGACCGTGGCTTTCTCCCTGCCCTTAGTTCGGTAGGAGCCCAGCCAAGCAAGTAAAGGAAAGGTAGCGGAGCCCGGCGGCGTAGTCCGCAGCGGAGGTCCGTAGGGAGGGAAGGCGGTAGCCCCGACCGGAGGCACCGTAGCGAAGGACGAAGCGGTCGGGCGAAGCGGTGTACAAATGTCCGAGGATTAGTGAACAGGCGATCATGTCCTTCCGCTTCTTTCAAATTCCGTCGCGTGGTGACGTTGCCAGCGAAGAGGAGCTGAACAAGTTTTTGCGGTCGCATCGCGTGTTGAACGTCGATCGCCGCTGGGTGGAGCACGGGGAGAATTCCTACTGGGCATTGTGCGTGGATTACTTGGAAACGCCTGCCGCTCAATCCGGTGCCAACGGTCGTTCGTTTGGCGGCAAGAATAAGATCGACTATCGCACCGTGCTGTCGCCGGAAGACTTCGCCGTGTTCGCCAAGCTACGCGACGTGCGGAAGGAGATCGCTCAACAAGACGCGGTGCCCGTCTATACCGTATTCACGAATGAGCAGCTTGCCAAGATGGTGCAAACCCGAGCCAGCACGCGGGCTGCGTTGGAGCAAATCACCGGCGTCGGAGATGCCCGCCTGGAAAAGTATGGTGAGCGGATGTTGGCCATCCTCGACGACAGTTGGAAGAGCAGCCATGAAGCGAGTGGGCCAACTGTTTGAGCCGATCTTGTCGCGGGACAATCTGCGGCTGGCGTTTTACAAGGCCATGCGTGGAAAACGCGACCGGGCCGACGCCCGCTTGTTCGCCCAAAATGTGGACGTGAACCTGGCGGCGTTGGCGTCCGAAGTAGAGAACGGGACAATCCGACTGGGTGATGCCCGGCAGTTTACCGTTTTCGATCCCAAAGAACGATTGATTACTGCTCCCTGTTTCCGCGAACGGGTTCTCCATCACGCCATCATCAACGTCTGCGAGCCGGTTTTTGAAAACTGGTTGATCTTCGACACCTATGCGTGCCGTCATGGCAAGGGACGAGTTGCCGCCGTCCGCCGTGCGGCGGAATTATCGGGGCGTTTCGGCTTCTTTTTGAAACTGGACATCCGCAAGTATTTTAACAGCATTCATCATGAGGTGCTGCGAACGAAGCTCGCTCGGGTATTCAAGGACCGGCGACTACTGCGGCTGTTTGATGCGGTCATCGCTTGCAATCCAGCGGCTGCTGAATCGGGACGCGGCTTGCCGATCGGAAGTTTGACATCGCAGCACTTTGCAAACTTTTATTTGGGATGGCTGGATCGGTTCGTCAAAGAACGGTTGCGAGCGACCGCTTATCTGCGTTATATGGATGACATGCTTATTTGGGGAGACTCGCCCCGCGAACTCCAGGGGATGCTGAGCGAGATTACCTCGTTCGTCTCTGCGGAACTAAAGCTGGAGTTGAAGCCACAGCCTTACATCAACCGAACCACGTTTGGCGTGGACTTTCTGGGGTGCCGCATTTTCCGCCAACACGTCACGTTGAGCCGCCGCAGTCGCGTTCGCTTCAAGCGGCGACTGGCAGCCATCGAGACAGACTTCGCACGCGGCCAAATCACGGAAGCCGAATTGCAACGACGCGGCGATTCCCTGATGGCCTTCACCCGGGCGGCGGAGACGCGGAGTTGGCGTTTTCGTTCCGCCGTGTTAAAAGAATCATGGTGAGCGGCCTAGGGCCTCGAACCGGGTGAATCGGGGCGGCAGTTGGAACAACATGCCCGCCAACAGCCGGTCGTCGTACCGGAACAACAACACCCCGTCGAACCGCAACAACAACCGTGGCTTTCGACCTGCCCTTAGCTCCGCGAGCATGGTGGATGCCAAGCTCGACCGAACCGGCCGTTTTCCGGTCCCGTTGGCGATGGTCAAACGATTGCTGACGGGCGAAATGTTCACGTCGCCGCGTGGTGCTGGTAGCGAGAGCGAACGCTCCACGCGGCATTATATTTTGGGCGAGCGACGACCTCAGGCAGCCGGACGAGTTACTATGATGCCCATGCCACCCGAGCCGATCCGGTCGAGAACCTTATAGGGGCCGATAAACAGCCCCTTGAGCTTGTTCTGATAGAGCAGCGCCGCCTGGTGCTTGGTCAGCACGTTGCGCGCGACCAAATCGCGGGCAAGCCCCTGCGCGTCGTCGGCTAATCGCTGGCCCGTGTAGGTCTGACGCAGAGCACGAAGCGCCGCCGAATCAATGAGCTGAGTGGATTCGAGTAAGTCTAAAAACTTTTCGACTGATGTGGCCGGCGACGCCCCACCGCGTCCTTCGACACTCGACATGACCGGAGACCCCTGCGCTTGTCAAACAGACAGAAACCCTGCCCATTATACTGCAAATAGGTGGGGGGGTTAAGCGTGTCCCGATCGGCCCTAAAACTGCGGAGGAGATGTTCCTGAGCTCACTCACGCGAGACGCGGTTGCTGCTGGGTGATGCAGTGATACGCGCCGCGGCCGAAGATTAGGTCGCGCGCGTCGAGACCCACCACGTGCCGCTCTGCAAAGCAACGGCCGAGCGTCTCCAACGCGACCGAGTCGATCGCGACTCCAAATTGTGGCACAATCAGCACGCCGTTGGCGATATAAAAATTGCAGTAGCTTGCCGGCACCCGCACGCCATGTACTTCGTAGTGGCTCGGGATGACCAGTGGGATGATCTCGAACGGGCGGCCTTCTTCGTCACGGGCGAGTTGCAAACGCCGCAGGTTGTCTTGCAGCGGAGCGTAGTTGACATCGGCTGGGTCTTGCTCGACCGCAGCCACGACCACGCGCGGCGAAACGAACCGCGCCAACTCGTCGATGTGTCCATCGGTATCGTCACCGGCAATACCCTCGCCGAGCCAGATCACGTTGCGAGCGGCCGTGTAGGCGTGCAAGCTCGCTTCGATCTCGCCGCGACCAAGCCGCGGGTTGCGATTCGAGTTGAGCAGACACACCTCGCTGGTAAGGAGCGAGCCGCGACCGTTCACGTCGATCGAGCCCCCTTCTAAGATGATGTGCGGATCGTAGCGGCGATAGCCGAGCAACTCGGTGATGAACGTAGGCACGGCGTTGTCGGCATCGTAAGGGAGGTATTTGCCCCCCCAGGAATTAAAGTCCCAGTTGACGAGTGCGGGGGACGCGCCAGCGGGCCCGACCAGAAACACTGGCCCATGATCGCGCATCCAGGCGTCGTTTGTTTCTTGGGCGTGTAAATGTACGCCGGCCACATGACCCACGAGCGACTCGGCCTCGGCGCGAACGCATTCGCTGACCAGAATATGGACCGGTTCAAACGCGCTGAGCGTGCGGGCTAGAGCTGCCCAGACGTGAGGGATCGGCTGCATATGACCGGGCCAAGTCTGTTCGCGGTGGGGCCATGAGAGCCAGGTGGCGGCATGCGGCTCCCACTCGGCAGGCATTCGGTAGCCGTGTGTCACAGGCGTGTCGGCGAGCGAAAATGGGGGCACACTCATCGCCCGATCCTTTCTGGCGGCTGAGAGCGTTGAACAAAATGGCAACCGAGAGGGGGACAGTCCCATGTTTCTCGGGGAACATTCAAAAAAATGGGACAGTCCCCAGCCATGTTGTTCAACGCTCTTAGGTGGTGAGCCAGCGCTTCGTTAAATCGCCATACGCGTCGACACGCCGATCGCGAAAAAATGGCCAATGCGTTCGCACTGAGTCGATCTGACCCAATTCGCACTCGACCAGCAGCGTCTCTTCGCGGTCATGACTCGCTCGGGCCAGCAGTTGCCCGTTGGGGTCAGCCACGAACGACGCGCCCCAGAACTCGATATTCGACTCCAGGCCGGTTCGGTTCACGGCAACGACAAACAGACCGTTGGCGATCGCGTGGCTGCGCATCATCGTCTCCCAGGCGTCATGCTGCGAGGGGCCGAACTGCGCCTTTTCGTGAGCTTGCCAACCGATGGCCGTGGGGTAAAAGAGGATTTGCGCCCCGTGCATCGCGGTGAGCCGGGCCGCCTCGGGATACCACTGGTCCCAACAGACGAGCACGCCGATGCGGCCATAATGGGTGTCGATCGCTTTGAAGCCCAAGTCGCCGGGGGTAAAAAAGAACTTTTCGTAGTAATGGGGGTCGTCCGGAATGTGCATCTTGCGATAGATGCCGGCCTGTGAGCCGTCGACGTCGAACACGACCGCTGTGTTGTGATAGACGCCGGGCGCGCGGCGCTCGAAGAACGAGCCCACCACGACGACCTGGTGTTGCTTGGCCGCCGCGGCGATCGCGTCACTCGTCGGACCGGGGATCGGCTCCGCCTCGTCGAACCGCCGGAAGTCTTCTTCCTGGGCCGGGTAATGCCCCGCGAACAACTCTTGCAGGCAGATGACCTGCGCTCCGGCGGCGGCCGCCTCGCCGATCCGGGCCACCGCCTTGTCGATGTTCGGTTGTTTGGCCGCGGTGCAGGTCATTTGCACCAGACCGATCGTGACACCACTCATACCGTCAACTCCATCATCCTTAGCCGGTC
>CAZZBK010000012.1:53777-62847 GCA_964652155.1 uncultured Planctomycetaceae bacterium | reverse complement strand
GCCGGTCGTGAGCGCGTTGCTGGCTCAATAACGCACGCCTCGAATCGTACTCGACAATGCCCAAGAGCGGAAGCCGCGATGGACATGCGCCCCCTGCGGGTGAACAATGTTGGCTCGGTCTGTGTCGTTACACTTGTTGGGAAATGACCATGAATGGCTGGTTTGTGATTGGCACCGATACCGGAGTAGGCAAAACGTTCGTGGCGGCTCTGCTGGCGCGACAACTTGTCGAGCAGGGACGCCGCGTGGGCGTGTACAAGCCCGTGGCCAGCGGTTGTTATTGGCTCTCCGAGCGATGGACGAGCGACGACGCCGATACGCTGTGGCGAGCTGCCGGACAGTTCGGAGATCGAGACCGCGTTTGCCCACAACGCTTCGCGGCGTCACTCGCTCCGCCGGTGGCCGCGCAACTGGCGGGGACCACGGTCGACGATCGGCTGTTGCGCAGCGGGCTCGACTACTGGCGCGAACGGTGCGAGACGTTGATCGTCGAGGGGGCTGGCGGTTGGTTCTCACCGGTGAGCGAGCGGTCGACGGTCGCCGACCTAGCCGTGGATTTCAAGCTGCCGCTCGTGATCGTCGCCCGCAATGCCCTGGGAACGCTCAACCACACGCTGCTCACGTTGCACGCCGCGCGAACGTATCGCGGCGGCGTCGACGTGGCGGCGGTGATCTTGAATCAAGCTGACTTGGAACACGATGAAAGCGTAACGACCAATGCTGCCGAATTGCGCCGCCGCACCGACGTGAAGGTGATCGAACTCCCTTACGGCGCAACGACACTCGACACCGCCTGGATGGATTAAAGCCAACACATGAACGCGCGGCAACTTGTTAAGCTCGGAGTGCCCGAAAGCTGCTGCGCGGCCGCCATTCGCGGCATTCAAGCGGCCTGCGCGCAAGGCGCATCGCGGGGTCGCGATATGCGGCAGCAGATCGCCGAGGTGCTGGCGAATCCATCGTCGTTTGAGAATGACGGGCATTTTGGCGAATTGGCTCGCGAACTCCTCTCGCCCGAATTGTCTGTCAAGCGAACCGAGCCACTCGTCTACCGTACTTGGGGCGCGCGGCACATCGACGAGGCGTCGCATGCCCAGATGCGTCAGGCCTGCGAGTTGCCCCGCGCCGTGGGGGCGGCGCTGATGCCCGACGCGCACGTGGGCTACGGCCTGCCGATCGGCGGGGTGCTCGCGCTCGACAACGCCGTGGTCCCGTACGCCGTCGGAGTCGACATCGCTTGCCGCATGAAGCTCTCGGTGCTTGACGTTCCCGTGCAGCGATTGGAGCAGCGCAAACACTTCGAGCCGTTCCGCGACGCGCTCGAACGGGGCACACGATTTGGCGTGGGCGTGGCCTACGATACGCCCCACGATCATCCGGTGATGGACGCCGACTGGAGCGTCTCGCGCATCACGCGTGAAAACAAAGCCAAGGCCTGGAAGCAACTCGGCACGAGTGGCTCGGGCAATCACTTTGTCGAGTTCGGCGTGTTGACGCTTGGTGAGCGGCAGAGCGACATTGACTTGGAGCCGGGCGAGTACGTGGCGCTGCTGAGTCACAGTGGCAGCCGCGGCGTGGGAGCCTCGGTCTGCTCGACCTACAGCGCGATCGCCCAATCGCGGCTCAGCAAACATGAGCAGCATTTCGGTCGGCTGGCCTGGCTCGATCTCGATAGCGAGGCGGGACAGGAATACTGGGCCGCGATGAATTTGATGGGGGACTACGCGGCTGCCAACCATGATGTGATCCATCGACAGGTTAGCAAACTGCTCGGCGGACGGATCATCGCGGGGATCGAAAATCATCACAACTTCGCCTGGAAGGAGCAGCACAACGGTCGCGAGGTCATCGTGCATCGAAAGGGAGCCACGCCCGCCGGGCCCGGCGCATTGGGCGTGATCCCCGGCTCGATGGCGACACCGGCCTACGTCGTGCGAGGCAAGGGGAACGCGGAGAGCCTGCACAGCGCGTCACACGGCGCCGGTCGGCTCATGTCGCGCACCGCCGCGTTGGGCAAGTTCACCTGGAAGGCCGTGCAACGCGACCTGGAAAAGCGAGGCGTGCACGTCTTGAGTGCTGGCGCCGACGAGGTCCCTTACGTCTACAAGAACATCGATGACGTGATTGCCGAGCAAACCGAGCTTGTCGAGGTGCTCGCACGCTTCGACCCGCGGATCGTCAAAATGTGCGGCGACGGAAGTAAGGCGGAGGATTAAAAGCAAAGGGAACCACAGATGAACACGGATGAACGCAGATGGAATGTAAGCGGCTAGAGAGGCTGGGCTAGAGACTTGTGTAGAACAATGTTATCTCGCTTCAGCTAAATTCTCTTGAGCTAGCCCCTCACCCCTAATCTCTTCTCCTCCTCATCTGTGTTCATCCGTGTTCATCTGTGGTTCCATACTGCATTTGCCCAATGTGTGTCCTTGCGAGCAGGCCGTGGATTGCTAGAATCTCGCTAGTTTGTCACCCGATTCTGGCTTTTCTTCCGCCGAACATCCATGAGCATCGAAACTTGCGACCTCGATCGGGTTATGCCGCAGTGGACGCGACGCCACTTGCTCGGACTCGAAGACCTTTCGGCCGACGAGATCACGCTGATCCTCGATACGGCCGAGGCGTTCAAACGGCAGACCGACGGCTGCCGCAAAAAGCTCATCAAGTTGGCGGGCAAGACCCTGTCGAACTTGTTCTTCGAGAACTCGACTCGCACACGGACAAGTTTCTCGCTGGCCGCGCGTCGGCTGGGGGCTGACGCTTTCGACTTCGCCTCCGGTAGCAGCAGCATGTCGAAGGGGGAGACCCTGATCGACACGGCCAAGAACATTGAGGCGATGGGGGTCGATGTGGTCGTGGTGCGTCATCGCACGCCCGGCGTGCCTCAATTGCTCGCGCAGAACCTCGACTGTTCGGTGATCAATGCCGGCGATGGCCCCCACGAGCACCCGACGCAAGGACTGCTCGATATCCTGACGATTCGCGAGCAGCGGAAGAGCTTGCAAGGCCTGACGGTTGCTCTGGTCGGCGATATTGCCCACAGTCGCACGGCTCGCTCGAACATTTGGGGGCTGCAAAAGCTCGGCGCGCACGTGATCCTTTGCGGCCCCTCGACACTCGTCTCACAGCAATGGACTGAGTTGGGGGTCGAAGTGTCGCACAATCTAGACGAGATCCTGCCGCGTTGCGACGTGCTGAATTTGTTGCGCATTCAGTTCGAGCGTCAGGCGACGCGACCGTTCCCGTCGGTGCGTGAGTACGCGCTGCTCTATGCGATGAACAAGGAGCGGATCGCCAAGGCGAAGGACGATATTCTGATCCTGGCTCCCGGGCCGATTAACCGTGGCGTCGAGGTCACCCCGGAAGTGGCCGACGGCCCGCACTCACTGATTCTTGGTCAAGTATCCAACGGCTTGGCGGTGCGGATGGCCGTGCTCTGGCTGATCTGCGGTCCGCGCGAAGGAGCGTCATCATGAGCGGACTGACTTTGGTCGGAGGCCGGGTCATCGATCCCAGCCAACAAATGGATCGTGTCACGAACGTGCGGATCGAGGATGGTCGCATCGCCGGCTTCGATTGTCCGCCGCGCGGCGACGACACGGTGATCGACTGCACGGGCAAGATCGTCTCGCCGGGGCTGATCGACATGCATGTCCATCTGCGAGAGCCGGGGCGCGAAGAGGACGAAACGATTGCCACGGGGACGGCGGCCGCAGTCGCCGGTGGCTTTACGGCCGTCGCCTGCATGCCCAACACCGAGCCGCCGATCGACACCCAGGCCACGGTTGAGTTCATCCGCCAACAGGCCGTCAAGGCCGACAACTGCCACGTCTACGTGATCGCCTGCGTGAGTAAAAATCGCGAAGGGAAAGAGTTGGCCGAGCTTGGACAACTCGTCGAGGCTGGCGTCATTGGGTTTAGCGACGACGGCGCGCCGGTGTACAACGCCGAGCTCATGCGCCGAGCGTTCGAGTACTCGAAGATGTTCGGCCGGCCGATCATGAATCACGAAGAGGTCAAGGAGTTGACCGTCGGCGGCGTGATGCACGAAGGCAAGGTGTCGATGATTCTCGGCTTGCCCGGCATGCCTGCGGCCGCCGAGGATGTGATGGTCGGCCGTGACATTATCCTCTCGGAGCTTACGGGGGGGCATATTCATGTGCTGCATGTCTCGACGGCCGGGAGCATCGAGCTAATCCGCCGCGCCAAGCGTCGCCACGTTCGGGTGACGACCGAGGTCTGCACGCATCACTTCACCCTCACGGATGAGTGCCTGCGGACGTTCGACTCGAACTACAAGATGAGCCCGCCGCTACGCAGCCAGCAGGATGTTGAAGCGTGCATCGCCGGTTTGAAAGACGGGACAATCGACTGCATCTGCACCGATCACGCGCCGCATGCGGCCGAGAAGAAAATGCAGGAGTTTGACCTCGCGCCGTTCGGCATCACGGGCTTGGAGACCGCGCTCGGGCTGGTCGTGACGCAGCTCATCGAGCCCGGGCACCTCACCTGGTCGCAGGCGATCGAAAAGCTGACGATCAATCCGGCCCGGATCATGGGCGTGAACAAGGGGACGCTGCTGGTCGGCGCAGCGGCCGACGTGACGGTGATCGACCCGACGACTCCGTATCAGTTAAGCGCCGCCGAGATGCGCTCGAAGAGCAAGAACACGCCGTTCACGGGCTGGACGCTGCGCGGCCGCGCCACGCACACGATCGTCGATGGCCGCGTGCGGTATCAGCTGCACGGATAAGACCCATCGTCTTGAAAGTGCTATAGACACCTGCGCGGTGAATGAGCCCCTGCGTGCAACGCGAGGCCCTTAAACACCGGGCTTCCGGTGGTCGCCCTGGCTCAATAGCCGCGCAGACCTCGATAAAAACCCTTACCGGCGTTGCATCGTGGTATTCAACCGGATGCAAGCCGAGTGCCTGGAACCAGCACCAGATTGCCTGGTGATTGCGTATCGCGGCGCATGACTCGATCGCGGATTAGCAGCGATGTGCGTTCGACTAAATAATAGAAAACGCCACTGACGACGAGTGAGCTGCCCAAGATAAAGCCCGTTTTGATCCCGCCACGTGGCCAGTGATCGACCAAGTCACGCATCACGGCGAAGGATAATGAGTGGGTGAGATAGATGCTATACGAGGAAATGGCCAACGCATAAATGACGGCCTGAGTCGTTCGCCCCACGTAATGCGTGGGTGCCCACTTTAGGTCGATCATCGTGCGTAGCCAAGCTGCATAGCCAATTGCCAAGAAAGTGAATACCCAGGCGTTGACGAACGGGCCGCGTGATGACCACAGCGGCAGTACGAACAATAGCACGGGGATTAACGGCGTCAGCCAGAGCGCCGCTCGTCGAGTCTTGGCATACCAATCCGGCGATTCAATTTGCAGATACGCGAGCCAAACACCTGCAATCAGTCCTTCGCAATGAAAGTGCGTCATCCAGTACCAACCCTCGGGAAGCGTGCCGGTCAGGGCAATCGTGGAGAGGCGTAGGATCAATGGGAGGGCGAATGCGATGGGCAATCCCCAGGCGAACGCTCGGCGACCGAAGAGCCGGTCAAACGTACAGGCCGCCAACGGCAACATGAGATAGAAGTGCTCTTCAACGCACAGACTCCAACTCGCGTTGAAGCCGACCATGCCGCCGTAGTTCTGCAGAAATAGCAAGTAGTGACTTGCGACCGGTTCGTTGGAGTACCAACGCATGGCGACCGCGTATAAGCCGAAGGCCGCGAAGTAGGGTGGGAGAGTTCTCCACCACCTTGCCTGCCAAAAAGACCACAAGCCGAACGTGTCGTCTTTCAGCGAGCGAAAGTAGATCCGCCCGATGAGAAAACCTGACAACAGAAAGAACAGATCGACTCCCGTGCCAAGCTCGCCGAGTATCGGTAGGCCATGGAGCGTTACGCCATGTCCAACAAACACCATGCTGATGGCCAGGGCTCTTAAAATATCGAGCCCGAGATTTCGGTGTTGATACGGAGAAGATTGCAGCACGTTACCAAGCTCGCAGGAGATTGTTGCAGGGAAAGGGCGCGAGACGCCAAGCAACCGTAGGTTTTAAGTCCAGGGTGGTCAAACGGCTTGCCTCGCGGAGTGATTATGCTCAGGTTGTGTCTGGCTTGAGTGCCTTGGTTTTCGGGGCACACATGGCGAGGCACCTGTACTTAGCCGCCCATCATGGGGAACATTTCGCGGACCATCGTGATGGCGGCGGGGCCAACGAGCACGACGAAGATGCCGGGGAAGATGAAGATCACCAGCGGGAAGATGAGCTTCACTGCGGTTTTGGCCGCCTTTTCCTCGGCGATCTGTTTGCGACGGGTGCGCATGGCGTCGCTTTGCACGCGAAGGGCTTGCGCGATGCTCGAGCCGAACCGCTCGGCCTGAATGATAATCGACGAAAGTTGCCGCAGGTCTTCGACTCCCGAGCGAATGCCCAGTTCGTGCCACACTTCGGCGCGTGGGCGACCCATCTGAATCTGAAAGTTGGCAAGTTGAAACTCTTCGCAGATCACCTTGAAGGTGCGTTTCATTTCCTCCGAGACCTTGCGCATTGCCGAGTCCATGCCCAGGCCGGCCTCAACACAGACGACCATCAGGTCCAAGGCGTCGGGCAGACCGAGGAAGATTTGTTCCTTACGACCGCTGGTGATGAGCATCAAGGCGATTTCGGGGATGTAGAACATCGCGCCGGCGAAACCGAGGGCATATAAGATGGCGTTGAAGTCGAAGGTTTGCAGCACGGCCAGCGTGACACCGCTGAGCAAGAAGCCGCCGATCAGGCCCACGAACTTGAGCCCCAAGTAGGTCGTGACGGCCGTGTCGCCGCGGAACCCGGCCATGGCCAGCTTGAGCTTGAGTTGGTTCATTTCCAACTCGGATTTGGGCGTGAGCGGTTTAGCGAGCGCCGGCGATGCCTTGGCCAGCACGCGCGTCATGGCGTCTTCTTGCTTAAGGGCCGAGTCTTCCTCGAGTCGCTTCTTGCGAATTTGCGGGTTCTTGAATTCGTCGAGTCGCGCCATGGCGCGTGACGGCGAGTTGCCGAATGCGTCGAGCAAGAACCATGCTCCGGTGGCAAACAGGCCGAAGACGGCAAATGGCAGTAGTGTGGCAAAGTCGATCATGATCGCGAAGAGTATGGGCTCAGACCTTGATGTTAACGATCTTGCGAATCACCAGCGCGCCGAGCAGCTGCATGATCACCGCGCCGATGAGCATCTTTTTGCCCAGCTCGTCCTCGAACAGCAACGAACTGTAGCTGGGGTTCAGACGGTAGACGACGAGAAACAGCACCGGCGGCAGCGCGAGCAACACGATGCCCGACAGCCGGCCTTCGCCCGTCAGGGCCGCGACCTGTCCGAAGATCCGGAATCGTTCGCGGATGAGGTGTCCGATCTTGTCGAGTATTTCGGCCAGGTCGCCACCGGTTGTCCGTTGCAAAATGACGGCAGTCGAGAAGAACTTGAGATCCAGGTTGGGCATGCGTTCGGTGAGCGAGGTGAGCGCTTCCTCGAACGGCACCCCCAGGTTCTGCTCCTCATAGACACGGCCGAACTCGGTCCCCAGCGGCGCGGCGACCTCTTGCGAGACAAGCTCAAAGCCGGCCGACAAGCTGTGCCCGGACCGCAAGGCGCGGCCCATCAGTTCGAGCGCTTCAGGCAACTGACGTTGAAACGCGGCCATGCGCCGTTTGCGGCGGAACATCAGCCACATGACCGGCAAGCTGGAAGTCGTCAGGCCCACCAGCACGGCCAATGCGACGCTCCAGCGGTTGAGCACGCCGAATCCGGCGCCACCGGCGAATAGCAAGCCGGTGATGAGAAAGAATTTTTCGGGGGTTAAGCTGGTGTCGGCCTGTTCAAATATCTTGCTTAAGCTGCCAAGCCGAGCCAGCAGCCCGGCAAAAAACGAGGGCACGTTATCGAGCGGTTGATTCAAGACGCTGTTGGTGGCATCGTCGCGTTGCTGCTTGGACGAACCTTGTGTGGCCAGCAGGTGCAGGCGATCTTCGAGCTTCGAGCCGTTGTCGTTGCGAAAGAAGGTCGCCACGCCGAAGATCAGCGCAAAGACCCCGACAAATGCCGCGATGGCGATGACGATGGTGGACATAAAGATGCATTCCAAAAATTAGTTCGAGCCCCGCGTAATGCTCTAGCACTGCATCATGACGCGTTGCTTGAAGGCGCTGGCCGGCAGGCGAACCCCCGAGGCCTCGAGTTTTTCCATGCACTTGGGACGGATACCGGTCGAGAGGAAATGGCCGAACGCCTTGCCGTTCTCGTCGATCCCCTCTTGGACAAAACGATAGATGTCTTGCATGATGAGCGTGTCGCCCTCCATGCCCAGGATCTCGGTGATGTACGTGATTTTGCGTGTGCCACCTTGCAAGCGGCTGGCTTGGACGATGAGGTTGACGGCGCTGGCGATCTGCTGGCGCATGGCTTTGAGCGGTAGCTCGAAGCCCGACATCGTGATCATGGTCTCGATGCGCGCCACGGCATCGCGGGGCGTATTGGCGTGGAGCGTGGTCATCGAGCCTTCGTGGCCCGTGTTCATGGCCTGGAGCATGTCGAGCGTTTCGGGCCCACGGCATTCGCCGATGATAATTCGCTCGGGGCGCATGCGCAGGGCGTTCTTGACGAGATCGGTGGCTGATACGCCCCCTTTGCCTTCGATGTTGGGTGGACGGGTTTCCAGTCGCACGACGTGTTCTTGCTGCAACTGCAACTCGGCCGCGTCCTCGATGGTCACGATCCGGTCGTGGGTGCCGATGAAGCTTGAGAGCGTGTTGAGCAGGGTTGTTTTTCCGGAGCCCGTGCCGCCAGAAATGATCACGTTGAGCCGGCCTTTGATGGCACCTTCGAGAAGCATGACCATCTCGGGCGTAAAGGCCTTGTAGTTGAGCAGGTCTTCGAGCTTAAGCGGGTTCTTGCCAAAGCGACGAATCGAGACCGCCGCGCCATCCAGCGCCAACGGCGGAATGATCGCATTGACACGCGAGCCATCGGGCAGACGGGCGTCGACCATCGGGCAGACTTCGTCGACGCGCCGACCA
>CAZZBK010000012.1:0-53767 GCA_964652155.1 uncultured Planctomycetaceae bacterium | reverse complement strand
GCGGCCGACTTTCGACACGATGCGGTCGATGATTTGCAGCAAGTGCTGATTGTCGCGAAACGTCACGCTGGTTTTTTCCATGCGGCCGCGTCGTTCGACAAAGATATTCTTGGGCCCGTTGATCAGAATGTCGCTGATCGATGCATCTTTGAGCAGCAGCTCCAAGGGACCAAAGCCGAACGTCTCGTCGAGCACTTCGTCGACGAGCCGCTCGCGTTCGGCACGGTTGAGTAGCGTGTCTTCTTGATCACAAAGATGTTCGACGACCAAGCGAATCTGGTTGCGGAGCACCTCGCCATCGAGGTCACCCACCTTATTCAAGTCGAGCTTGTCGACCAACTTGCCGTGGATTTTCTTCTTCAGCTCTTCAAAGTCGGCTTCAGCGGTTTTCTCGTTGGTGCGACCGAGCGTGGGGAGTGTCTTGGCCATCTTGGGCTTGAACCTGTGAGTGCAATGATCGTGAGACGAATGAGGTAAGCTCGCGCAAAGATAGCTCACAAATCACACGCGCGACGTGCTGCCCCACGAAATGACGAGGCAAAAAATCCACATGCCCGGACGGCTCAACCGTCAAGCCGCTGGTCGAAGCGCGCCAGGGTTACTTTTTCGTGGGCCAGAAGCTAAAGAGCTTGCTTTTGGCGGGCTTGGCGGCGGCTTCCGGCGCGGCTTCCTCGCTGGCCGGCTGATTGCTGTTGAGCACATTGGCCAGGTTAACCACCGATTGGGTGATGGCTGCCTTGGGGGCCTGTTCCACCAGCGGCACGCCGTTGTTGCGCACCTCGATCATCGTGCGATAGTCGTTTGGCAATTGCCAGAAAATCTCCCGGCCGATGGTCTCTTGGGCTTTTTTCATCGTAATCGCGCCGGTGTCGAGGCCGACGCGGTTGCAGACCACCTTGACCTTTTCGGACATCCCTTCCATCTGATTGAACGCCATCAACAATCGGACGACGTTCCGCAAGCAGGGTAGATCAACCTGCGTGACAAGCAGGATGTGGTTGGCCATTTGCAACGCCACGAAGTCGAGCGGCGTGTAGGTCTTTGACAGGTCAATCACCAAATGCGTGAACGTCGCCTTGAGCAGGCCGATAACGCGCTGCAAATTGTCGGGCGTGAGCAAATGCACGTCGTCGATTTGCACGGGCCGCGGCAGCAAAAACAGGCCGGATGAGTGTTTGGTGAGTGAGCGTTTGAGCAGTGTGAAGTCCAGCCGCGAGACGTTCTGCGCCACATCAACGAGCGAGAAGTCGGGAATCGTGTCGAGGAAAATGTCGGCGTCGCCGAGGCAGACGTCCAGATCGACCAGGCAGACCGAGTTTTTAGGGTCTTTGGCCAGGGCGCAGCCAAGGTTCACCGCCAAGCTGGTTGTCCCGACGCCGCCCGTCGCGCCGCAGATGGCGATCACCGAGCAGCCGCGATTTCGGTTATCTCCTTTGCCAAACTTACGTTCGCTGATCCGGTCAATCGCGTCGATCATTTCCTGCAGCTTGATCGGCGCGCCCAGGAACTCTTTGGCCCCGGCCCGCATGGCACGCAAGATCAAGCGACCGTCGGTCGACGTGCTGACGACGAGCACATTGCAATCGGGCGAGTTGACGGCCAGCTTGGCGACGAGGTCGAGCGCCTTCTCGGGGTCCGAATCGATGGCCACGATGCCGATGTCGGGCTGAGTCTGCGCCACCACGTCACCAAAAAACTCGAAGCGCGAGCACTCAGCGTCGAGCCAGACGGAGTCCATTCCCAATAGCGCGGACTTGAGCGCCTCACGCGAGGTGTCGTTGGGGTCGACGACAGCCAGTCGGAGTACGTTGCTCATAATACGGAACCCTAAAGTTGGCGGCCAAGTCACGCGGGGTTCGTCGTACAGGCACCTGTCCGAGTCAACCCATCGAACGCGCTTTGCTCTGGGGTAAAACCTGTCGGGAAGATGACCCGACAGATTCGACCTCCATCTACTTTAGGTCATCGTAGCCGACGCGGCCGAACATGCCGGGCGATGAATTGCTCGCTGCTGGGGGGGTATACAGCGGCGTTTGACGATTGGTCGGATTATTCGGCCGCGCGGCGACCTGGGGCACGAGGGCTCGCTCTTGCGATGGGTTCAATCGTGGGGCAGGTACAATCGGAACCGAGGACGACAAGCGGTTGCTCGTAGCGCGGCGGGCGCTCTCGTCCCCCGTGGCCGGAGGCGCAGGGGGCTCGGACTTCGCTGGTGCCGGTTGCGCGTTTTCTTCCGGAAAGTACGGTTGCACCGCGGGACCGCCAGGGAGCGAGCCCTCGCCGGGCGGGCAACGCTTGGGCACTTCCAGATATCCACGCACGTACAGTTCATAGTCGCTCGGCGAGGTCGTCTCGTCCCCGGGCAGGCACGGCGGAACTTCGTGTGGATTCATCGCGTCGACCAATTCGGGCGTGACCACGATGAGCAACTCGATCTCGTTGACTTGCTCGTGTTGACGACGGAACAGTCCGCCCACGAGGGGAATTTCTTTCAAGCCAGGAAATCCTCGGCTTTGAGCCTCGACCCGGCTTTGCACGAGCCCGCCGATGGCCAGGGTCTGTCCGGCTTGCATCTCGACCGCGGTGTCGATCTCGCGCACTCGCAAGGCCGGCACCGTCGTGCCGTTGATGGTCACGCTCCGCGCGGCGTCGATTTCGCTCACCCGAGGACGAACTTCGAGCCGGACACGACCATTCCCTAGCACAATCGGCACGAAGTCGACTTGCGTGCCGTAAGGGCGATACATGATCGATACCGTGCCCAAGCTTTGCGGCACGAGGATCGGGAACTCGCCGCCGGCGTTGAAGTACGCAGGTCGACCGCTGATGGCAATCAGGTTCGGCTCGGCGAGCACTTTGGCCAGGTCGTCTTGCCGCAGGGCTTCGAGCAGCGCCGCGAATTGGTTCCCATTGGTGAGCACCGACGCGATGGCCGTTTGATTGCCCGTGGTGGTCAGCGCGCCGATATTACCCGTACTCTTGAGGATACCGCTCACGGCCGAGGCATACACGCTACCGCCGCTGGTGACCGCGGCGAAGTCGAAGCCCAGGTTGCGCAATTTGGTCCGCGAGACCTCGTACACTTTCACCTTGAGCAGCACTTGCTGCACGTTGCCCACATTGATGGCGTTGATCGGCTCGGGATAAAAGTTCTCGGCGATCCGCATAACCGTGGCGACCTGCGACGGATCGTCGACGTGACCGGCGATGACCGCGCTGCTGGCCATCGGGATGACGCGGAGCGACGATTTGGGGAACAAATCGCGCAGGTACATGGTGAGTTCGCGGGCATCGCCGAATACGGACACGTCGAGCGTATAGACTTGGTTGGCCTCGGTCCACAGGTTGACCTGCGTGACACCCGATCGCAAGGCGTAGATTTGCACTTCATTGGCCGAGACGGGCGTAACGCGAAGAATCTCGGGGTTGCTCACTTCGACTTTGGGGATGCGCGCTTCGAGCGAGAGCACGCGGCTGCTGTTGGCGACCATCTGCACCCGTTCGTTGGCGACGCCGCGGACTCGATGGACAACCGGTTGCGGACCGGCTTGCAGATTCGCACTCGGCGGCTCGGCCTGAATTCCGGTCGTAGCAACGAGCGTCGCGCCGAGCCCAATGGCCAGCGCGAGACATCGTTGCCGCCAACTCTGCGGCACTGCGGTGCGATTGTTCATCCGTGACATCCTTCGTGCGCTTAAGGCATCCGTTTTTTGAGGCGTGACGCATCCGTGTCACGGTCTCGATCCCTGGCGACGCGGATTCGAGATCCATGTCGCCAAGCTGCTGGTTTGTTCTACGAGTCGCGGTCCTTGATCGATACAGGGGGTTCAACTGCTGGAGCCGCCGCCGGAATATCTCCCGCTGGGATCACTGCTCCCGCCGCGGCCGGAACTTCCTTCGGAATGATCTTGCCGTGCTCGTCGAACTCGACCTCGCGGGTCGTCGTCCCCTCGACAATGATCATCGTGTACGTGAGCTTGGGCTTCTCGCTGGCCGTAGCCTCGACCTTGGGCTCAACGGGAGCCTCGATGAGCGTCGGCGGTGGAGTCACCTTGCTCGACAGGAGCGGATGGCTTGACTTTACTGCCCCGCCGATTCCGTGGAGTAACGTATCGAAATCGATCGTTTCCCGATCCCCTTTATCGCCGGACGAATTCTCCTCGGCATTTCGGCCCAACAGGCGAATTTGTCCAATCTCCGAGGCAAACGTCATTAACTGTGCCTGAGGCGGCGTGAGCAACAGCGACACGGTCTTGCCAACGGTCACGGTGTCTTGCCCATTGCGATCTCGTTCGGTGATGGTTCCCATGGCGAAGACCTGCACGCGCTGCAAGTCTTTCGGGCGAATCGTCATCGCCGAGGGGATGCCAGCCGTGGGATTCGCGTTCACATGCACGACGACATTTACCCAGTCGCCGGGCTTGAGCAAGCCGGACATACTCGAGACATCGTCGACTTTGACGGTCATCGCCTCGTACCCCTTGGGGATCTTCCCCAAGACGTCGTCGATCTGGCCGGGCGAGAGCAATTTGGATTCGCGGATCACGTCTCCTTCGTTGATGATCGAGCGGGGCCGTCGGTCCTTCAAGTCTTCCAACTTCATGACCGCGTCTTTAGGAAGCTTGTCTTTCGGCCAGGGTGTCAGCTTGACCATCTCGGGCTTGATGACGTTACCCATCAGGATGTCCTGCATGGCGACGTAGATGTCGACGGTCTCGCCCTGGACCGTGACCACCTGCTGATCGCTCTTCAATTGGGTGACCCCAATTGACGCGACCAGACCGCAACCCAGGGCCAGCACCAATAACAGGATGGATTTGGGACGCATAGTTTCTCGTGAATCCTCGGATCAATCCCTGCTAGCATCAGCTTGACTACATCACGTGCGACCTATGTGGTCGCTTTACGTCCTATTGCCGCTGTTGCTGTCAGAGTCGTTCCTTTCCTTATGATTGGCGAACGTAGCCACCTTACTTAACTAATTGGCACGTCGACCGTAACCGTCGCCGAATTGCCACAGCCCGCAGGGGCCCTGCGATGCGGATGAACGGTACGGCTGATTCGTTGACTTTAACCGCTGCATTCATAACAGGCGTTACAACACGACCTCGCACCGCAGCTGATTGAGCAACTTCGGGCGCGCTAGCACCGCGCAGGCCCATCGGGCTAGCGTGGCGCTTCGCCGGTATTGTCGGCATAATCGGCAAGGCTTCTCCAATTTGACCACCGAAATACCGGCCGACAGCAATGCTGCCGCGTCGCGGTTTATCTTCGCGGTTCAAATCGAAGCCCATTTTCATGGCAGCATGCCCGTCATGGCAAAGTAGAGAATCGTGCCGATCGCGATCGGAATCCCGTAGGGCAACAAGAACATCCGCGGCTTGCGTTCGGCGGCGATCGTCGCGAGCGCCTCGGGATTGCGGATCGTGGCAATCTCGTTGGCGATCATCACAAACTGCTGGCTGTGCTTGCTCCAGGCCTTGCGGTACAGCACCATGCCGACGGCCATGACGCCGCCAATAATGGCCGAGTAGCAGAAGGCATAAAACGTGACATAGCTGCCGACCCAGGCACCGACGCCGGCGAGCAGTTTGACGTCTCCCGCGCCCATGCCGCCGATGGCGTACAGGGGCAACAGCAGCGCCAGGCCCACGACGGTGGCCAGCAAGCTGTAACCGAGCCCTTCGAGGCCGAACGCGATGAAACAGTAGGCCCAGCCGCTGAGGATCATCGGATAGGTGATCCAGTTGGGGACTTTTAGTTGCAGGCCATCGATCACGGCCGCCACGATCAGCACCGCGGTCACGAGCCACACGCTCCAGTGCTCGGAGAGAATGTTCAAGAGGGACTCAGTTTCGAACATGGCAGGGAATACCTTTTCCTAGAGAATCGAAAGCGGCTCCTGGGCGCCGTTCTCGCGTTGCGCCGTGAGTTCAATTAGCTCCGGGCGAACACAAACGTATGGAGGAGCGCTGAGACAACTGTGAAGAACGCCAGTAGCAACTGAGCCGCCGTCGACGAGTCTAGGTAGATCGCACTGTGAATCATGATGTGGAGACCTGTGTTCCGCCCCGCACAGGGGCGAGGTGGGAGTCCAACCGGACACGGATACTCAATTTTCATCCCGCGACACAGACCACTGCGCGCGGGTTCCGCTACCAGCAAATGTACGTCACGAAATCCTGCCTGACCGGCACTTTTTACCAAACATGCCAGAAAGTCCCGCGCGTGCTTTTCTCCCCTCCACCACAAGTGTTACAACCTATGATTGCACACGGCTAAGTCGGGTTGCACCGCGTCGCGTTGACGATGTGCCGGCATAATCGTTACCACTGGAATGATCGCGATGCTTCGTTTCTCGCTGACGATATTCACAAGCGCGTTTCTGCTCTTCGCCGTGCAACCAATGATCGGCAAGTACATTCTGCCGTGGTTCGGCGGTACGCCCGGCGTGTGGACCACCTGCATGTTGATGTTCCAGTTGCTGCTCTTGGGCGGTTACGCCTACGCGCACGGCTTGGCCTCGTTTCTCAAACCGCGTCAGCAAGCGCTGGTGCATGGCGTGCTGCTGCTCGTCTCGCTGGCCTTGCTGCCCGTCACCCCCTCGGACTCTTGGAAGCCCGCCGACGGCCAATATCCCGAAGCGCGCATTCTGTTGCTAATCGCCGCCACGGTGGGACTCCCCTACTTCGTGCTCTCGACGACCGGTCCGTTGTTGCAAAGCTGGTTCGCTCGATCGTATCCGGGCATGTCGCCGTATCGGCTTTACTCGCTGTCGAACGTCGGTTCGCTGCTCGCGCTGCTCGGGTACCCGCTGCTCGTCGAGCCGCAGTTCCGGCTGTCGGTGCAGACGATTTCCTGGTCGGTCGGCTATGCGGGTTTCGTGCTGGCCTGCGGATGGTGCGCCTGGCGACTGTTCAACGAACCGGCCGCGGCCGCGTCGCCCCTGGGCGATTCTGGTCTCGCATCAAACAAGAGCGTCTCGGTCGAGCCCGAGCGAGCTCCCACCTGGGAGGACATGCTCTTTTGGCTCTGCCTCTCGGCCTGCGGGTCGGTGTTGTTGCTGGCCATCACCAATCAGATTTCGCAAGAGGTCGCCGTCGTTCCGTTCCTTTGGGTGATGCCGTTGGCGTTGTATCTCGTGACGTTTATTTTGTGCTTCGATCATCCTCGCTGGTACCATCGCGGCGCCTTTGGCGTGCTGTGGTGGATGGCCATTCTGATTCAAATGTTTGCCCTCACCGGCGGTTGGTCGCCGCCTGGCCTAGGGGGGATCGACTCATTGGTCGAGGGGCTCAATAAGCTTGCCGAATACCTCAAGGCGACCAACAATGTGCCGCAGCAGATCGCGCAGTATGCGCTGCTATTGTTTAC
Organism: uncultured Planctomycetaceae bacterium; assembly: GCA_964652155.1. GTDB lineage: Bacteria > Planctomycetota > Planctomycetia > Pirellulales > PNKZ01 > CAZZBK01. Next base: position 46,393 of record CAZZBK010000012.1, on the reverse strand, counting down.
CGGCTGCATGTTGTGCCACGGCGAGTTGTCGCGCTCGAAGCCCTCGAGCCGGCATCTGACGTTGTTCTTTCTCATCGTGTCGGCCGGCGGCGCGTTGGGGGGCCTGCTCGTTGCCTTGGGTGCCCCGGTGGTCTTCAACGGCTACTGGGAATTCCATGTCTCGATCGTCGTCGGCACGCTGCTGTTTTATTGGGCCCTGTTTCGTGACAAGCATTCCTCGCTGTATCACGGCAAGTATTGGGAAGCCTGGGCGCCGCTGGTCAGCGCGCTGCTCGTGATGATGTCGTTTTTGAACCAGAACATTCGGCACTCGAATGACTCAGTGCTGGAACGCTCACGAAACTTCTACGGTGTGCTGCGCGTTTGGGAAACACTGGAAGGGCTCGACGAGGTGGACCAACCTATCCTGCTGCATACGCTGATCCACGGCACGATCATCCACGGCGTGCAGTTCGTCGATCCGCCCAAGAGTCGGCAGCCGACCTCGTATTACAGTCCCGACAGCGGCCTGGGGATGGCTATCCTCAAGCACCCGCGCCGGCAAACCGAGCCTGCGGCAGGGTTGCACATCGGCGTGGTGGGTCTCGGTACCGGCACCATCGCCGTGTACGGCACCAAGCCCGACCGAATTCGCTTCTACGAAATTAATCCTGAGGTGATCCGACTGTGCGACAAGCACTTCACGTATCGTAAAGACACACCCGCCAAGGTGACGACGGTGCTCGGCGACGCTCGCCTCCAGATGGAGTATGAGTTGGCCCGAGGCGAGTCACAGCAGTTCGACGTATTGGCAATCGACGCGTTCAGCAGCGACGCAATTCCGATCCACCTGCTGACCCGCGAGTGTTTTGCAATCTATCAGAAACACATGCGGCCGGACGGCATCTTGGTCGTGCATGTGTCGAATCGGCATTTGGACCTCAAGCCGATCGTGCGAGCCCTCGGGAACGAGGGGCATAAGGAGGTGATTTGGATCAATGCCGAGAAGGACGCCGATCAGCACACCGATACGTCAAACTGGCTCTTGGTCACGAGCAATCAAGATTTTCTGGATCAGAAATCCGTGGCCGAGGCGGTCATCCCGTTTGGTCCAGAATCGAAGCCGCCGCTGCTTTGGACCGATGACTTTGCCGCCCTGCTGCAGGTGCTCGACAAGAACGGGGATTGAGCCAGCCGGGTGTCAAAAAAAGAAGTAGGCTTGCAGTGTGCCGGAGGATGTCGCTCCGGACTCTTACACACGCGCGAGCATGCCTCATGGGTGCGATTCGAGCCCGTCGTTCGACGATGGTCCCCACGTCCGTTCCATCCCAGCAGCCCCTCGACGGGGTCAGTCTGGCTTTGTCGGATCAATTGACGACCCATCGGCACGCGCTGGCCGAGGCTTGCTACCAAGTTGTAGCCGATTGGCAGAAGACCCAAGCAGCGGTCGCGGCGAGCCCGAGTCCCTCGCATTACGCGCTACAGGAGTTCGGAGCCCTCGTCGACTATCTGGCGCTCTACTTTCGCACGGGCGACATGTTGTATCTGACACTGTTTGCCGGCGAGAAACATAAGCAACTACACTACGACCCGTTCACGCGCGAAGAGCACCGCTCCTTTCGTGACCATGTTTGTCGTGAAGAACGTGCCGCGCTGCTCGACTCCATGCGGACGCGACTGGAGAGCGAATCGCTCACTCGGCTTGAAGGGGCCCTCGACGCGGCCTACGGCCAAGTCACGGTCGAGGGTTCGCGCTGTTGCCGGCTGTTGCTGATCGGCGACTGCTTGCACTTGGATGTGATGACATTCCTGGTGTCCCAATGCGCCGCCGACGACACGGTCCTGGAACCCACCTTTATCACGAGCAAAAATCCCGTCGAGGCTCGAAATCAATTGCGCGCTTTGGCGGGCCAGACATTCGACGTGGTGTTCTACAGTCCGACCAGCTATGAACTATCGTTGCCGTACGCTCAATTCCTCTCGTGGCGTCGCGCCCTGTCGTCACGGCGCATGATCCACGAAGTCGTCGAGTCAACGTTGGCCGAAGCCAGCGCGACGCTCGACCTGTTGGCCCGGCTCTTCGAATGTCCGATTCTGGTCCACAACTCCGCCAATATCCCGCGGCACGAAGGCACATGGCAAGACCGTGTGAAGGGGTGTTTGAGTTATCGCGCCCGTGCCGCTGCCCGCCGCGTCTTTAACAGCCGCCTGCCGGCCTTGCTGGCCGAACTCAACGCGCGCACCTTCGAACATCTGCATCTGCTCAACGAGGTGTCGCTGCTCGACGATGATTCGGAGTGGCAGCTGGGACGAATGTTCTACGCCGCGGAACTCCAACATCCGGCCGAGTTGGGGCGGCAGCTTGCCAGCGTCTATCGGGACGTGATTTTTGCCGCGGGACAATTGCTGACGCGAAAACTCGTCGTGTGCGACTTGGACAATACGCTGTGGGATGGCGTGATCGGCGAAGGGACCGTGCGTCATTTCGAACGCCGCCAGCGACTGCTGCAAACGCTCAGGCACAAGGGAGTGCTGCTGTCGATCAACTCGAAAAATGATCCACACAACGTCCACTGGGACGGAGCCGTGTTGCAGCCTGATGATTTCGTGCATGCCGAGATCAACTGGGAGCCGAAGGTCGGAAATCTCCGCCGCACTCAGCAGGCGCTCAACCTGAAGCTGAAAGACTTCGTATTCATCGACGACCGGGCCGACGAGCGGCAGTTGGCCAGCCTCACGCTCCCCGAAGTGCTGCCCCTCGACGCCACGTGCGAACGGACCTGGGCGCTGCTCGAAGCTTGGGCCGCTCTCCTCCCCGAGCATGCGGACGAAGATCGCACCGCGCTCTACAAGCAACGTGAAGAACGGGAGCGATTCATTGCTCAGCAGGGCGAGGAACGCGAAGACGAAACGGCCCTGTACGAAACGCTGGACATCACGGTCGATATTCGCCCTGCCGAGAGCGGCGACCTGAAGCGCGTCGTCGAACTGATCAATCGTACCAATCAGTTCAATCTGTGCGGAACACGGACCACGTTTCGCGAAGTAAGTGAGTGGCATGCCAGCCCAGACCACGAGATCCTGTGCATCCAAGAGAGCGACAAGTTTGGCAGCAACGGAATCGTATGCATTGTGGTCGTCGAACTCCGACAGGACGCGCTGTGCGTGCCTGTCTTTGTGCTGAGTTGCCGGGTTTTCGGCTACGGGATCGAGACGGCCGTCATGAACCACATCAAGCGCGCACACCGCCGCGGCGACGAACCGATCTTGGGGCACTTCCAGGTCACGCCGCACAATCAACCCTGCCACTCGTTCTACGAGCAGCAGGGGTTTGAGTTGCAGCAGGGACACTGGGTGTTTCGCGGCACGGATGAGTCCGTGGACCCGGCTTGGCTGACGGTCCGAGAGTTGCAACAAGCCCAGTAGGCCGCCGCTGCGCCATCGCGCCACGCTTTGCTTTGTCGCGTACCGTCACGTACACTGGTCGTCTTGCACGCGCCACGCATGTGTTTTGGCGGGCTCATTCCCCTGTTCTACGTTCGAGAACTGCGATGAAATCACGATCGATTCTGGCGTTATTGGCGTGGGCGCTGTTTGTCACCATGTTGCCAGCGGCCGATCCCGCGGCTACGCCGCTTGTCGGCCACAAGACCGATATCGAATTTGCTCGCGTCGGCGATGTAAGCCTGACGCTCGATGCGTTCGTGCCTGAGGGCAAAGGGCCGTTCATGACCTGCATCCTGGTACATGGGGGCGGGTTCATGCGTGGCGACAAGCAGAGCTACATCAAGCCCCTGTTCGAACCGCTCAGCAAGGCCGGTTTCGCTTGGTTCACGATCAACTATCGGCTCGCCCCGCAACATCGCTGGCCCGCCTGCGCCGACGATGTGGCCACGGCCATCCGCTGGGTCCGCGCTCATGCCAAAGAATACAAAGTCGATCCCAGCCGCATCGCCCTGATCGGTGAGTCGGCCGGCGGACATCTGGTCTCCTGGGCAGGCGTGCATGGTCAAGGCAACACGTCGGTCGCGGCGGTCGTCCCCTTTTACGCGCCACACGACCTGGAAATGCAAGTCGACAACCGGGGCGAGTTGGGCCCCTCGATGGTTGCGCTGCTCGGTTTGACCGAACTCAACGACGCTGCCCGGGTCGTGCTGCGCGAGGCCTCACCCGCGCGGTATATCCACGCGGGTCTGCCCCCCTTTCTGCTTATTCACGGCGACGCCGACGCGCAGGTCCCCTATCGGCAGTCGACCGTTTTTCAGCAGTGGATGCGCGCGGCCGGCAATCGTTGCGACCTGATTCATGTGCCGAGCGGAGCGCATGGCATGGGGGGCTGGCAAAAGCTCGGCTCTGACTACCAAGAGCAACTCATCGCCTGGCTCAATCAGGCGTTGCAGAAGAAATTGACGCTCGCGCTCGATGAGCGACGCGCACAAATGGAGGCGGCATTCAACAGCCCCGACGCGGCTGTGCGTCGCATCGCCGTCCGTTCACTGCCGCACAACGACGTCGCGCCGCTGCTCATGCCTCAACTGCAAGCGTCGCTCAAGGACGTCGATCCCGAGGTCCGCGAATGGGCCGCCACGGTCCTGGGCCCGCAAGGGGTCGCCTCAGAAGGTGCCGTCGCGCAGTTGATCCTGCAACTAAAAAACGACCCGGAAAAAAAGTGTCGCGAGACAGCGGCCCGCGCCTTGGGGCGCATCGGCAAGGCGGTCAGCTCGAATCGACAAATGATCGCTCCGCTCGAAGCCGCCGGCTCCAGCGACCGCGATTCGGTTACTCGTGTCGTGGCGTTGGGAGCCCTGGCGCTGATCGAGCCCGACTCGGCTGCGCGCATTGCCGCCGTGCGTCCTTACGTCACCCACGAAGATAGTCTGACGCGGATGAAAGCGGCTCACGCGCTGGGGTACCTCGGCGAACGTGCTGCCGCCGCAGGGCCTAACATTGCCCAGGCGCTTGCCAAGGCGACCGAACCTCATGAGCGGGGCTACTTGGCGCGGGCGTTGGGGCAGATCGGCGACCGCCAGCAATTGCCCGTGCTGCTTGCCGAGTTGGCGAAAGAACGGAACGAGCGTGCGCTCGGCGAGATGCGCGGCGCCGCCCGTCGCTTGGGCGCGTCCCCCGAGGCACTCAAAAGCCCCTGAAACAACTATCGCTTGGCCAACGCGCGAAGCAGTTGCGCCAAGTCTGCCGCCAGTTGACCTGGCCGCGCTGCCGGTGCGAGCCGATACCGCTCGCGGATCATTGGCCGCATCGCTCGGCACCGGGGCTCATCTTTTGCTAGTGAGACAGCGCGCTGGATGTACCCCGGCGCGTCGGGTGCGATGAATTCATCGAGCCCCAAATGCTTCAGCATCGCATACGATTGTCGCCCGGCGATGCGGTCCCCCTCGATCGTCACGACCGGCACGCCGACCGACAACGCCCACATGGTCGTCAGCCCCCCCGAGAACGGAAACGAATCGAGCATCAGATCCACCGAACTCAGTCGAGTGAGCATCGAGTCGAGTGATGTATAACCCTCGAACAGCAATCGTTCGCGTGCAATGCCCAACCGGGCGAATCGCGCGGCGATGATCTGCTGTGCCCAGGGGTCATCGAGGCCTCGATACTTGAGCAGCAGCCGAGCCTCGGGCACGCGCCGCATGATCTCAGCCCAGGCCGCCGTCACACTCGGTGCCAGCTTGGAGGGATTGTTAAAGCTCGCCAACAGCAATGCGTCATCCACTCGCTCGGACTGCACAACCGTTCGAGGTGTAATGAGCCCTTCGGATAAATAGGGCAAGCGAGCGATCTGCTCTCGGCACCACGCTTCGCGCCCCAGTGGAACTTTATATGCGTCGGTGATCAAATAGTCGATCGCTCGACAGCCGGTCGTCGCGGGATACCCGAGCCAGGTCACTTGCAGCGGCGCGGGACGCTCGGCGAACAGTGTGAGGCGGTTCTCGACCGTGTGACCGGCTAGATCGCATAGAATATCGATCTTGTCCCCTCGAATCTGCTCAGCCACGGCACGATCGTCGACGCCGACAATGTCTCGCCATTGAGTGCTTGCGCCGTGCAGTTGATCTGCGATCGGTCCGCGGCGAATGTGGTTCGAATAACAATAGACATCCAGCTCGTGCTGCCGCAACTCGGGCAACACGGACTGCAATAGATAGCCGACCGGATGTTCACCCAAGTCGGGAGAAACGAACCCGATCCGCAAACGCTGCGAGGAACGAGCCACCACGGCTGCGGTGGTGACTTGGCTGTTCTTGATGTGTCCGAAACGAGCATCCCATGCATCGTGCTCGGCGAGCAATTGCGCGGCGCTGATGTCATCGCGAAACAATTGGCAATACAAGACATTGCTCAACAGGCCCGGGTCATCGCTGCGCACCTGGGCCGCGCGGCGGTACGCAGCGTCGGCCTCGGCAATTTGACCGACGAGCACGTTGAGATTGCCCCAATTGGTAAGCACTCCGGCGTCGTCTTGCCCGCCATGTTCGATCGCGGTGAGCAAATGTCGCTGTGCGTCGGTGTAGCGGCCACTCAAGAGTGCCTGAACCGCGAGATTATTGTGGGCGTTTTTATGGTGTGGATGAAGCGCAATCGCGCGGCCCAGATACTCGAGCGCTCGGGCGTCATCTCCCAGCTCAAACCAGGCGCTCCCCAGATTTACCAGCGCCTCAACCGATTGTGGCGCGATGGCCAATGCTTGCTCGCACCAAGACACACACTCGTCATAGCGACGCTGCCGAAGCGTGAGCGCGGCCATGCCGATCCGCGGCGGCAAAAACCCCGGCCGCAACTCAAACGCGCGGCGGAAACACTGCTCGGCCCGATGCTCATCGCCCGTCAGCACGCATAGGTGCCCCAGGTTGTAATGCACATCGGCGATCTGAGGACCGGCCAGCAGCGCCTGTTCGTAGTATTGCCGCGCGGCCTCGTGGTTCCCTTGCTCTTGGGCAATCAGGCCCAGATTGTTGAGCGCTGCCGGGATGTGTCCGCCCAGTTCACAGACGCGCCGAAAGCAGGCGATCGCCGGTTCGTACTGCCGCAGGCACCGATGCGCCTCGCCCAGGTTAAGCCACAAACCGGCATGTTGCGGTGCGCGCTCGACTGCCCCCTGCAATAGCTGTTGCGATTGTGCGTGATTTCCGAGCGCGGCATGAGCTGTCGCCCAGCGGCAGACCCATTCGACATCGTGTGGACGATGCTGTACGAGGGCTTGCCAGAGTTCGACGGCGCGCGACCAATCGTTCCGCTGTTCGGCTTCTTCGGTGGCGCGCAAGACATCCGCAACAGTCGTTCCCGGACTCATAAACGGTGTCGATACCCAGTCAGCAAGAGAGCAATGATTCGTTCAGTCGCACATCGTGAAAAACATCACGAGGCATTCGCTTCATTTTACGAAGAATTTCTTTGACGCGACACCGGACGAATCGGTAATGTTCAGGCAGTCAGGGCTGCCGTGGGCGAAAAAAGGTTTATCCGCCGGCGGAAGGGGCAGCCGCCGGTGATTTTAACTCCGTCTGAAATGGGACGATTGACACGGAATCCATCGTTCTAGGTGCAGTGTTTCGCGATGGAAGATGGACGCACGTGAGAGTTGAGGGGGTTCGAGGAAGCTTTACCGCTCGGTTGCTATCCAGGTTGAATTTGCTTGAGGGGGAGTTCGCATGGTCACGCTACAAGATATTTTGCAAACGAAGGGACGGGTTGTCCACACGATCGAGCCGTCCGCCACACTACTCGCCGTTGCCGAAAAACTGTACGAGAACCATTGCGGCTCGTTGCTGGTGTGCGAACGACGCACGTCGGGCGGGTCGCAAGTCGTGGGCATTATTACCGAGCGTGATTTGCTGCGGGCGGCCGCCACCAACGGGGGCAACATCGCCGCGCTGCGGGTCGAGCCATTCATGTCGACCGCCTTGCAGGTGGGCTCGCCGCACGACACGATCGACGACGTGATGCACATCATGACCTCGCAACGCATTCGACATCTGCCGGTCATGGACGGCGATCAACTCATTGGGTTGATTTCGATCGGCGATCTGGTCAAAGCCCATCAGCATGAAGTGGTGGTCGAGAACTACTACCTCAAGGCCTATATTCAGAGTTGATGCAGAAACGTACAAAGACCGGCCGAGCAGAACAGAGCACCCGGCCAACTTTACAACGCTCGCCGCGATTCTCGTCTTGCCCACCACGGGCAGCTTGACTACGATGGCCATGAATCCTCTGCCATGCTCGTGCTGACGACGCCTATTTTCGTCGAGCCGATACAGAGAATCCGCGGGGTTCCGATTACGGCTTTGGCCGCGTGTATAGCCGCCTCCCGCTCCCTTTGGGGAGTGGACTCATGGGGTCGGATCACACAACCCAAGGTCCAGGTGCCCACTTTATAAGGATGCGGGCTCTCGAAAACCGCGCCGCCACGGCATTACGGTGGAGGGTTCTTTTTTGCGCCCTCGATCCCATGACCGAATTATCATCTGAGCTTACGGCCAAACGCGATGCCCTGCTCTCGCTCCTGCGGGACCTCGGTAGCTGCGCAGTGGCCATGTCGGCCGGGGTCGACAGCTCGCTCGTTGCCCAGGCCGCTTTCCTGGCTCTTGGTTCGCGCGCCATCGCCGTCACCGGCTCCAGCGCCTCGCTAGCGAGCGGTGAATTGCAGCAGGCCATCGAACATGCCCGCCATATTGGCATCGAGCATCGCACGCTCGAAACCGACGAGTTCGCGACGCTCGAATATCGTCGCAACGCGCCCGACCGTTGCTACCATTGCAAAACTGAACTGTACACGCAACTCGAACGTTTGCTGCCCGAGTTGGGTGTGAGCACAATCGTCAACGGCGCGAACCTTGACGACCAGGGAGATTATCGCCCCGGCATGCTTGCGGCCGGCGAGCATCACGTCCGCAGCCCGTTGCTCGAATGCGGATTCACGAAACCAGACGTGCGGGCCCTCGCTGAGCACTGGCAGTTGCCCGTCTGGGACAAGCCCGCCAGCCCATGTTTGAGTAGTCGCGTCGCTTATGGCGAAGAGGTCACGAGCGAGCGCGTGGCGATGATCGATCAAGCCGAGCGGTATCTGCGTGCTCTCGGCGTCAGTGAGGTCCGCGTGCGTTACCATCGGGGTGATCTGGCCCGGGTCGAGATCCCGATCGACGACCTGCCGCGATTCACGCATGAACCGCTGCGAAGCGAGTTGATTCGGACATTCCGCGCGCTAGGCTTCAAGTTCGTCACGCTCGACCTGGCGGGCTTTCGCAGCGGCAGCCTCAACGACCTGCTGCCGCTCGCGGTTAAGCAACGGCTCTAATCGCCGCCGGAGTCCGCTTCTCCCCGGCAGCCGCTCGACGCGCATCTGAACGTGTCGGTCTCGCTGGATCTCCTTGGACAGACATTGCTTGTCATGATTAAAAGCCTCACAATACCTCACATGGTCTAGCTGACATTTTTATTGGAAAGGCTGTCGCAATGCGTTGGACTTGCTGCTGGTTGTGGATCATCTGTGCGTGTTTCGCCAGCGTAGCGCAAGCTGCCGATGGCTTGCTCAATATCTATTGGATCGACGTCGAAGGGGGCGCGGCCACGCTGATCGTGTCTCCCGCCGGTGAATCGATTCTGATCGACTCGGGCAACCCCGGCCGACGCGACCCGGACCGGATCGTCAAGATGGCCGCGACGGCAGGCCTGCGGCAGATCGACCACCTGATCACGACCCATTACCACACCGATCACTTTGGCGGTGCCGCGGCGCTCTCGCAGTTGTTGCCCATCAAGTCGGTTTATGACAACGGCAACTTCGAGGGACAGCGCGAGAAGCCGGCCAAGGAGTATCTTGAGTTCGCGGCCGAGCGGCGCGTCGTGTTGTCTGCAGGCGATGAGATGTCGCTCAAGCAGACGGCGACCCCCTTTTCGATGCGCTGCTTGTGTGCACGGCAAAAGATTATTGCCGCCCCCAGCGGTAGCTTGGCCGAGAACCCGAACTGCGCCGCAGCGGTAGCCAAGCCGATCGACAACTCCGACAACGCCAATAGCATCGTGATGCTCTTGAGTTTCGGCGACTTTCGCTTCTTCGACGCCGGTGACCTCACCTGGAATGTCGAGAAACTGCTGGTGTGTCCCGTGAATCTGGTGGGCAAGATTGACGTGTATCAAACGACCCATCACGGGCTCGACGCGAGCAACAACCCCGTGTTGGTCAACACGCTGGCCCCGACCGTGGCCATTTTCAACAATGGCGTCACCAAGGGGTGCTCTCCGGAGGCTTTTAGCACGCTCAAGGCGCTCGCGTCGGTGCAGAGCATTTATCAGATGCATCGCAATCAGCGGCCGGATGGCGAAACGATCAACACAGCTCCCGAGCAGATTGCCAATCCTGACAAAGATTGTCCGGCCAGCTATATTCATTTGTCGGTCGAGGCGAGCGGCAAAAGCTACACGGTGCATGTCCCTTCGACCAACCACAAGCGAACGTTCCAGACCAAGTAGCGTGTCCGGGCGGTGGTCACAAACCGGTCGCGCGACGCGCTCATTTCCCTCCACAAGGGCCAGCATGCTCAAGCTCCAGGGGTCTCGCAAAATCCTCTGTGACGGCATCTCGCGGCGCGATCTGCTGCATGTCGGCGGATTAGGCGCGTTGGGGCTCAACACCTGCGACCTCTGGCAACTGCAACGCGCACAAGCCGCGCCGTCGACCAACGACGCCACGTTCGGCAAGGCGCGTGCGTGTATCTTGCTGTTCCTGTTCGGCTCCCCTCCGCAGCACGAGACGTTCGATCCGAAACCCGACGCGCCGGTCGAGATTCAAGGCGAGATGAAGGCCGCGAGCACGAGCGTGCCGGGGTTGTCCATCTGCGAGCAGTTGCCCCGCGTGGCCAAGGTGCTGGATCGCGCGACGGTCATCCGTTCAATGACCCACCCTTATCCTGTGCATGGTGTGGCCTATGCCTTGACCGGCATGCCCACCTACACGCCCGCCATCGAAGACAAGCCGCGCGCACAGGAACACTGGCCATTTGTCGGGTCGGTCGTGGATTATGTCGAGGACCGCCGCGCGGCCGGCAAGCTTGCCTCGCTACCGCGCAATATCGGCCTCCCGTGGCAATTCGGCTCGAAGTGTTCGCTGCCGACACTCGCGGGGCCGTATGCCTCGTTCCTGGGGCAGGCCTACGATCCGGTCTGGACCGACTTCGATGGGACAGGGACCAAAGTGGTTCCCAAGCTGGGCGACAACCAGACCAACGACGTTCGCGATCCGTTCGCTGGCATTGAGCCATCAGGCCGATTCCGTCTGAGTGCGTCGGGCGAACGACCTGCCGATATCAGTCTCGAACGCCTGGGTATGCGCCGCTCGCTGATCGCGCGGTTCGATCAGGCACGCGCCGCGCTCGACGATGCCCGGGTCGACGCATTCGACAAATATCGACAGCTCGCGTGGTCGCTGGTGACCACCAGCCAGATGCGCGATGCGCTCGACGTGCAACGCGAGAGTACGGCAATTCGCGAGCGGTACGGCATGACGCTCTTTGGGCAGTCCTGTCTCACGGCGCGGCGTTTGGTCGAGGCGGGGAGCAAATTCGTCTCGGTCTTCTGGGACCCGTTCGAGCCGTTTGGCGGTTCGTGCTGGGATACGCACGCCAATCATTTCCCTCGACTCAAGCAATACTTGCTGCCGGTGTTCGACGAGGCGTACTCGGCTTTGCTCACCGATCTCGATGAACGGGGCCTGCTCGACGAGACGCTCGTGCTGTGCCTCAGCGAGCATGGCCGCACACCGCAGATCGACTCGAAACCCAAAGGCGCCGGTCGTCATCATTGGTCGCGCGTGTACTCGGCCGTCTGTGCCGGAGGCGGTGTCGCCCGGGGGCGAGTGGTCGGGCGGAGCGACGCTCGCGGTGGCGACGTGGCCGACACGCCCGTCTCACCGAAGGACATCCTGGCCACGACGCTGCACCTGCTGGGGATCGACCCGCACACACTCGTACACGACCGCCTTGGGCGACCGTATCCGGTCGCTGGCGACGGGCGACTGCGGCGCGAACTGCTCTCAACGTGAGCCGAGTTCGATGGCCATCACCCAGGTGAGGCTTTTGCCGACCTCGTAGGTGTGAATCCGCTTGAGGGTTCCGCTGGCCTCGTTGACCTGGAACACGGCCAGCTTGCCCGAGCCTTCTCCTGCGCCGAACACAAACCGTCCGTTGGGGGCAATGTCGAACGAGCGGGGCGTCTTCTCGGTGGGGGCGCGATCGATCGCCGTCAGCTTGCCGTCCGCGGCAATCGCAAAACCGGCCAGACTGTCGTGCCCGCGATTCGAGACCCACACGAATTTACCGCTCGGGTGTACTTTCACGTCGGCGGTCGAGTTGCGTTCCTTGAAATCGCTGGGCAGGGTCGACAACGTTTGCAAAGGAGTCAAGCCGCTCGTGGCATCCAAACGATACGCGGTGATGCTGCTGCCGGACTCGTCGGACGTGTAGGCGTAACCGAGCGTCGGATGGAACGCGAGGTGCCGGGGTCCGGCTGCCGGGGCACCGCCCGGTGCTTTGCCGGCGTCGGTGAGCTTCCCCTTCGCGGCGTCGAGTGTGAACTGGTACACCGCGTTGGGAGCGACGTGCGGCACGAACACCAAGTGATTCGCGCGATCCACCATCACGCTGTGCGCGGTCTTGGCGGTCTCGATGACCTGCGAGCCGGAACTTTCGATCCGGCCGTCGTCGGCCAATCGCTGCACCACGACCCGCCCCGCGCCGTAAGACGCCGAGAGCAACCAACGGCCTGTGCGATCGATGTTCACGAACGCGGAGGTGGCGTTTTCCGGGATGGGTGTCGTGCCGAGCAGCGTGAGCTTGCCCGTCGACGCATCGAGTTGGTAGCTGCTGACCACGGGCTTGTTGCGCATCGCGGCGAGCAAGAATTTTTGCCGTGGGTCGACGACCAGCGAGCCCGGGGCCGCTTCGGTCTCGACACTCGCCACGCTCGTGAGCGCGCCGTCCTGGGCGTTCTGTCGGTAGATCTGTATCTTCTGGTCGGGTCCCGTCGAGACGTACACGAACGTATCGGCTTGGGCCAGCATGGCGACTCCAAGAAACAAGGCGGCCGCGATCGAGAAGGTACGCATGAGTCGGTCTCTTCACAAAGGGGTGAGGGTAATGACAGAGAGCAGTTGGCTGAACTAGGCGTCGATCATACAAGGCCCGTCGAGCCGAAGATAGCATTTTGCCCCTTGAAGAAACATTGCCCCGCCGGGCAATTTAAGACTAACATGGAACAGGATCCTGCCGCTCTCGCCTGCCTCGAACTGCCAGATCGTGTTCCGACCGTCATGAAACAGTTTTTTCAACTCGCCGCATTTGGGTTCTCCGTTGGCATCGCTTGGCTGACGTGGCTCGACGCCTCACCGGCACGAGCGATGGACGCGTCACCCGAGGGGATCGAGTTCTTCGAGAAGCGGATCCGACCGATCCTTGTCAACCATTGCTACGAGTGTCACAGCATCGAGGGGAAGACGAGCGAGGGGGGATTGCTCGTCGACTCGCGCGCGGGCTTGCTCAAAGGGGGCGAGTCGGGGCCCGCGCTCGTCCCTGGCAATCCCGACAAAAGCCTCTTCATCGTCGCGATTCAGCACACCGAAAAAGAGCTTCGCATGCCACCCGACCAGAAGCTGTCGGTGGCCCAGCGCGCTGACTTGGTTGCCTGGGTGAAGATGGGAGCGCCCGATCCGCGACAGAGTGTGGCGGCCACCGTCGCCACGGCGTCGCAGCGCCCCAAATCAACCATCGATATCGAGGCGGGGCGCAAGTTCTGGTCGCTTCAGCCGCTGCGCGCCGACAAGCTGCCGCAGGTCAAAAACACCAACTGGCCTCGCACGAGCATCGACCACTTTGTGTTAGCCAAGCTCGAAGAACACGCACTGGCCCCCAACCACGATGCCGACAAGCGCACGCTGTTGCGGCGCGTGACGTTCGACCTGACCGGACTGCCACCGACCCCGGACGAATTGGCGTCGTTCTTGTCCGATGCGTCCCCCGATGCGTTCGCGGTCGTCGTGGATCGGCTGCTCGCCTCGCCCCGCTATGGTGAACGTTGGGGGCGACACTGGCTCGACGTGGTGCGGTACGCCGACACGTGTGGCAATGCGTCCGACTATCCTGTCCCCCAGGCGCATAAATACCGCGATTGGGTCATCCGAGCGTTCAACCGTGACCTGCCGTACGATCAGTTCCTGCGCGAGCAAATCGCCGGCGATTTATTAAGCAGCGACAGCGACGCCGAGCGGCACGAGCGAATTGTCGCGACGGGCTATTTGGCCATGGCGCGCCGCTTTGGCGGCAGCCGCGAAGGTGAGTTCCACCTCACGCTTGAAGACACGATCGACAACCTGGGCCGCACGATTCTCGGTTCCTCGTTGGCCTGCGCGCGGTGTCACGATCACAAGTTCGACCCGTTCACGATGAGCGACTATTACGGGCTGTTTGGCATTTTGAGCAGCACGCGCTACCCATTCCCAGGCGCCGAGGCAAGCAAAGTCCCTCTCGACTTCGTGCCGCTCATGCCGCCGGATGAAATCACGGCGCTGCTCAAGCCTCATCGCGAGAAACTCTCCGCCGTCGACGCCCAGATCAAGCTGTTGGAAGCCGAGGCCGTCGGGCTTAAAAAGCTGCCCGAGGGTGATGAGAAAGTTGCGAAACTGAAGGCCAATACGCAAGCGATCGGCGAGGCCAAGAAGAGCCGCCAGCAGACACTCGACGCCACGCCCGTGATCAACGATGCCTATGCGGTCGCCGAAGGGAAGCCGATCAACGCGCGGATTCAAGTCCGCGGCGATCCCAAGCGACTCGGCGACGAAGTCGCACGCCACTTTCCCGTGGCGCTCGGGGGCCAAGAACTCCCGCGCGACTTTGCCGCCAGCGGCCGCTTGCAACTCGCCGAGTGGCTAGTCGACCGGAACAATCCGCTCACGGCCCGGGTCATGGTCAATCGCCTGTGGCAAAACCATTTTGGGTCGGGGCTCGTGCAAACGCCCAATGACTTTGGCCGGCAGGGTCGCGCTCCGACGCATCCGGAGTTGCTCGACCATTTAGCCGCGCAGTTCATGCGTCACGACTGGTCCATCAAGGCCATGCACAAACAGATCCTGCTTTCGCACACCTGGCAACAGGCGAGCGACGGCGCCGCGCTGAGCGAACAACGCGATCCACAAAACGAGCTGCTTGGACGTTTCTCGCGCCGGCGACTCGACGCCGAGGCGATCCGCGACACCCTGCTGTTCGTGAGCGGAACGCTCGATGAGTCGTCGACCGGAGGACATCCGTTCCCCGCCACGCACAGCTGGACATTCTCGCAGCACAAGCCCTTTGTCGCCGTCTATGAATCGAAACGGCGGAGCGTGTACCTGATGCAGCAACGTCAGCGGAAGAATCCCTACCTGGCGCTCTTCGACGGGGCCGACCCGAGCACAAGCACGGGGGCTCGTTTGCTGAGCACGACGCCGTTGCAGGCCTTGTTCTTAATGAACGACCCCCTCACGCATGGGGCGGCAAAAGAGTTCGCCCAGCGTGTTACGACCAGCACGTCCGATGAGTTGACGCGTCTAGCGACCACCTACCGCTGGGCTTTTAGCCGAGTGCCCAGCGACGCGGAACTCGCCGAGTGCCGGGAGTTTTTGCAGACGTATCGCACGCAACTCTCCGCGCTCAAAACGCCGGCCGATCAGCTTGAGTCGCAGGCCTGGTCGGCGTTGGCCAGAGCCCTGATGAGCAGCAATGAATTTATCTTTATCGACTAATCGAACGTTACCGCCATGCCTCACTCACACCATTCCATCGGTCGCCGCTCGTTGATCCGCTCGCTGGTCGGCGGCTCGCTGCTGCTACCGGGCATCGTGTCGGAATTGCTGGCCGAGGGCGCGCCCATCGCGGCCGTTGACTCCGATCCGCTCGCTCCCAAGGCGACACACTTTCGGCCGCGGGCCAAGCAGATCATCTTCATCAACCTGAGCGGGGGCGTATCGCACGTCGACTCGTTCGACTACAAACCGCGATTGTTTGCCGAGCACAACCAGCCGTATCATGTACCGGCCAAAATGCTCGAGGCGTTCGCGCCCAACAATCGGGCCGTCGAAAAATTCTTCAAGCGGCCCCAATGGGAGTTCAAACAGCGCGGCCAATCGGGCCTGTGGATCAGCGAATTGTTTCCGCACATCGCCGAGTGCGCAGACGACTTGTGCCTCGTTCGCTCGATGCGCAACGATCATGCCGACCATTTCCAAGCCACCCTCGGCATCCATACCGGCTCGGTCACGTTTGCGCGGCCGAGCATCGGCTCGTGGGTGAGCTACGGTCTCGGCACGGTCAACCGTAATCTGCCATCGTTCGTGGTCCTGGCTCCTTTTTTACCGTATGCGGGGGGGCAAGTCTGGGGTTCCGATTTTCTCCCCGGTTGTCATCAAGGGACGCACGTCGCGCCGGGCCCCGAGCCAATGCCCAACATCAAGCGACGCCAGAGCACGATTGAATTGCAAGAGATGGAACTTGGGCTCGCACAGGCATTCAATCGTCGGCATCTCGCGCAGCGTGGCGGCGACGCGAATCTGGCAGCGCGTATCAAATCGTTCGAGACCGCGTTCGGCATGCAGGCCGAGGCGCCGGAGGCTTTTGATCTGCGCCGCGAGACGGATGCTACCCATACTCTCTACGGTTTGCCTCGCGGCGGAACGGCCGGATTTGCCTGGCAATGTCTGGTCGCCCGGCGGCTCATCGAGCGCGGCGTGCGGTTCGTCGAATTGATCGACACCGGCGCGTCGAGTAATTGGGATTCGCACGGCGACATGAACGACCACGGCCGATTGGCCAAGAACGTCGATCAACCGATCGCCGGGTTGCTGCGCGATCTCAAGTCGCGTGGCATGCTCGACGAGACACTGGTCGTGTGGACGACCGAGTTCGGCCGCACGCCGTTCAACTCGGCCAAAGACGCCAAAGGACGCGAACACCACAGCGAGGTGTTCACCTCATGGTTGGCCGGCGGCGGCGTCCGCGGCGGCTTTTCTTACGGCGAGAGTGACGAACACGGTTGCTCTGTGGCCAGCAACGAGGTGCACATCCACGACTTCCATGCCACGATTCTGCACCTGCTCGGTCTCGATCATGAACGGCTCACTTATCGCCATGCCGGCCGCGACTTCCGGCTCACCGACGTCGCGGGTCGCGTGGTCCGCGACATCATCGCCTGAGAGTTGGGCGGTGTAAGTCACCCAATGCGCGGTGAGGGGCATCGTGGATCGAGCTCGTGGCTCGGGGTCTTGCTGTCGACCTCGCCATGCATCAATATCTGGAAAGACTGAATATCTCCTCCGAGGGTGTCCGATCATGGTGCGTTCGTATCTTGCGCTCGGTGTGTGTCTGTTGTTCGTGGCGCTGGCCGAGGGGGCCGAGAAGCGGCCGAACATCGTGGCGATCGTGACCGACGATCAAGGCCAATGGGCAGTCGGCGCGTATGGCAATCGCGACGTGCATACGCCTCACATGGACGCGCTGGCCCGCGACGGGGCGCTGTTCCGCAATGCGTTCACGGTCACGCCCGTGTGCTCGCCAAGTCGCGCGGCCTACATGAGCGGCCGCTGGCCAACCCAGACGGGCATCAACGACTGGATTTCGCCCCAAGAGGGAAATGATGGCAAGGGACTCGACGCGCTCACTTGGCCACAGGTCTTGCAACGCTCCGGCTACAAAACCGCGCTCGTGGGCAAGTGGCATCTCGGGTCACAGCCGCAGTTTCATCCCTCGCGGCGCGGCTTCGATCACTTTTATGGCTTTGTCAGCGGCGGCACGTCGCCGATGGATCCTACGTTGGAAGTCAACGGCAAGACGCAAACGGTGTCGGGGCCCGTGCCCGATCTGATCACGACGAGCGCAATCGATTTTATCCGCGCGCATCGCGAGGTGCCGTTCGCGGTGTGCGTGCACTTTCGCGAACCGCATCTTCCCTATGCACCCGTGCCGGCAGAAGACTCGGCTCATTACCAGAACGTGGACCCCACGGTGCCACAGGTGCGCGGTCTCGACGTCGCCGCGCTCAAAAAGCGGACGCTCGCTTATTACGCCAGCATCTCGGCCGTCGATCGCAACCTGGGACGCCTGCTGTCGACACTCGATGAACTTAAACTCAGCGACCAGACCTTGGTCGTGTTCACCAGTGATCATGGCTACAACGAAGGGCGTCACGGCGTCGACACCAAAGGGAACGGGCAATGGATCGCCGGCGGCGTTAACGGCCCGAAACGTCCCAATATGTGGGACACCTCGATTCGCGTACCGCTGCTGGTGCGTTGGCCCAACGTCGTCAAGCCGCGCACGATCATCGAGGATGACGTGACAAATCTCGATACGTTTCGCACCATGCTCGGCGCGGCGGGAGTGGCTCCACCAAGCGACTGCACCGCCCAAGGGCGCGACTATTCGCCGCTGCTGCGCGGTCAATCGCTCGACAAACCCGCGGCGATCTTTGGACAATACGACCTGCGCAACGGCGGGCTGGCTTACATGCGCATGATTCGCACGTCGCAATACAAGCTCGTCAAACATTATCGGGCCAACTCGATGGACGAACTGTATGACCTCCAGGCTGATCCTGACGAACTACGCAATCTGCTCACCGGTCAGGGGCGCGCGTCCCCAGTCAACGTTCGGGCCGATCTTGAGCGTCGCCTGATCGAGTGGCAACGCTCGATCGATGATCCGGTGTTGACCGACCCGTATTAACTTTTCTCGCCGGTGTGGGCCTGACATGACGTTTCAGCTCAACGACATCAATCGCACGGACGTGCTGCCGCAGGAAGTCTCGTTGTATCGGGCTGTGCAGCATGCGCAGCGCACCCAAGACGCCGGCGGCGAGCTGTTGTCGCTCGCCGGACCGCGCGCAACGGACGGGGCGTGGTGGCTGCAAGTCGCGCGGCGAGCGCGTGACTGGTCGCTCTCGCTAGCGGCACTCGCTTGTTTGCAACGCGCGGCTCAATACTCGCCCGACGATCCCAACGTCTGGGCCGAGTGCGGGCAGCTCCAACTCAGCTTACGGCAGTTCGACGAGGCGCGACGGAGTTTCGAGCGATTGCGGCAAATCCCCGCTCAGGCGGCGGGAGGGTGGCTCGGCCTGGCACAGGTCTCGCTGACGCAAGGTGACCGCGCAGCGGCACAAGGCTTGGCCTTGCTCGCCTTGGACGCCCGCAGCGACTATGCCCCGGCCATGCGGCTGCTCGGCGTGTTGGTCAACGGCGAGAGCGTTGCGGCCAAGGAGTGTTGGTTCAACTGGCTCGCCAAACGAGCCACGCCCACCACCGATGGGCTCGTGCACGTGCTCGTCGTCTGGCTCACGCCAACACCGCGCGACGGCGGCGTAGTCAACCTAGCGCTGCAAGCCTTTCCGCAAATCTTGGAGCGGCCCACGCTCAGCGACGACGCGCGAATTAAAGCCCATTCGACCTATGCCATGTTGCTCAATAGCCAGCGGCGCTTTGCCGAAGCCGAGACCCACGCGGCCATCGCGGGCAAGGCGCTGCAGGACGCCAACTATCATCTGGCCGAGGCCTGTTTCGAACAAGGCAAACCAGACGCGAGCGGCTTTTACGATTTCACGCCCCTGTGGTCGGGGCAGCAAACGTCGCCCAATCTGGTCCATTCGCCGCTGGGAGATTTGAGCGCGCAGTGCGAACGTCGTGGGCCGTTGCTGTTCCTGAGCCTCGACGGTGTCTATCTGCGCCGTTTTGGGGCGGCCGAGATTCTCAGCCTGCACGAGACCTCGCCCGGTATCGATGTACATTTGCACTGCGTGAACCCCACGGAGGATACGGCCAGCCTGGTCGCTCGACTGCAACAGGCGTGCACGACGCGGCGGATCACACTGTCGACCGAGCAACGCAAGCTGGACGACGCTTTTTCGCGCGGCGTGTATTTTTGCAACATGCGTTTTGTCCGCGCGATGGAGTTGCATGCCGCGACCGGTCGTGAAGTCGTGATCACGGACGCCGACATCATCATTCGCCATGACCTGAACCGACTGTTAACGCAGGCGGCATCGCACGACGTGGCGCTCGTCGAGTACCTGGAGCAACCGTTCTGCAATCGCTATGGCGCGGCGCTCGTGGTCTTGAAACCCACGCCACTCGCTGGCGAATTTGCGCGACGACTGGCGTTCTTCGTGCAGCACAACATGCAACGCAAGCCGACGTGGTTCATGGATCAGGTCGGCCTCTATGCCTTGGCCCGCACCATGCAGCGTGAGAGCGCCGATGGGCTGCGGTTGCTCGTGTGGCCCGAACGGACGGTCTCGACCGACTGGCGTGACGACGATCCGATTTGGAACGCCGCCGCGGATCGCAAATATACGAACAACCCCTATACGCTTGCCAAGCAGGCGCTCCTGGCCCGCTACGCGCTCACGGGCATCGACCGATGACCGGCGCGCATCGCTGAACATCATAAACAATCAGGCCGAGCGGCTCGTGTGAACCGCCCGGCCTGACCGCTTGCCGCAGTGCCCCCGCCTACCGCCGAAAGTCATGTCGCATTGACCTTGATGGCTTTCGGGAGCGCCTTGGTGGCTTTGGGCACGATCACCCGCAACACACCCTCGGCAAACTTTGCCTCAACCTTCTCTTCTTCAACGGCCACCGGCAGGTTAATCACCCGTCGGAACTCGCCGTAGCGTCGTTCCAATGTGTGGAACGCTTTACCCTTCTCCTCTTTCTCTTCCTTCTTCTCACCGGCGACCCACAGGCGACCGTCTTTCAACTCGACGGTCACTTCTTCCGGCTTCATACCGGGCAGTTCGACGGTGATCTCGAAGGCAGTCTCCGTCTCGGCCACGTTGGTGTGTGGCATGAACTCGATCTTGCCTGTCCACCAACCTTCTTCCGGCGTGAAGAATCGCTCCATGAGCCGTTCCATTTCTTCTTCAAACCGGACCAGCGGCCGGGGGAGCCGCTCTCTGCTAGGAAGCATGGTGCGTAACATAATACACCTCCTGTCGAGATGACTGTATGAAGAGGGGCTCTCCGGGCGGGCATTCCTCACGAGCGCCCGGAGAGCCGAGACCCAACCACCACTCACCGCTTGTGTTACCCGTGTGGTGTCTTGAGCCGCTTTCCACTTGTTCTACGAGCGAGCGTACTGAGCGGTTGCGAAAAATTTCACAAGAAAATGAATGGACCCAACCGGCGAGCGTACGCCCCATCGGAAGAGTTATGGCTGGCCGATGCCCCTGAACCCCGCAAACACATTTGCCGCAGGGCCTTGTGAACTCTGAACGGGGCGTAATTTCAGGCCCTAAACGATGGAGTATTTCGTCAAAACGGCTACAATCTGCGGGATTGGTCGTGCCTGGGCGAACTGCAGGGAGCAGCATATCGGCCGGGGTTGACGACCGTTTCGCGAAATCTCTAGCCGGGAATACGGATCATGCCGAGACACAGCGCCGCCACAACACGAAACCTTCGAGTGATCCTGCTGGTCGTGTTCAGTTGGTTTTCACTCCCCTTCGCGAGAGCCGCCGAGATTGCGCCGATTCCCCGCAAGCTCCCCCCGCCAGGAATTGAGTTGACCGAGGCACAATCGCAGACGCTCCGCCAGCGGCATGAGACGCTTCGCACGCAGGCCGCACGAGCGGATCAACGTCAGCCACAGATCGGCGACGCGCTGACCATCCTCAAAGCGATTGATTATGCGCTCACAAACGGAGAGTTCTTCGATGTCAAGGAATTGAAACTGGCGGACGACTTGCTCTCCGAAGCACAACGTCTCTTGTCGGGGGCTCAGGACAGCTCTGCGACGTCTGCGGTACGCACCAGCATTCATGGTTTCCGCTCCAAAATCGATGGCTCTTGGCAACCTTATGGCGTGGTATTGAACGACCAACTACCCAAGGATGGAACCGCTAAAGTCTATGTTTGGTTGCATGGTCGGGGTGACAAGGCGACAGATCTACAATTTCTGGCGCAACGTCGCGGCAAGCCGGGTGAGTTTGTGCCTGTCGACGGAATCGTTGTGCATCCATTCGGACGTCATTGCAATGCGTTCAAGTTTGCGGGCGAGACCGACGTGTTCGAGAGTATCGATGCGGCGTACTTGCGATACGGCAACATGCTCAAGCTAGATCGACAAAACATCGTGCTCTGCGGTTTTTCGATGGGGGGAGCAGGGGCCTGGCACTTGGGCGCACACTACCCGGGACGTTGGACGGCAATCAGTCCTGGCGCCGGTTTTGCCGAGACTGCCCGCTATCAGAATCTCACGCCCGAAAAATTTCCGCCCTGGTACGAGCAGACCTTATGGGGCTTGTACGACGTGCCCAACTATGTGCGCAACTTGTTCAACATGCCAGTGATCGCCTACAGCGGCGAACTCGACAAGCAAATTCAGGCCGCTCGCGTGATGGAGGAAGCGTATCAGCGGGAAGGCAAAACGTTGCCGCATCTGATCGGCCCCGGAATGGGACACAAATATCACCCTGACACACTGTCGACCCTCAAGCAGCAGTTATCTCAACAGTCCCAACGCCTAACGGCTCGTCCGGTGCAGAAAATATCGTTGCAAACCAACACCTTGCGCTACCCTGCGTATCACAACAATCTGGTGGCCCTGACAGGGCTCGTCGAGCATTGGGTTCCAGCGTCGTTGACGGTCGATGCCCGTAATGACGCTCACCTGCTCACGCGAGATGCACGAGCCATCGACCTCTCATGCGTGAAGCAAATCGCGACACAAAAGGTTACACATTTTGAACTCGTCGCCCAATCACGATTTAATGGAGTGCTCCAAATCGATGGTCAATCGGTTCCGCTCAATTTGTCGACAACCCCGGGCGGTGCTTTCACGACCGTTCGATTCGCGCAGAACAAGGGGCAATGGCGATCGATGGGCGCAAACGAGGCGGTGCGTGAACTGCGCAAACTTCCTGGCCTGCAAGGCCCGATCGACGATGTGTTTTACGAGCCGTTCCTGCTCGTTCTGCCGTCGGGCAAGTCGTCGCATCCGCAGGTCGAGCGTTGGGTTGATTTTGAGACCAAGCACATGCTCGACCGCTGGCGTCGACTGTTCCGCGGCGATGCACAAGTCAAGCAGGACACCGAAGTCACCGACGACGATTTGAGAACCAAACACATTGTGGTTTGGGGTGAACCGGAGACGAACGCGCTCTTGAAACGATTACAAGACAAGTTGCCGGTCCGATGGTCCGACAAGCAAGTGACCGTTGACGGTCAGACCTACGACCGCGCCGGCCACATACCCGTGCTCATCTACCCGAACCCACTCGCGAACAATACCCGTTACGTTGTGTTGAACAGTGGGCCGACGTTTCGCGAGGGGCACGATTCGAGCAACTCGCTGCAAACGCCCAAGCTGCCCGATTGGGCCGTAATCGACTTATCGAAAGATCCCGACGCGAATGCCCCTGGCCGGATTGCCGATGCCGGGTTCTTTGATGAACAATGGAAGTTCAAACCCCGCAGGAAGCCATGATTCGTTCGACTGCGAAGACGCTCGTCACCGGGGCCACGGGCCTGGTGGGCAACAATGTTGTGCGCGCCTTGCTCGATCAGGGGCGCGCCGTGCGCGTGCTCCAGCGCGCATCGAGCGATCCGCGACCCACCACCGGTTTGGATGTCGAATTCGCCTACGGTGACGTCCGCGACCCGAGCGCCGTGCAACGCGCGGTCGAGGGGTGCGAACTCGTGATCCATGCCGCCGCGCATGTCCATATCGGCTGGTCGGGCCTGGAACAGCACCGTCTCATCAACGTCGAAGGAACCCGCGCCGTCGCCCAGGCGGCCCGCAAGCACGGGGCGCGCATGATCCATGTGTCGAGCGTCGACGCACTTGGCGTCGGCACTCAGAGCAAGCCGGCCGACGAAGAGTCGCAACAGCCCAGCAGCATGCGCATTCCCTACCCGTTGACTAAACGCGAGGCCGAGCAGGTCGTGTTGCAGTTGGTCGCCGACGGTCTCGACGCGGTCATCGTGAACCCGGTGTTCATGTTTGGCCCCTGGGATTGGAAGCCCTCAAGCGGCCGAATGATCTTGGAAGTGGCGCGGGGCAAGGGGCTCTTTGCGCCGCGCGGCGGCAACGATATCTGCGACGTGCGTGATGTGGCGGCAGGCATATTGGCCGCGGCCGAGAAAGGCCGTGCCGGACGGCGCTACATCCTTGGCGGTCAGGGTATGCGGTACATCGACGCTTGGCGGCTCATCGCCCACGAGACCGGCGGCCGCCGCGCGATTTGCCACGTCGGCCCCATTGTGATACGCATGGCCGGATTGTGCGGCGACCTCTGGGGGCGGGTCACGGGACACGAGCCCGACGTGAACTCGGCGACGGTTTCCATATCGAGTCAACCGCACCATTATTCTTACGAACGGGCCAAAGCCGAGTTGGGCTACGCGCCTCGCCCCGCCAGCGAAGCTATCGCCGCCGCGTGGAGCTGGTTTCTCGAGCATGGCTACGCGCGCGAACGAAATCGTGCCGAGGCGCGTTAAAATCGGAATTTTCTCTCCAGTTTGACACTCGACCGGGCGATTCTTCTCTGCGAGTCGCCACCGTACCGGTTGAGGCTGGAGATGCGTCGTTCGATAGCAATGCTACTGTACCTTGTCGCGGAGCTGCTGGCTTTGGCCGGTTGCTGCATGCCGCGCCGTGGCTACAGCGTCAGCCGCTACGAACCCTGCTCGTCTCCGAGCGCGTCGCTCGCACAGCTCGCATCGACCGAGCGACAACCCTGGCAGAGCGACGTGCAGGTACCACGGCATGATTTGGATGACGAACGCGACTATCATGCCCTCGACGCCCAGCGCTGTCGCTGCCGAGCAGTCGAGGCGTCGCAGATCGGCAACCTGCTCGACGAACAGCGGCGGCATCTCGACTGGATGCTGCGCGCCGAGTGCCCTGAAGACCGCGCCATTCTGGACCTGCTGGGCGATGCGGCGCGTGAAGCTCGCAACCGCTCGGCCGCCTCGGCGTTGACACTGTATTACACAATCGCCGAGCTCGAAGCGCGACGCGATTTGTCGGAGCACGCGGCGACGATTCTTGACGAGGCCTTGGCCGACGCAACGACCGTGCGTGGCCGGGGTCTCCCGCTCGCGGCCGACGACAGCCAATGGGAGCGGGACCGGCTCGAGTTGCGTAACAAACAGTTGGAGCTCGACATCGCGCTGATCCGCGCCAATCAGGAACTCAAATCACTGCTGGATTACGCGGAGGTTTCGATCACGGAGCGGATTTGGCCCGACACGGATTTGAAGCTTTTCGACTCGCGGATCGATGTTGACTCGGCCGTACAACTGGGTCTGCGACACCGCAACGATCTGCGCGCAATCGGGCGGCTATCGCGCTGCGCCGACCCGCGCAGGCTCGACGCGGCTCGGCAAGCGGTCGCGCCGGTACATGCCTTGCTGGCCACCAGCGCCGCCACGGGACGTTGCTGCCTGAGCGCGATCATTGCCCTGCTGCATCATGACAAATTCGAGGCCGAGCATCGGCAGCAACAGTTGCTCGAACTCCAATCGCAACGACGACTCACCGCCGAGAGTGAGATACGCACGCACGCCGCCGTCATTGCGCGGCGTGAACAGCAGGCGGCCGTGGAACACTCCGTGGTGGCGCAATGGGACGCGCGGATCGACGAGCTGGTCGCGGCCCAAAAGGTCGGCAAGAGCAACCTGTCCGAGATCGCTCAAGCCCGGCTCAAACGGCTCGAAGCCCGCGACCAGTTGGTGCGGAGCGTCGTCGCGGCCAAGATCGCTTACGTGCAGTTGCTTGAGTCGCAAGGGCTGCTCGTGCGTTGCGACGTGCCCTGCGAGAGCGTCAAGGTCGATGACGTCGACCATTGAAGCTTGGCCTGCGAGAATCTATCCGATGTCGAACAGGCGTTTTTGGTGCGTCTCGCCCAACCGCATCGCGTTGTAGCCCGCCTCGCACAGGCGATCGACGAACGACTCGGGCCCGTGGGTACAGTAGATGCGCGAGGCGCCGACCTGTTCGACGGCGCGAAACAGATCGTCGTAATCGGCGTGATCGGAGAGGGGCACGGCATGGTCGACCCCGAGCCGATAGCGGGTGCGCGGATCGATGGCCCAGCCGGTGACGGCAATCGACACGTAGTTTTTGAGCCCCGACACGCGTCGATAGTTGTGTGTATTAGGTGGCATGATGACCGCATGACCCGCGAGCGGACGGTTCAGATAGCGGGCAAACGTCCCTAACGGGACACCGCACGCTTCGTAGATTTGGCTGATCTCGAAGACACTGTCGTGTTGCAGGACCGGAATGCCGGCGTCGGTCAAAATGCGCGTCACCTCTTGGGCCTTGCCCAAGGCATAAGCCTGCACGACGGGGGTCTGCTCACGCTCCAATGTCACGCGGACAATGTCGATCAATTGCTCGACGACCTCGGCACGGGGCGTGAGCCGATAGCTGGGGGTGCCGTAGGTGCTCTCAATGACCAGAATGTCGGCGCGTGGCAACTCGGCTTTTTCACACGTCAACGGCTCGTCGAGCTTGAAGTCGCCCGAGTACAGCAGCGTCTGTCCGTCATCCTCGCAGAGCAACATGGCCGAGCCGAGACAGTGGCCGGCCGGATACGTGGTCAACCGCACGCCTCCCCAGTCGACCGTTTTTCGATAGGGCAACTCGAAGACCGGTCGCGGGCCGAGTCGGTGGCAGTACAGTTTTCCCGTCGCGGGGGTGCAGAGCGCCAACTCGTGTCGCCCCATGTGGTCGCTATGGGCATGCGAGACGAACGAGCGGGGCTGACGTCGACGAAAATCGACAGCGAGGTCGGGCTTCGTCAGTTTCAATCCGCGATCGTAATGGAACACATGACTACCGTTTTGCGACCAAGGGGGCGAGCTTGCCGGCGGCGTTGAGCCCCGTGGCTTTCCAGACCAAATCGAGTTGAGCCCCGGCAGCTTTGACGATCGTGTCTCGACGCTGCCCCAGCGCGCGAGCCGGATCGGGCGCAGGAGTCACCGGGCCATCGTAACCGAGTTCCGCCAATCGAGTGAGCAAGGCCACGCAGTCGATCTTGTCCCCTTCGCCCGGCAATAGGCGATGCTTCATCGGCCACTGTTTGGCGGGCAGATCCTCGACCGCGTCGGCCAATTGCACCGTGACGATGTCGTTGCCGACCAGCTTGTTGAGCGCCTCGGAGACCGTCCCGCCCGATGCGCAAACCTCCCACGGGTCGAAGACGATGCCAATCCCCTTGGCGGGGACCATCTTCACAAGCATCATCAAGGCATCGAACTCGCGGACAAATTCATAGGCATAACCACTGGCTCGATCGGCGGCGGCTTGAAAACCCACCCCCAGTCGAATGCCCAGCGGCTCGAGGGTGCGGACGATTTCGATGAGCCGTTGGCGGCAAAACTCGAACTGCTGATGATACGGCCGCTCGTCATTGCCCGGTTCAAGCAGTGTGATGGCCCGCGTGCAACCGACCTCGGCGGCGAGCTGAGCATGTTCGGCCAAGAGCGCCAGATCGGCCTTGAACTTGTCGGTCTCGTCGATCTGCCAGGAGCTGGAGAGTCGAAAGTAACCCAGTCGCAATTTGGCGCTGTCAATCAGCCTTCGAGCATAGGGGAGCCCGCGCTCACGGGCCTGTTCGGCGAACTCACGCAGATGAAACTCGAGTCCCTTGAAACCGAACGATAAAGCCAGCTCGATCATCTCGCCCGTTTGGGTCGAGAGCCCCAACGCATCTGGACTCAGGCACTTGAACATCCGCACCTCCTGATATAACCGCAAGTTGAACACCACCAATAGGTTGTGGGCACGACCGGGAGAAGCATCGTGGGTGGAGCCCGGTATTATGCCGCTGAGTGCTCTCGGTGCCAAGTGGGGCAAAAGCCGAGATTCTCGCAGGGGTCGTTGACGGTTCGCCGCGAGCCCCTTTAGACTAGCCCGATTCGTTATCAGGGGCCGATTTTAACTCATTGTTGCTGAAGGTACCGGTTCACGCATGTCTTCCACCACTCAGGTTGAGCAACTCACGGTCAACACCATTCGCACCTTGTCGATGGACGGTGTCGAAGCGGCCAACAGCGGTCACCCGGGCACGCCGATGGCGCTGGCCCCGGTCGCTTATAAGCTGTGGAACGATTTTTTGCGTTACGATCCGGAAGTGCCCGCCTGGCCCAATCGCGATCGGTTTATTTTGTCGTGCGGCCATGCCTCAATGCTGCTCTACTCGCTGCTGCACCTTGCCGGGGTCAAGCAGTATGACGAGTTCGGCGAGCCGACGGGTGAGGAGGCGGTGCCACTCGAGCACTTGAAGAAGTTCCGCCAATTACACAGCCGCTGCCCCGGTCATCCCGAGAGCCACGCGACCAGCGGCGTCGAGACCACGACGGGTCCGTTGGGCCAAGGGGTGGCCAATAGCGTGGGGATGGCGATTTCGAG
This sequence comes from uncultured Planctomycetaceae bacterium, assembly GCA_964652155.1. Taxonomy (GTDB): domain Bacteria; phylum Planctomycetota; class Planctomycetia; order Pirellulales; family PNKZ01; genus CAZZBK01. The sequence continues at coordinate 17,969 of CAZZBK010000012.1, read as the reverse complement.
CCGCTTTTTGGCGCAGCACTTCAATCGTCCCAGCTTCGAGTTGTTCAACTTCAACGTGTATGCCTTGTGCAGCGATGGCGACTTGATGGAAGGGGTCGCCGCCGAGGCCGCCTCGCTGGCCGGGCATTTGAAGCTCTCGAACCTGTGCTGGATCTACGACGACAACAAGATCACGATCGAGGGGGATACCGAGCTCGCCTTCAGTGAGCACGTCGGAATGCGATTCAAGGGGCTTGGCTGGAACGTGCTTACGATCGACGATGCCAACGACCTCGTGGCGCTCGATGGCGCGTACAAGAAGTTTGTTCGCAACGCGCGGATGAACAAGGGCCCCACGTTGATCGTCGTCCGCAGCCACATTGCCTGGGGCGCGCCCAACAAGCAGGACACGCATGGTGCCCACGGCGCGCCGTTGGGCGAGGCCGAGATTCGCCTCACCAAGCAAGCCTACGGCTGGGACCCCGGCGCTAAGTTCCTCGTTCCCGACGAGGCGGTGAGTCATTTTCGCGGCAGCCTGGCCCATCGCGGCGGCAAGTTGCAGAAGTCGTGGCACCGCAAGTTCAAGCAGTACAAGAAGCAGTTTCCCGAGTTGGCCGCGCAGTGGGACGCGATGTCGCGCCGCGAGTTGCCCGCGGGTTGGGACACGGCGATTCCGACCTTTGCCGCCGATCCCAAGGGGGTCGCCAGCCGCGTGAGTGGCGGCAAGGTGCTCAATGCCGTGGCCAGCCAAGTGCCCTGGCTCATCGGCGGCTCGGCCGATCTGGCCCCTTCGACGATGACCAACCTGGGCTTCGACGGAGCCGGTGACTTCGGCCCACACGCTGTCGGCCGCAACTTCCATTTTGGCATCCGCGAGCATGCCATGGCCGCGGCCTGCAACGGCCTGGCACTGAGCGGCATTCGCCCCTTCTGCTCGACCTTCTTCGTGTTCACCGATTACCTGCGCCCTTCGCTGCGATTGTCGGCGATCATGCAATTGCCAGTGATCTACATCTTCACGCACGACTCGATTGGCGTGGGCGAAGACGGACCGACCCATCAGCCGGTCGAGCACCTGTCGGCCCTGCGCGCGATTCCGAACCTCATCACCCTTCGCCCAGGCGATGCCAACGAGGTCGCCGAGGCCTATCGAGCGGTTATGCCGCTCACGAGTCAGCCGGTGGCCTTGGTCTTGTCGCGGCAGAATCTGCCCACGCTTGATCGGACCAAGTACGGCGCTGCGTCGCAGGTGGCGCGCGGGGCGTATGTGCTGGCCGACAGCGGCGAGTCGGCACCGGATGTGATCCTGATCGCGACCGGCAGCGAGTTGAGCATGACGGTTGACGCCTACGAGCGGCTCAAGGCCGAGGGGATCAAGGCCCGCGTCGTGAGCATGCCCAGCTGGGAATTGTTCGAAGCGCAAGACGCCGAGTATCGCAGCGCCGTGTTGCCGCCGTCGATCAAGGCCCGGGTCGTGGTCGAGGCGGGCATCCGGCACGGCTGGGATCGTTACCTTGGCGAGCACGGGGTGTTTGTCGGGATGACTGGCTACGGAGCCAGCGGTCCAGCCCTAACGCTCTACAAGCACTTTGGCATCACGACCGACAACATCGTCGCCCAGGCCAAGCAGTTGTTGGGGAAATAGAGGTCTTCACCAGCGTTCAGCCCCGAGATGAGTGCCTCTTGTCAGGCTGGCACTTGATATTTCTTCACCACCGCCTCGTCGACATCGACACCCAAGCCGGGGCCCTTGGGGACCGCGACGTGACCGGTGACGTCGACGGCAAAAGGCTGGGTGATGATCTCATCGCGAAACGGATTTTCGATCACGTCGAACTCGAGCATCGGCTCTTCGCTATTCAATCCGAACGTCGCGTTGGGGAGCACCGCCAAAATTTGCAGCGTGGCGGCAATGTTCAACGCGCCCGACCAGCAGTGCGGCACGCACTGCACGCTCCACAGTCGTGCGAGTTCGGCGATAAAAATCGTCTCGGCAATGCCGCCGCACAGCGTCACGTCGGGCTGGATAATGTCAAACGAGCGGCGAACGATGAGATCGCGAGCCGACACGCGGCTGTCGAGCACCTCGCCCCCCGCGATGGCAATATCGAGCGACGCGGTCAGCGTCTCGTAGCCAGCATAATTGAGGCCCTGCGGCAATGGTTCCTCGAAGCAATAGAAGTCGAGTTTCTCCAACTCCTTCGCAAACTTCACCGCCTCGCTGAAGGTAAATGCGCCGTTCCCATCGGTCAGCAGGCGAATGTCGCTTCCCACGGTCTCGCGAATCTTGGCCAACAGCGCCAAGTCACGTCGCGGCGTCAGTCGCCCGGTGCGGACTTTGAGCGCCGTGAACCCACGCTGGACCAACTCGGCGGCCTCGGCCGGAAATTGTCGCTCGGGCTCGATGCCCGCGGTGTAGTTCATGCCCGAGGCGTAGGCCAGGGCCTTGTCGCGCAGCCGCGAGCCGTACAGCTCGGCGATCGACAAGCCCAACGCCTTGCCGCGAACATCGTGCAGGGCGATGTCGACCCCGGCCACCGCGCGGCCATCGCCGAAGTTAGCGCCCCACAGCGCGCGCCACAGCGGGCGATGTTCGAGCGGATTCTTGCCCATGAGCAGCGGCTTGAGTCGCTCCTCGATATGAGCCCGCGTGCCGCCGACGTCGGAGGTCTCACCCCAGCCAACGAGTCCGCTATCGGTGCTGATCTTGACGAGCAGCACGCGCCGCGCGTCGGCGAGTCCGGTCGACACTCCGGTGGCCCGGGGCAGCTTGTGGTGCAAGGCAAATGTCTGCACATTCGTGATGGTGAGCGAACTTGGCTTGGCCGGCACCTGAGCGCAGGCGTCGGGCGGCCAGCGTGTCGCAGCGGCTCCCCAGAGGCCGCCCGACAACATCGCCGCGGAATGTAAGAATGTCCTGCGCGAGCACGGTAGCTGAGTCATGGCGAGCCCTCATCGGAGTGAATGTCATGCTTCGGAGGTCGAGTTCCTGACCAATCGCCTGGAAGCGATGATCGATCCTTCGATCATAACGACAAGCGACCGAGCGGTGGGCAGTCTGAGCCGAGTTCCCGGGCGGTTTCGACGAACGTCTCTTGCCCGATCGTCGAGCCGGTCCTAGCATAGCGGTTGCGTGAAGGGGCCGCTTGTCGCCCAACCGACCCGCTCGGCTCTCGACTCGAATCTGCGATAGTGGCGGCCTGCATGATCGTTCAAGAACTGCATAAGATTCAGCACCAGCATGGCTATTTGCCCAAGGCCGAGTTGCGATCGCTCGCCCAGCGATTGAAGACCCCGCTGTATCGGATTCACGAAGTCGCCAGCTTTTTCCCCCATTTTCAACTCCAGCCCCCCTGCCCGGTCGACGTGCGGGTGTGTCATGACATGGCGTGTCAGTTGTCGGGCGCGGCGGAGTTGCGGCGCAACTTGGCAGGTCGCGTCGAGTCGTGGGGGGGCAAGGTGCAAGTGGAGTTCACCTCGTGCCTCGGACGCTGCGACCGTCCCACGGCGGTGAGCATCAACGATCATCTACATGTGCGAAAGTCGCCGGCTGAATTGAGCGCGCTCATCGACCAGTATGTTGCCGGACGAACGCCCGAGGAAGATTTCGATGCCGCGCTACGGCGTCATGCGGCGCGACCCTGGCAGATCGACGTTTACGAGGGCAAGCCGCAATACCAGGCGGTGCGTCAATTCGTCGCGCAAGGCAGCGGCGAGCAGATCATCGCGGCGCTCAAGACCGCTGACCTGCGCGGCATGGGTGGCGCTGGGGTCTGGGCATTCCAGAAATGGACCGATGTCTGGAAAGCGCGCGGCGACGAAAAATACATCGTTTGCAACGCCGACGAAAGCGAGCCCTCGACATTCAAGGATCGTGAGTTGCTCCTGCGCACGCCCCATCTCGCGCTCGAAGGGGTCATTCTCGCCGGGCTGCTCACTGGCGCGACGCGCGGCTATATCTACATTCGCCACGAGTATCCGGAGCAGATCGAAGCGATGCGGCAAGCCATCCAGGCCGCTCAGCGAGCGGGGGTCTGCGGCCAACGCATCCTGGGGACCGAACGCAACTTTCCGGTCGAAGTGTTCGTCAGCCCCGGAGGGTACATCTGCGGTGAACAGAGCGCACTGATCGAGGCCATCGAGGACCGCCGCGCTCAGCCACGCAACAAGCCGCCGCAACTCGAAACCAACGGCCTGTACGACAAGCCAACCCTAGTCAACAACGTCGAGACCTTCGCCTGGGTGCCGGCCATTATGCTGCGCGGAGGCGAGTGGTATCGCGACCAAGGTGTCCGTGGCTGTAAAGGGCTGCGGTTCTTTTCGATCTGCGGGCATGTGAATCGCCCGGGCGCGTATGAAGTCCCTTGCGGCACGACGCTCCGCGAATTGATCGAAGACCACGCCGGCGGCTTGATCGCAGGGCAGCGACTCAAGGCGTTTGCGCCGTCGGGCCCATCGGGTGGATTTTTGCCGGCTCAATTGCCGGTCACGGCACTGGCTCGCGGCTGGGAGAAACGCCTGAGCGAGTCCTCGCTCGCATCGCTGCTGTCTAGCGGCGCGACGCACGTGAATGTCCTCGACTTGGAACTCGACTTGCAGCGGTTTCGCGATCTGGGGCTGTCGCTTGGCGCGGGGTTGGCGGTCTACGACGAGCGTGCCGACATGGTCGAGCAGGCGCTCAACTGCCTCGAGTTCTTTCGCAACGAGTCCTGCGGCAAGTGCGTCCCCTGCCGGATCGGTTCTGAAAAACTCGTGCAAATCGCCACGCAACTGCAATCGCGCGGCTACGACGCGCCGCAGTGGTCGTCGACCTCGGCGCTGGTCGCCGAGTTGGCGCGGGCAATGGAACTCACCAGCATTTGCGGCTTGGGGGTCGTGGCCTCGAAACCGCTCACGAGCTTGGCGCAGTTCTTTCCGGACGAAGTGGCGCGGCACTTGTCCACGCATGCCCCTCGCCAGCACGCTCATCCGACCGGAGGCGCGTCATGAGTCGCGATCTCGACGATTTCGATGACGATCTCAACCCGGGCGCCGACGAAGGCCTGTTTGTGCGCGGCGTCGATGGTCAATTGCTGCGCATGGACAAGGTGACGGCCGAGGACTTAGCCAAGGACATCACCATCAAGATCGATGGTCGCAAGGTGACGGTGAAGAAAGCCGTGCCGGCGACGGATGCGCAGGGCCATATTCGTCGCGATCACGAAGGTCGCCCCATCCCACGCCCCACGACGATCCACGACGCCGCCGCGAAACTGTTCGTCAAACAGCCCGGTGACCGCAACCCGATTCCCACCCTGTGCCATCAAGAGCATTTGGACCCGGTTGGGGTGTGCCGACTGTGCGTGGTCGAGATCCATAAACTCAAACGGGGCAAAATTGACCGCGAGCGGAAATTGCTCCCGGCCTGCCAGCATCGCGTGGAAGAGACGATGGAGGTCCACACGATCGAGTCTCCCGACGGCGACGCCCAGCAGCGGGTGCGGTCGGCCGTGAACGTGTTGGCCGAGTTGCTCAAGGCCGATCACCTAGCCGCGACCGACAGCTCATCGCACTCATCGTTTAACGAACTCAATGACCTGTGCGAACGCCTGCATATTGGCACGCCCCGCTTCACGCCGCGGCAACTCGACCGCGGCCACGATGACTCGTCGCTCGTGATTGCTGTCGATCACAACGCTTGCGTGTTGTGCGATCGATGCGTGCGGGCCTGCGACGATGTCAAGCACAACATGGTCATCGGTCGCGCAGGCAAAGGCTACGGCACCACGATCGGCTTCGATCTGAATGACCCGATGGGGCAATCAAGCTGCGTGTCGTGCGGCGAGTGCATGGTCTCGTGCCCCACCGGTGCGCTCATGTTCCGCGAGTCGGTCGGCGATCGTTCGCAATCAGAGCGCCCCTCGATCAAGGCTCGCGAATCGCTCAGCGTCACCGCCGACGAATTGAAACAGCATCCGCTCTTCGCTGGAATCCCACACAAGTTCTTGCAGTGGAACGCCAACTCGGTCACGCGACACCGCCTCGCGCCGGGCACCGTCCTGTGCCGCGAAGGGGATGTCGGCTCGACTGCGTTCATCTTGCTCCGTGGGCGTTACGAAGTGGCGCTCCGCTCAACGCTCAAGAGCCTGCGAAACGAAAAGGAGAGCGGTTGGCGCGGTCTCCTCGGACGGATTCGGACCAGTTTCACCAGCCAGAGCGACGACCACACGTCGATCCGCAATGCCGACAGTATGCCCATCTCGCTTGGTCAGCCGCGCCGCGAAGTCACCCCCGCCGACGTGATCATCGGCGAGATGACCTGCCTGAGTCATTATCCCCGTTCGGCAACTGTGACCGCCGTCGAGGATGGCGAGGTGTTCGAGATTGGCCGCAACATTTTGCATTACCTGCGGCGCAATCGATCAGCCCGCGAGATATTTGATCGCGCCTACCGTGATCGGGCCCTGACCGACCACCTGCGCCGGAGCAGCTTGTTGGCCAGCCTCGATGATGCGCAGCGGCTCGAATGCGCCGAGTTTTTGCGCGATAAAGTCGAGTTGCTGCGCGTCGACTCGGGTCAGATCATCTTCTCGCAAGGGGATGGCGCCGATCACTTTTACATGGTGCGGCTCGGTTTTGTCCGGGTCTCGCAGATCTATGCGGGACAGGAACGGGTGCTCGACTACTTGGGGCCCGGCAGCAGCTTCGGCGAAATTGGCCTGCTGTCCAGCCTGCTCGAAGCATCTCCCAACAACGTGGGCGGCGTGCGGACCGCAACCTGCCGCGCGCTCGACGACGTGGAATTGGTTCGCATTCGGGGCGAGCATTTCGCCGCGCTCCTCGAACGCTTTGCCGGCATCCGAGAGCAGCTTGTCGAGCAAGCTAAGCAGCATCTCCATCGGGACGAAGTGACGCGCAAGACATTGAATCGCCCGCTGGCCGAGTTTCTCGATCAAGGGTTGTTCAACGCGCAAAAGTTGTTGGTGCTCGACCTGGAAAGCTGCACGCGCTGCGACGAATGCACACACAGTTGCTCGGACACGCACGGCGGGATCACGCGATTGATTCGCGAGGGGATGCGGTTCGACAAGTTTCTCGTGGCCAGCTCGTGTCGCTCCTGCCTCGACCCGTACTGCCTGGTTGGCTGCCCCGTCGACGCCATTCACCGCCGTCAACGCAACGATTCCGAGGCGTCGCTCGAGATCGTCATTGAAGACTGGTGCATCGGGTGTGGGTTGTGCGCCAGCAACTGTCCGTATGGCAACATCAACATGCACGGCATGCTCGACGACCGTCCGCATCCCGAGCAGCCGCACAAGCGTCAGGCGGTGTTGCAACAGAAGGCGACGACATGCGATCTGTGTCGCCATGTCGTGGGAGCGAACGAGGACCCTAGCTGCGTGTATGCTTGTCCGCACAATGCCGCGTTCCGGATGAGTGGGGCGGATTTATTGGAGTTGGTGACAGCTTCTCCCCGAAGTTAGATGACATCATGGCTCAAGCCTTTACGGTGCGCGTATCGATCCAAGGCAGCCTGCGCTTCGATCAGGAGTTGCCCGGCGGGGTCGAGATGGGGCGGCAGGAAGACCCCCGCGAGGAAATGTTCATTGCGCACCCGCTCGACAGTGCCCGCTGGCGCGTCGCGATCGCGCAGCATAACGAAAATACCGTCTCGCGGCGAATGCTGCGGATCGATGCGCCATCGAATGGCATGGTCACGCTCAGCAACCTCAGCGAGAAGAATCGGATTTTTGTCAAAGGCGGGGCCAGCATCGCCGCCCGCGGCGTCGTGCAATTGCGGCTCCCCGTTACGCTGCTGATCGGCGAGCAGGTGGTGATCGACCTCAGCGAGGTCGGCGCGGATTTGCCGGCGTTGCACACCCTCGGGCAAGCCACGGTCTTCTTGGGCACCCCTTCGGTCTCGATCTATGCCTCGGCGGCCGAGGCGCTCGCCAAGCTCTCGCCGCAAGCGACGGAATCGTTGATCGGTTGGTGGAAGAATGTCATTGCCGTCCTGCAAAGCGCGGCCAATTCGACGGACTTCTTCCAACGCGCCGCCGAGGGGCTTTGCAAACTGATGGAGCTCGACGCCGGCGGGGTGCTGCTGTTGCAAGGCGGCAAGTGGAAGCTCGCCGCGCTGAGCAGCGACAGCGAACGCCCTTGGTCCCCCAGTCGACATGTGCTCGCTCGAGTCCACGAAGAGAAGCGAACGTTCTGGCAGTCGAGTACGCCCACGGAGAGCGTCAGCGAAAGCCTGATGAGTGTCGAGGCGGTAGTGGCCGCGCCGATTCTGAATCGCGGCGGAGACGTCATCGGCGCGCTCTACGGTTACCGCTCGCAAAATCGACGCAGCCGTGGTTTGCCGGAGATCACCAAGCTCGACGCCATGCTCGTCGAGACGCTCGCCTGCGGAGTGGCCGCGGGCTTGGCGCGTTTGGAGCAAGAGCAGGCGGCACTGGCGGCGCAAGTCAAGTTCGAACAGTTCTTCTCGCCCGAGCTGTCGCGCCAATTGGCGAGCGAGCCCGATCTGCTCGATGGCCGCGACACGGAAGTGACCCTGCTGGTCTGCGACATTCGCGGCTTCAGTCGCGTGGCCGAGCGGCTGGGCCCGACCGGCACGTTGAACTGGGTTGGGGCGGTGCTCAGCGCGCTGTCCGATTGCGTGGCGAACTTTGGCGGCGTGCTGGTCGATTACGTTGGCGATGAATTGCTGGCGATGTGGGGCGCTCCCTCGAAGCAACCCGATCATGCGGTCCTCGCCTGCCAGGCCGCGCAGCAAATGCTCGCGGCGCTCCCCACCCTCAACGACACCTGGACCAGCATCATTGGCGAAGACACGCGCGTGGGCATTGGCGTGAACACGGGCATTGCCCGCGTGGGCAATACCGGTTCGACGCGCAAGTTCAAATACGGACCGCTGGGCAACTCGGTCAATTTGGCCAGCCGCGTGCAAGGCGCGACCAAGTATTTGAAGTCGAGCCTGCTCATCACCGGAGCGACCCGCGCGCAGCTTCGCGGCGAGTTTGCCGTGCGCCGACTCTGCAAGGTGCGCGTCGTCAATATCTCGCAGCCGGTCGAGCTCTTTGAGTTGCAGACCAATAGCACCGAGGTAACCAACAGCTTGTGCCTGCGTTACGAGCAAGCGCTGGACAAGTTCGATCGCGGCCAATTTCGCGAGTGCGCGAAGATGCTGGGACGGCTGCTCATCGACTTTCCCGACGATGGCCCCAGCCTGGTGCTGCTCTCTCGGGCCGTGAGCGTCCTGATCGAAGAGCGGCAGGACGTGCCGAACGAATGGGAATTGCCGGGCAAGTGACTCCGGGGCGATGCGCGCCTGCCACGACAGCGTTCTAGCGTCGTTGTTTTTTCGCAACGCGGGCGGAATTTCTTTCACTCTTTTGACGATTTCACGAGACTTTTTGCCCGCAATGGTATGATTACCTGCAACGGCAATGGGCGGCCGGACACGGCTCGCTGATGAACTGAACGAACTCCCACTGAGATCGTGTCGGCCAGCATGATGGTTGTATTGCAAGGAATATTGACATGAAATGCACTCGTCGCGTTGTTGTTCTCAGCTTGGCTGCCTTGGTCATGGGTGCGCTCACCTCGATGGTCCAAGCCGAGGATCCCACCTTCCGCGATTTGGTTCGCAAGCATATCGCCACCCAAGCCGCCGGAGGCGAACCGCAGACCATACCGGGCCTCCCCGCGAGCTTCCAGAAGATCGTCGCCCTCGAGTACACGGTGCTCCTGCGCAAAAACGGTCAAGACGAAGCGGTCGACTCCAATGAGTATCCGTTCAGCTTGGGCGATCAGATTCGCGTGCGGATCAAGCCTCTTAACGGGCTTTACATTTACATCTTCCACGAAGGGGCCAGCGGCCATCGCACCTGTCTGTTGCCGATGGACAAGGAGATGCCGCCGCTCGCGCGGCAAGATCAATCGCTCGATCTCCCATCCGACGGCAGCGTGTTCGAGTTTTCGCCTCCGGCCGGTGAAGAGAAGTTGATTGTCGTCGCGGTCGAGGAACCAAGCGACGATCTGGCCGCACTATCGGACGTGGTGTTCAAAAAACCCGACGAGCAACTCACCCCAGCCGAGAAGGCGTTACAGGACAAGCTCAAGGCGCAAAGCACGAAGACGCTCAAGTCGATTCGCGAACGTCAGGCGCAGGGGACTCGGTATCGCGGACTGGTCACCGCCGAGGCGATGGCCAAGGTCAATCAGGCCGTCGAGCGCGATCGCAGCGAGCGAGCCACGCTTGAAGAGCCCCCCGGGACCAAGTATCGCAGCACGTTCAGCATGGCGGCCTCGACCAAAGGGGTCAAGCCGGTCGAACTGTTTGTGACCATTCCGCTCAAGTCGGTTGCTCCCAAGGCGAGTACTGCGAAATGAGCCGCGCGGAGCGCGTAGCGGGTTGTGGTTCAGAGGCGCGCCGGCGTGGCATGATCGGGCGCGGCGGTTGGCTGTTCGCGATCGTTATCCTGACGCAATCGGTCGCGGCGGCGCAGGACGCTCTCTTGCCCCAGGATGACGTTCGTCCCTGGCTGTCGATCAATGTCAGCGGTCACACGGCTGCGGTCCGCGCCCTCGCGTTCACCCCCGACTCGAAGCGACTCTGCTCGGCGGGGCTCGACAAGATTGTGCATGTCTGGAACACCACGGCGATCGTCCGCGATCTGAAACGTTCCTGGCTGCTCGAACGTTCGTTACGCTGGCAGGTCGGCCGTGGCCTGCGGGGGAGCGTCTTCGCGCTGGCTACTGCGCCTAACGATGGCTTGCTGGCCGTCGGCGGTTACGGAGCGATGGGCAGTCTCGGCGAAATCATCCTCTTCGACCCCGTGCAAGGGACGCAGCTTCGGGTCCTGCAATCGCATCGGCAGACCGTTGCCTCGCTGGCTTTTTCCGCCGATGGGCAATGGCTCGCCTCGCTCGACGTGGCTGGCCAACTCATCTTCTGGAACCGCCGCGACTGGCAGCCGATCGTGGTCTACGAACGAGACGAGCCGGTCTACGGCGCAGATCAGGCGGCCCTGATTCAGCGGCAGCCCAATTTTCGCCCCTTGGCCTTGCTCGGCTCCACGCACGCTGTCGTGAGCGTGTTTGTGGGGACGAACATGGCTGGTCGCCCAACTTGGAAATTGCAGCGTATTGGCTTGGCGAACCGACAGGACGTGGTGACCTACCCGACGGTGCATGTCGGCATGGTGAGCGCGTTGGCCTTGAGCCGCGACGGCCAGCAACTCGCCTCGGCGGATCTCGCGGGCAACCTTTACATCGGCACGCTTGGTGCCGAGCCACAACTTTGCGCCCCCGGCGCGATTGTGTTGTCGGCCTGTTTCGACCCGCGCGGCGAGACACTCTTTGCGGGGACGGCGCTTGTGCCGCAGCAGGGCAAAGCTCAACTGCAAGCCTGGGATGTCGCCACGCAAACGATCAAGGCGCGCCGCCATACGGTCGACAACGTCAGCGCCTGCGCGGTGAGCCCCAACGGCAAGCTGCTGTCGTTTGCCGGAGGCGAGCATAACGCCCTCTACCTCGGACCGATCGACGACCTCAACGCCGGCGTGGCACTGCAAGGGGCGGGTCGCCGCGTGGTCAGCGTGGCGTTTGCGCGCCGCGAGCCTTTCTACCGCATCGCCCTGGGGATGAGCTACACGGCCGCCGGCTTCAACAACTACGGTCCGCTCGAACAGGCCTTTGATCCACAGTCGCTCGATCTGTTGCCGCCCCCGCTCCATGCCGACGACTGGCTCTCGGTCACGCCGCAGCAGGGACGCTGGCGCGTGCAACGACTCGCCGACGGCGCATTGCAACTGTTTCAAGATAACATTGCCAAGGGGACCGTCCGGTTCGATGCTCGTCGCGAAGGGGCGATTCGCTGCTATGCCTGGATCAGCGACGCGGCGGGAGAACCGACCGCGATTGCCGTCGGAACCGACGTGCAGAACAGCATCTTTGTTTGTCAGCTTGCCCCGCAGGGGGTGTGTCCCATTCTGCGACACTTTCGTGGCCATCACGATTACGTCACCGCGCTGGGCGTGTCTCAAGATCGGCGGTACCTCGTGTCGGGCTCGGCTGACGGCACTGCGCGCATTTGGTCGCTTGTGCATCTCGAGCAAGCGGGCGCGCCGCTCGGCCGTTGGGGTGCTGACTGGACCGTCGAGCAAGACCGACTGGTGGCGAGTCGTGTCGACCCGGCGGGGCCGTTGTACTTCAAAGGGGTGCGTCAGGGAGACGTGCTGACCCGGCTGCGGTGGCCCGCCACGGCCGAGGTCACGCAAGCCGATGAGGCGGCGAGCATGCTCCAACAGCTGCGCGACGTGCCGTGGGAAACGCAGGTCGTGTTTGAAACGAGCCGCGCGGGCGTCGCGCAGGGCGCGTTCCAACTGCTGCCGGCTTGGCAGCCGCTGGCTAATTTGTTCGTAACCGCGCAACGCGAATGGGCGTTTTGGACCCCCGAGGGTTATTACGACGCTTCGGCCAACGGTCACACGCTCTTCGGTTGGCAGGTGAATCGTGGTCTTGAGGCCGCGCCCGAATTCTTTCGAGCCGATCAGTTTCGCAAACGGCTCGAACGCCCCGACGTGCTGGAGCATTTGCTCCCGCAAGGGAGCTTGGAGCGCGCGTTTCGTCAGGCGGCCATCGAGCCGCCGAAGCGACCCGATCAGGCGGTCGAGCAGCAGATTGCGGTCACGCCGCGCGTGAGCATCTTGTCCCCGTTGGCCGGCGAGTCGGTCGAGCGTGGCACGGCGAGGGTCCGGGCTCGGATCAAGCTGCCGGGCACGAGCAAGCTGGCGCGAGCCAAGGTGTTTGCCAATGGCGTCGTGGCCGCCCAGCAGCGCGTGGTCGACGACCGCGCCGTGCCCGACGGCCGCGAACTGATCTATGAGTGGAACGCGGCGCTCCCCACCGAGCAACAGGCCCTGATTCAGGTGTTGGTGAACACGGATGCCGAGACCGTCGGGTTTGGTCACGTGCTGGTCGAAAATGCGACCGCGCTGCAACCGTCCCAGCGCTTGCCCAAGTTGTATGTGCTGGCAATGGGCATCAACGAGTATCGAGATCGCGACGTGCAACCGCTCGGCTATTCGGTCGCCGATGCGCAGGCGATCGTGCAGTTGCTCAAGGAACGAACGGCCGGGCTCTACACGCTGCAAACGCCCACACTGCTCGTCAACGAACAAGTGACCCGGACGAGTTGGTCCGAATCGTTTGCCAAGTTGCGCGAGCAGTTGCGCGCTGATGCGCGGGCCGACGACCTGCTGGTGATTTTCATGGCGGGGCACGGTTTCGTCGACGCGAAAACCCAGCGTTACTATTTTGCCGGGCACGACATCAGCATCGAGTCGTTCCTCAAGGGACAATACTCGAACTCGATCTCCTGGAGCGATTTTGAGCTGCTCGGTGACATTCCCTGCCGCAAGTTGGCCTTGCTCGACACGTGTCATAGCGGCGCAATTCAACCGCTCCGAGGTCGTGACCTGAAGTCGGCCGTGAGGGCGTTTCAGGAGGATGTCGTTTTTACCGTCACGGCCGCCGCGGGGAGCGAACGCTCCGAGGAGAAGACGGCCTGGCAACACGGCGCATTCACGAAAAGCCTCCTCTCAGCGCTCTCGGGCGATGCCGACGTGTCGGGCGACGGTGTCGTGTCGCTCAATGAGGTGGTCCGCTATGTGCAGCGCGATGTGCCCGAGCTGACCGAAGGGCGGCAGAACCCGACCGCCGCACCGGACGAAGTACTCCCATTTGTCTCGTTGCGACTCACGCACTATAAGCGGCAGGCCAATGTTCAACCCGCGAACGATGACCGCGCGGCACCCAACGGACGCTAGCGGCTGTCAACGCTTTGCTAGCGTGCGTGTCACGCATTGTCCGAATTTCCTGCGTGAAATATCCAGAAAATATTCAACGATCAAGCCCCGATTGGACGACAACAGGCCTGACCGTGTCGCGCTGCGCCGATCGTGACCGAGCGCGGCGTCGTCCGTTCGAGGAGCCTTCAGATGCTTCGCTCGTGTCGCATGCTCGCCTTGTTCGCCGTGATGCTGGCGAACAGCCTGCCGGCGACGGCCTGGAGTTGCGATGCCTGTGCCGCGGCGACTCACACTGCGCCGGCGGGAGCAAGCCTGATTCAGCAGGTGAATTATCTTTCGATCGGTCAGGGTCGTTGGTCAGCGCGTTGTCGTTGCCCGCAATGCATGGCCGGCTCGGCTCCGGCTACCACTGAGCCCGCGCCAGCAACCGCGCCCGCCTCGCCACCCAACGACACGCAGACCCGCGATTTGTTGCAGCCCGAAGCCGCGCCCGACTTCAATATGCTGAGCAGTTCGTATGGCGCGGCGCGGGGTCCCGAGTCGGTCGGCGTTAACATGCTGGGCGATTTTTTGGTCGGCGGGGCGCTGAGCGGCTCGAACCTCGTACTCTCAACTCCGACCGTTACCCCGAGCACGGGTTTGTTTCAGGTGCGACTTGGCGCGAATGGGCAGCCGGCTCCCGCGACGTTCTCTGGTCATTCGTTCAAAATTGCCGACAACGAAAGCCCTTGGCCGCGCACGCGATTGTTTGTCACCTCGAACTATTTTGACCAAGTCGGCGGCAAGACCGGGATCACTCGCGAGATGTTCGGTTTTGAGCAGCAACTGGGCGATGGCAGCGCGTCGATCAGCATGCGACTGCCGCTCTACAGCGTCGCGCCGGGCGTGCAAAATAACGCCGCGTTTGTGGGCGGACAGATCGGCACGTTTGGCGTGGGGACCGAAGGGCGTACCAGTTTGGGTGACTTGACGACCGTGTTCAAGCAGGCGCTGATCTACGATCCGTCTGGGGGCAACGTGCTGAGCTGGGGAACCGCGCTGGTCGCGCCCACGGGACCCGCGACCATCGGCGGAGTCACGCCCGCCTTTACGCTCGATGGCGTGCAACACACCGGTTCGATTCAGCCGTTTCTGGCCGGCTACAAGTCGCTGAGTGGCGCGAACTCGGGTTGGTTCGTGCAGGGGTTCTTTGCCGTCGACACGCCGTTCACGACGACCGACGCTACCTACTTGTTCAACGATTGGGGCGTCGGCTATATCCATCGCACGCAAGGCAATTGGCTCACGGCGATTGTCCCCACGATGGAAGTTCACGTGGCGAATCCGCTCAACAATCGCACGCACACCGCGCGGGCCACGCCCGCCCTAATCGCCGCGACGGGATATAATTTGCTGACCGGTTCGGCGTATTACTTCGATCAGGTGAACATCACCAGCGGGGTCACCTGCGTGCTAAACCATCGCTCGACCTTGTCGTTGGGCGTCTGCGCCCCGGTGGCTCAGCCACATCCGTACAATTACGAGCTGCAAATTCTCTTCAATACGTTCGTTGGCTCGTGGGTCGCGCCGCTGTTTCAGTAGCGGGTCTCGCGACGAACTCTAGGGTAATTCCCGATACGGTCGATTCTGCTCGTAGAGCTTGAGTCGGGACGCGTATTCATCTTTGAGGGTGTCGTCTTCGGCCTGTTGGACGGCCTGTTTGGCGGTTGAGACGGCGTCGGAAAATTCTCCTGCCTCGGCATAGGCCGCGGCAAGGATGTCGAGATGCTCGGCCGTGCTGGCCAGGGCGCACGCGCGCTGAGCCAGCACGACGGCCTGCTGTCCGTCGCGTAAGGCAGGCTCGGGGGCCGTGGCGAGCAACCAAGCGTAGCTCGCGACAACCTCGACGGCATCGGCCGGTGCGCGCTGGAGCGCGGCCGCAAAATCACGCGCCGCGTCCGGGAATCGTTTCAGGTCAACACGCACCAACGCCCGTTTGTAGTAGGTGTCGAATACGTCGTCGGCGTTGGGTTCGCGCTGGATGGCCTGCGACAAGTCATCGTCGGCCTGATCGAGTTGCGCCAAGTTCCAATGCGCCACGCCGCGGCCGACGAGATCGCGCACGTCGGAATGTATGCGAATCGCGGCCGAGAAATCGTTGACCGCCTCGGCCACATTTCCCGCGCGCAGGCGGCATGTCGCCCGGCGGCTGAAGGCCCGGGCGTCGTTGGGGTTGAGTCGAATGGCGGTCGAAAAATCTTCGTCGGCGGGCTCGAGGGCTTGCTGTTCCAGGTAGCACGTACCCCGCAGCAAGTAGGCCTGGGCGGGAGGTAGCGGCGCTTGGTCGATGGCCTCGCTCAGGGTTTTGATCGCCTGCGCGAATTGACTCGCCTTGAAATCGTGTTCGGCCTGGGCGAGCAAGTCCGCCGTCGCCGGGTCGAGCGCCGGTACAACGGTCGCCGCGCGCCACGGTTGCCAACTCAGCAGAGCCCCACCGGCCAGCAGCGCTGCTACCACCACGGCGAGCAGCGCCCTCGACCGTTGCGCGGGATGCGCGACCCGGAGCGTCTCGTCGTTCGCGTTCACGGCTTGATCGAGAGCCTGCACCAGGTCGGAGTTCGAGGCGTAACGTTTTTTAGGGTCGAGTGCCGTTGCGCGGCGGATCACGGCCGCCTCGGCGCTAGGCAGGGCCGAGAGATCGAGGTTCCCTTTGAGCACGGCGTCGATGACTTCGGCAAACAACTCGCTGCGATACGGCAGCCGCGACGTGCGGAGTTCGAAGTACGTGATGGCCAGCGAGTATTGATCGGACGTGGCGCTGGGCTCGTGCTGCGTCAAACACTCGGGGGCGACATAGGCCATCGTGCCCATCGTCGACGCAGTTTTGCGAATGTCGCCGAGCATGCGCGCCAAGCCGAAGTCGCAAACCTGCGCCGCCCCGCCAACGATCATGATATTAAAGGGCTTGATGTCGCAGTGCTGAATTGCGACTCGTTCAGGTCCTTCGCCGTGGCGCGGGCTGTTGAGGTAATCGAGCGCCCGCGCCACGTCTTCCATGTAGCGGAGCAGTTCGTGCGGGGGGATGCCGCTCAGGCCCTCGCGCTTGCACTCTTCGAGCCGGTGGCCCAAGTCACGCTCACCCAGCCCCATCGCGATGAGCAACTCGGCGGGGCGCGGGCCTTCGTCGGCCGACAATTGGCCCGACTGCTTGTCCATTTCCGCGAACAGCGCTTCGGCATCGGCGAGCAGATGCCCTTGCTCGTCTTTGAGCCAGAAGGCGACGATCGGGATCAAGTTGGGATGCCGCACGCGCTTGACCAACCGCAAGGCGCGAAACTCTTTGAGGCCTTGCTTGCCGCTAAGGTTGATGATTTTGAAAGCGGCCTCGGTCCCGCCGGGTGCGACCGCCTTCCACACCTCGCCAAACCCACCTTTGCCCAAAAACTGGGTCAAGCGATAGCCGGGCACCGGTTCGCCCCCGAGCTGGTAGCGGCCGGGCGTGTTGTTGACCGAGCCGGACCAAAGCTCAGGGCCGATCGACTTGCTGTCGCGCGACACCTCGATCGTGGCCGCGGGGAGCGGCGAGGGCTGAGTCGATTTGGCGTCCTCGGGTAGGCTTGGCATGGCTGCGCTCGAAATGGCGACCAAACTGCCGCGTCACAGGGCCGATCCTAAAAAAAAACCGACGGGGACTGTCCCAGATTTACGAAGTCTACGAGGCAAATGGGGATGGTCCCCCTCGCATTTCGGTTTTAGGAAGGCTCCAACGGTGTTTCGATCATCTTAGCAAACCTAGCTCACCTTTGCGTAGCCAAACTGAGCCACTCGCGGCCCAATAACGGTTCCTGGTTGAAGTCTCCGTGCGAAGCGATCACAATGATGCACGATCCGAATCGTCCCCCCTTCGAGGAACCGCTCGCCATGACCCGATCGCTGCCGCGCATCTTGATAACCACCCTGCTTTTGATCGGCCTGACGGCCCGTATTGCCCCGGCGGACGACAAGGCCAAAGCCAAGGCAGCCGAGCAACCCAAGCCAACCGCGGCAGACGTCGCCTATGGCCCGCACCCGAAGCAAGTCATCGACTTCTACAAGGCCGAGTCGGCGACCCCCACGCCCGTCGTGTTTTACATTCACGGCGGCGGCTGGCGCGGCGGCAGCAAGAAGGGGGCCGTGGTCGCGCCGTATTTGAAGGAAGGCATCTCGGTCGTG
>CAZZBK010000011.1:21682-68841 GCA_964652155.1 uncultured Planctomycetaceae bacterium | reverse complement strand
GCCGCCAGCGGTTCTCGGCGCGTGACAATCAAACGATTCGAGAATGTCGCTGCGCAGCGTACCACCGGGGCCGACAGTCTCGTCCACGCCGCCGCCATCGACTACACACTCACCACCACCGGCGGCTGGTGAGTGACTGGTCTGTCAATTCGCTCGGTTCAAGGTTGCGTAGTCCTTCGGGTCGAGCGAGTTCGGTGTGGAGGCAACGCCTCGGTACAGATGATCTGCCGCCGTGATTGCAGACGCTGCCTTTCATGGGGCTGGCTCGACCTCCATGCCAAAAGTTTGGCACTCGTCGCGGTTTGCGATATAATCGCGCCAAGGTCACGTCGCCCGCGGCTAGGACGGTCGGGGTGGTGACTCGTATCACCCGATCGGGCAATTTTGCCATTGTGACTGCACCACAGAATCACGCTCCATCGTCGGCCCAACTCGCTGCCCAGCCTTGGCTCTCGCCCAGTTTGCGAGCAAACGGCACGCTCGCGGCCTTCGAGTTGAAGTTCTTGCTCCCCACGAGCCGCGCCGCCGAGTTGCTCGACGCCGCGCAACGACACATGACGCTTGACCCGCATGCACGCGCGGAGCAGGGCAACGCCTATGAAGTGCATGGACTGTATTTTGAAACGCCCGAGTGGCACGTGTATCGCCGCGAGGGATCGCATGCGTTGCAAAAGCTGCGGCTACGACGCTACGGTACCGCTCGACAGGTCTTTTTGGAACACAAAGCCAAGTCGGGCGGACGGGTTTGCAAACGCCGCACCCTGATCGACGATGCGGAGTTGCAGCGACTCGCCGCCGCGCGGGTAAAAGCCGACTGGACGGGGCATTGGTTTCGCCGCCGCCTACGCGCCCGAAAACTGCAACCCATTTGCGAAGTGAGCTACTGGCGCACCGCCCTGACGGGCGAGAGTGACGGCGCGATGTTTCGCCTGACGCTCGATCGCCACTTGCGTTGCCAAGCGGCTTCGGACATTCGCGTGCAAGCGGTCGATGCTCCGCCACAGCTCTTGTGCGACGACGTGATCGTCGAGATGAAGTTCTGTGACACCCTGCCCGGGCTGTTCAAACGCCTGATGACCGAGTTGCAGATGACCCCCACCGGGGTCTCAAAATATCGCCGCAGCGTCGAGCAATGCGGGCTCGTGCCCCCCACGCTGTCGGATGCCACGACACGCGAGCGCGATGCGCGCTCCGCCTAGACGTGCCTCTTTTCAAGGAATCTGGCGATGGAGCCTTGGCTGCAACGTGCCCTGATCGACACGAATGTCGGGGCGGGCGAACTGATCGTCCGGCTCACGCTGTCGCTGCTGTTGGGCTGGCTCGTCGCCGTCATCTATAAGAGGACCAGCAACGCCACCGACGACAGCTCCTCGTTCGTGGCCACGCTCGTGTTGCTGTCGATTCTGATCGCCATCGTCACGCAAGTGATCGGCGACAGTGTGGCCCGTGCGTTCAGTTTGGTGGGGGCGCTTTCGATCGTCCGATTTCGGACCGTGGTGCGCGATACGCGCGACACGGCGTTTGTCATTTTTGCCGTGGTGATGGGCATGGCGGCCGGGGCCAGCAATCTCGCGGTCGCCACCTCGGGCGCACTCGTCGTGGGGGTCGCGGCGTGGCTGTTTCGCCCCACGCTCAACCTTGTCTCGGATCGAATCACCAAGCTCGACATCCGGCTGGCGATCGGTCAGTCGCCCCAAATCGCCATCCTCCCGCTGCTCGGCGGCGCGACGCGGCATGTCGAGCTGATGGCGATCGAAACCTCGAAGCAGGGAAGCGCCATCGACTATCAATACCGCGTCCGGCTCAACCCCACGTGCGATGTGGCCGAACTCGTCCGCGCGTTGAACCAGCTCGATGGCGTGCAGAGCGTCCGCTGGGCCCAGCTCGAAGAGGCCCCTTGACGCGCGTCACTTGGCGCGGACCAATTGCAGGGCATTTTTGTCGAACCAGACCTGGCCGCGAGAGGCGCGCAGCTCGGCGACCAGTTCGACTTCTTGCTGCGGTGCGGCGACTGCAAACTCATGTTCGATGACCTGCCACGCGGCATTGCCCTCGACATGATTCGTTCGCTGCCCACCGGAAATCCTTACGCCGGCTCCGTTCCCCTGGCCACTCTGCGTCGCTGCCAAGTCGACGCTCTTCACGCGAGCGCGGAGTTTGTACGTGCCGGCCGCCAGTTGCACCTTGTTGCGCCACGAGGCGACGCATTGCCCGCTCGGTCCCACGGTGATCGACCAAGTCGGCACACCGTCGACGGTGGGCTCCTCGTGTCGCGCGTCGGGGGACTCGCTCTTGGTGTACCATTTGTTCAGCTTGGCAATGCCCTGCGCGTCGAACACCAGCGGCTTGGGGTCATACGTGCCATTGAGCTGTTCCAACCCCTTGGCGCGCGCCACGAGCCGATCTTTGAGCCCCCGCACCGCGTTGTCGTGATCGCGGGCCACATTCTCGTTGATCGAAGCGAGCACCGGGCGCATGCGGGCGTGCACCTCGTCGACGCGCGCGAGCAATTTGTCGGGCGGACTGAAAATCGGCAACAGCTTGTTGATCCGCTCGCGATACCGTGCCCGCACATCGATGGGTTGCAGCGCGGCCTGTGTGACCAGCGCGCCGGGCGTGTGCAGGATCGAGAAATTCGCGTCGCCGAACATTTGGTCCATGCCATGCGGCATGAACTGCGCCTGCTTCGTGGCCGGGTTGAAATAGACGCGATAGTTGTTTCGATTCTGGCAGTAACCGTCCCAGTGGCACATCATCAACTCGACGGCGACAAACGAGAGGAAGGCGTCCATGTCGAGCACTTCGGCAATTTTCTGGGGGCGGAGCATGGCGTTGGGCTCGCGGCAGGCGAGCACGAGTTGCTTGAGGTCGCTACGGTCGTCAGGACCCTTGCCCTCGTCTTTCTCCAAGTTGCCTTCGATCTCCTGGCAGAACCCGCCGTCGTACAGGTTGCCGTCGTACTTGGCAAAATGACGCTTCAGGAATTGCGTGTCGAAGCCTTCCTTGAGCACGTAGAAGCCCAGGTCGCGGCCGTTGAGCCACACCCGGGCATGGGTCGCCCGCGCAGCAGGCACACCGGCCGAGGCGCAAATGTCCGAGCAGATCAATTCGTTGAGATAGGTGTTGTCTTGCACCGAGTTGTTGAGGTGCATTTTGTCGAGGTCGTGAAACGATTGTCCCTTGAGAAACTTGTCGAAATTCAGCGTGAGGGCCGGGCGATCGTCGACTCCGCGGAAGCTGCCGGCCGCTCCCTTGAGCTTGATGCCGACGTGTTGGTACTCGCGCTGGTCATTTTCGAGCACGCGGCACCGTACGTACGCGCGATTGTTCTGTCGCAACTTTTGCAGTTCCGCCTGTTCGATTTCGATCTTCAGTCGCGGGATCTGGCCGGTCTTGAAAAAGGCATCGCTCGCATCAGGCTTGAGGCTCGGCTTGGCCGGAAAACCTGGCACCTCGGCTACGACTCGGCTCACGTCGAGCGTCAGCGCGACGAGCAGCAGAGCGATGCTGTGAACGAATAATCGAGAGCGTGAGAGATTCATCGGGGCTGCTCGCTGTAATGACCGGCAATCGTGTTTTCGATGCTATGGGCCTTTGAAGGTCACGCCCCCCTTCATGACGAACGCAACGTGCTGCAATAGCTTGATGTCGTCGAGCGGATTGCCTTTCACGGCCACGATGTCGGCGAGCTTGTTGGGCTCGATCGTGCCGAGGCGGTCGTCGATGCGGAGCAATTGTGCCGCGGTGAGCGTGGCCGACTGTATGGCCTTCATGGGACTCATGCCGCACTCGACCATCAAGGCAAACTCACGTGCGTTCTCGCCGTGGGGCGAGACTCCCGAGTCCGTCCCGAATGCGATTTTCACCCCCGAGGCGTGGGCCTTGACGAAGGTGGCGCGAATGACCGGACCAATGGCCGAGGCCTTCTTGCGAACCACTTCCGGAAAATACCCAGGCTGCTCGGATTTCTCGGCGACCCACGCGCCGGCCAGCAAGGTCGGTACCCAGTACGTGCCATGTTGCTTCATCAGCTCGACGCATTCGTCGGTCATGAACGTGCCGTGCTCGATCGAGTTGACGCCAGCCATGACGGCCCGCTTGATCCCCTCGGTGCCGTGAGCATGTACGGCGACGATCATGTTGTAGTCTTTGGCGGTGGCCACGACGGCTTGCAATTCGTCGGCCGTGAATTGCGGGTTCTGGCCACTCGATCCGAGACTGAGAATACCGCCGGTCGCGGTGAGCTTGATCAGGTCGGCACCGTCTTTGTAGCGTTGCCGGACGGCTTTGCGAGCGTCGTCGGCTCCGTTGAGCACGCCGTCGAATGGGCCCGGATCGCGTCGATAATCGCCCCGCAGCGCATTGGTCGGATCGGCATGCCCGCCGGTTGTGGCCAACGACTTGCCAGCGGTATAAATGCGTGGGCCGGGCACCCAGCCTTGCTCGATCGCCTTGCGGAGCGCGATCGAGTTGACGCCGTTGTCACCCAACTCGCGGACGGTTGTAAAGCCGGCCATGAGCGTTGTGCGAGCGTAGACGGTCGAACGCAGGGCGTAGTCGGCCTGATCCATGAAAAATCGTTCGCTGTACGAATCCTTCGAGTGCTGCGACATCAGATGGGTGTGCATGTCCATCAGGCCGGGGAGCACGGTATGCTCGGTGAGGCGGATCAGCGTGTCACCCGCCTGCGGCTCGATGTACCCGTTAGCGACCCCCTGAATCTGCCCATCGACGATCGTGATCGAGACCTGCGTGCGTGGTTGGTCGCTGCGGCCATCAATAAGTCGTCCGGCGTGAATGATCGTCGCGGCGTCAATCGCCAGGGGCAACACTGAAACCACCACCCAGGTCAATGCACACAGCCAACGCATGTCCAGGTTCCTCGAAAAGTCGATGTTGAGATTCCCACTGCGTCGACTATTCTATAAGCCACGCGAGCCAGACACTACATCGAATGCCGCGCAAGCCCCCGATCCGGAGCAATCACATGGCAGGACCGCATTTTGATCGTCGCGACGCCCTGAAACTCGGCGGAGCCATTTTAGGAGGGATCGCCATGACCGCCGCAGCCTCAGCCGCCGCGCCTGCCATCGGCTCGGGCTACATCGACGCCCATAGCCACGTTTGGACCCCCGACGTGGCCAAGTATCCGCTCGCCAGCGGTTTCAAGCTGAGCGACATGCTGCCGCCGTCATTCACGGCCGATGAATTGCTCGCCGAGGCCGAGCCCTGCGGCGTCGATCGGGTCGTGCTCATCCAGATGAGCTTTTATCGCTACGACAACTCTTACATGCTCGACATGATCCGTCGCTACCCGGGTCGGTTTCGTGGCGTCGCGGTGATAGACCCCCAGGCCGAGCATGTCGCCGCGACCATGCGCTCACTGACGCCGCAAGGGGTCACCGGCTATCGACTCTTCCCGCGCGGCGCCGATCCCGAGGCGTTCTTTGCCCAGCCCGGCATCGATGCGATGTGGAAGGTCGGCGCGAGCGACGGGCTCAATATGTGCCTGCTCATCAATCCGAACATGCTCGCGATCGCCGATCAACTCTGCACGCGCCATCCCAACACGCCCGTGGTCATCGACCATTACGCGCGCATTGGGACCGACGGCACGATTCGCGAGAGCGATTTGAGCCAGCTATGCAATTTGTCGCGGCACAAGCACGTGACGGTCAAGCTGTCGGCTTATTATGCGTTGGGCAAGAAGCAAATGCCCTACGACGATTTGATCCCCATGACGCGGCGGCTGCTCGATGCGTATGGCGTTGACCGATTGATGTGGGCGACCGACTGTCCGTATCAGGTGCAGCAGGGGCACACCTATCGATCGAGCGTCGATTTTATCGCCCAGCGGCTCGATTTCTTGTCCGCGGGTGATAAGCAATCGCTGTTGCGGAACACCGCCCAGCGGGTCTTTTTTCGCTGACTTGGCAAGCGGCGCGCGGCATCTTACACTCGCATGCTTGCCGAGTTGCCTTGTGCCTTAAAGCAGTCCACACTCTGGAAATCCGATGAAGTTCCATGCCGTTATTCCTGTTGCCGGACACGGCAGTCGTTTGCTCCCGCACACCAAGAGTCAGCCCAAGGAAATGCTGCCGGTGGGACGCAAGCCAACCGTCCAATGGATCATCGAGGAGCTCACGTCCTCGGGCATTGATCGCGTGCTGTTTGTGACGGGCCCCGGCAAGGCCGCGATCGAAAATCATTTTGATATCAACGAAGAGTTGCGCGACCGACTGCGCGAGAAGGGCCAAGAGGACTTGCTTGCCGCGCTCGACTTCGAGTGGAACGGCGTCACCTACTGTTACACGCGACAATCACAGCAACTCGGCCTGGGCCACGCCATCCTCTGCGCCGAAACAGTCGTGGGCGAGCAGCCTTTTGTCGTGGCGCTGGGCGATTCGATCATCGGGCTCAACTCGCAATCGCGCATCGTGGCTCGCATGATCGAGTTGTATGAGCAGCAGCAGCCCGATGCCGTGATTGCCTTCGAGACCGTGCCGGAGGCGGAGGCCAAGTACTACGGCATTGCCAAGCCGCGCGTGCAACACCAAGGCTACTTTGAACTTGCCGACCTGATCGAGAAGCCCCGGACGATCCCGCCGCCAAGCTGCCTCGCGGTCGCCGGACGCTATTTGTTTCATCCCAAGATCTTTTCGTTTCTACATGAAACACAACGCGGCGTCGGCGACGAGATTCAACTCACCGACGCCATTGCCCTATTGTTGCGGCGGGGTGGGCGCGTGCTCGGCATCCCTTTGCCCGCTGGCGAACAGCGATACGACATCGGCAACTTTGCCAGCTATTTCCAGGCGTTTGCCGAGTTCGCCATGGAAGACGCCGAGCACGGTGCCGAGTTGCGGCAGTTCTTGCGCGGCTATCTCGACCGTCGGGCCGAGCCATGAAAATCATCCAGCACTCGGTCCCCGCTCGGGTCGCCCTGGCCGGCAATCCCTCGGACGGCTACCAAGGGAAAACGCTCGCGCTGGCCATCGGAAACTTTCATGCTCACGTGCGGCTTATTCCCTGGGATCGGCTGGAGATCGTGCTCCGCGAGCAGGACAAGAATCGCTTCGATTCCATCAATGATCTGGTCGACGACGTCACGCGACACGGCTACTACGATGGCATCCGACTGATCAAGGCGTCCATCAAGTGCTTCGTCGACTACGCGCGTGCTAGAACGTTCGAGTTGCACCCACACCCGTTTTCGATCGGTTACAGCACCACGATACCCCAGGGTGTGGGCCTCTCCGGTTCGAGCGCCATTATCGTGGCCACGCTCCGCTCGCTGATGGACTATTACTCCGTGGCGATCGACAAGCCCGTGCTGGCCTCGCTGGCTCGATTTATTGAGAACGACGAACTCGGCATCAGCGCGGGCTACCAAGACCGCGTGGCGCAAGTCTACGGCGGGCTCACGTTCATGGACTTCTCGGCCATGGCGCAGTGCGACGGTTTCGAGTGCGGCACGTATGAGTCGCTCGATGCCGCGCTGCTGCCGCCGCTGTATGTCGCCTACGACGAGCAGTCGTGCAAACCGTCGTCAGGGCGGATTCACAGTCCCCTGCGCGAGCGAATGGAGCGCGAACCGGCACTCTTTGCCTGCATGCAGGAGATCGCCGCGCAAGCGACCTTGGCCAAGACGGCATTGTTGCGCGGCGACTGGGATGGCCTAAATCAAGCGATCAACCACAACTTTGATTTACGCTGCCAACTTTATGAGCCCTCCGAGCGACACGTGCGGATGATCGAGACGGCGCGATCGGTCGGTGTGTCAGCCAACTTTGCTGGCTCGGGCGGGGCGATTGTCGGCTGCTATGCGCGGAGCCAGCAGGACGCTCCCGCCGCGCTCGCCAAGCTGACGTCGGCCATGTCAGCCGCTTGCCCCGCCTGGCATGTGCAAGCCGTGCAGGTCGATCCGGCCGTGTGACGGCTACCCGCTCGAAGGTCGCTTTTTGGCTGTCCAGGGGGCGAAATTTGCTTCGGGGCGCATTATAATGCCTCGCTCCATTCGACTCCGTTCCTTCGCTGCTGTTGGTTTCGACTCATCTGCATGATCGCGCTCACTACCCCTCAACTCATTAACGACTTGTGCGCTGCCCTGGGGAGCGACCATGTGCTCAGCGCCCATAGCGAGCGGCTGGTGTACGAGTGCGACGGGTTTGTCATCGAGAAGAATTGTCCCGACGTGGTCGTGTTCCCCCGCTCGACTGAGCAGGTGCAGCGCGTCGTACACATCTGCAATGAGCATCAAGTCCCGTTCGTGCCGCGCGGCGCGGGCACCAGTCTGGCCGGCGGTTGCTTGCCGGTCGGCGGCGGCGTGATGATCGTCCTCACCCGCATGCGCGAGATCGTCGAGATCAATCTGCGTGACCGCTACGCGATCGTGCAGCCGGGCGTGGTCAACGTCTGGCTGACCAACGCTCTGAAAGGGACCGGTTTTCACTACGCGCCCGACCCGTCGAGCCAAGGCGCGTGTACGATCGGCGGCAACGTGGCCACGAACTCCGGTGGCCCGCACACGCTCAAGTACGGCGTGACCGTCAATCACGTGCTGGGCATCGAGGCCGTGCTGGCCGATGGCTCGCGCGTGCAATTTGGCGGCCCCTCTGAGGAGTACGCCGGGCTCGATCTGGTCGGCACGCTCGTTGGCGGCGAAGGGACACTCGCCATCGTCACGCAAGTCTGGGTCCGCCTGACCCGCGACCCACAGGGGGTCCGTACGATGCTCGGAGTCTTCGAGTCGTGCGATGACGCCACCAGCGCGATCAGCGACATCATTGGGGCGGGCATTGTCCCCGCCGCGCTCGAAATGATGGACCAGGGCATTCTGGTCGCGGTCGAGCAAGCGTTCCACTTCGGCTTTCCGCTCGACGCGCAGGCGATTTTGCTGATCGAAGTCGACGGCCTCGAAGCCGGACTCGACGCACAGCGCGACGCGATCATTGCGATTTGCGAGCGCAACAAGGCCCGCGAGGTGCGGCTGGCCGCCACCCCCGCTGAACGACTCAAGCTGTGGAAGAGCCGCAAGCAGGCCTTCGGTGCCGTGGGACGTTTGAGTCCCAGCTACTGCACGCAAGACGGCGTCGTGCCACGCACGCAATTGCCACATATCCTGCGGCGGATCACCGAGATCGGTCGCAAATACTCGCTCCGCGTGGTCAACGTGTTCCACGCCGGAGACGGCAACATTCATCCCATCTTGCTGTTCGATGAACGGGACGCCGAACAGGTCAAGCGCGTGCTGCAGGCCAGCGAGGAAATCCTCGATGAGTGCATCGCCTGTGGAGGCAGCGTGACTGGCGAGCATGGCATTGGCGTCGAGAAGATCAGTTTTATGAGCAAGCTGTTCAGCGCCGACGACCTGACGGTGATGGATCGCCTGCGGCAGGCTTTCAACCCGCGCGGCAACCTGAGCCCCGGCAAGATGCTCCCCACCGCCGGAGCCTGTGGACTCGAACAAAAGCATCCCGGTCGACGGGCTGCGATGTAAACACTCGATCATCGTTCACGAAATCCATGTCATCCACGCTCGCATCGCCGTCGCCCCCCACCACTGCCGCCGAGGTTGTTGAGACGGTGCGCTCAGCCATCGCGGCGAAGACACCGTTGCGTCCCGTGGGAGGCGGCCGCAGTCTCGACCTGGGCGTGGCCGCCCGCGTGGCGGCGCTCGACGTGCCGCTGACGGGCTTGCGCCGCTTGATCGATTACCCGGCCCGCGATATGACCGTCACGGTCGAGGCGGGCATGACCATTGCGGAACTGACGCGCACGCTCACCGAGCAACGCCAGCGGCTGCCGATCGACGCTCCGCACGCGAACGTGGCCACGATCGGCGGGTTGATCGCGACCAACTTCAGTGGCCCGCGACGCTATGCCGCCGGCACGATGCGTGATTACGTCATCGGCATCAGCGCCGTCGACGGTCACGCGACGTTGTTCAAAGCGGGCGGACGAGTCGTCAAGAACGTTGCCGGTTACGATCTGTGCAAGCTGTTGGTCGGTTCGCATGGCTCGCTGGCGATCATCACGCAAGTCACGTTAAAAGTCCGTCCGCAGCCGGAGTCCGCGCTGCTGGTCGCTTGCGATTTAGCAAGCGCAGAGCAAGCCGAGCACTCACTCGCCGCGCTGGTTCACTCGCGCACCACCCCCGTGGCGATCGAACTGCTCGCGGGCCCCGCCTGGAGCGCGTCGGGCGCGGTGGGAGCGGGGCTCGCCGCGAACCACTGGCGACTGGTCGTGGGTCTCGAAGGAACCGAGCCCGAGGTGCGTTGGATGCGTGGCCAGCTACGCGACGAACTCGCCCCCTTTGCGACCGGCGAGTTTCGTGAACACGCTCAGAGTGCCGACTGGCAGCCGCTCATCGACTTCCCCGCGACGGCCGAGTCACCCTTGGTGATGAAGTTCAGCGTGGTCCCTAGTCGTGTCGTGTCGCTGATGCAAACCTTGCAACACTCGGCGCCGGGCGTCTCGCTGCTGGCCCATGCTGGCAGCGGCATCGTACTGGCCCGGTTCAGTGAGTTGAGCGCCACGAGCACCAAGTCGATCGTGCAACAGGTGCAACCGGCGGTCGCGGCCGCGCAGGGCTCATCGGTCGTCTGGTCATGCCCGACGAGCGAGGAACTGACGCCGCTCGTGGCTTGGGGTCCGCCGCGCGCCGACCGCCCTTGGATGCAACAGGTAAAACAACAATTTGATCCTCACGGCCTATTCAACCCAGGCCGATTCGTGTTCGCATAACTCATGACTCACTCGCCAGCACCAACCCCCGCCGCGTCGAACAACCCTGGCGCGGGCATTGAATACCAGCGGTTCTTGGACTGCGTCCACTGTGGCCTCTGCACGGCCGCGTGCCCCACGTACCTCGAAACGGGGAACGAGAACGACAGCCCCCGGGGGCGAATTTACCTGATGCGCGCCGTCACCGACGAACGATTGCCGCTCACGCATGACGTGCGGCGACATTTGGAGTTGTGCCTCGACTGTCGCGCCTGCGAAACGGCCTGCCCGTCGGGTGTGCAGTACGGTCGGCTCATCGAGCCGTTCCGCGTGGCAATGGAAGAGCAGCACGACGGCCCGCAGAAGAGCGCCGACTGGTTTCATCGCTGGATACTGTTCGGCCTGTTCACGCGACCCGATCGCATGCGACGCTGGCTCGCCCCCGCGCGGTGGGCCCAACGACTCGGGTTGACCACGTTGCTGAATCGGACCGGGCTCGTCAAACTGATCCCGGGTCGGCTCGGGCAATTGGTCGAGATGCTCCCCCCGTTGCCGAAAGACGAGCCGCCGCTGCCGGAGTTTCTGCCAGCGATTGGCCGACGTCGGGCGCGAGTGGCTCTGTTTCGAGGTTGTGTGGCCGACGCGATGTTTCGCGGCACGCATTGGGCAACGGCCCGCGTCTTGCAGCAGAATGGCTGCGACGTGTTGATCCCCCGCGATCAGGTGTGCTGCGGCGCGATCCATTATCACGCGGGTTCGAGTGACCCGGCGCGCGATTTCGCGGATCAGAATCTCAAGGCGCTCAAGAGCGATGGCGTCGACGCGATCATTGTGAACGTGGCGGGTTGCGGGGCGATGCTCAAGGACTACGGCCATCACTGGCACGATGCTCTCCAGGGCGCGCGCGAGCAATTTGCCGGCAAGGTCAAGGACGTCCACGAGTTTCTCGACACGCTGGGGTTGGTCCCTCCCGAGGGGAAAATCCCGCTCCGCGCCACCTATCACGACGCCTGTCATCTCGGACACGCTCAGAAGATTCGCGAGGCTCCGCGCCGCTTGCTCAGTCAGATTCCCGGCTTGCAGTTGATCGATCTGCCCGAGAGCGAGATCTGCTGTGGCGCGGCGGGAACGTATAACCTGACCGAGCCCGAGATGAGCGGGCAGCTCAGCCTGCGCAAGCTCAATAACATTCGCCGCACCGGCGCTCAGGCCGTGCTTACAGCGAACGCGGGTTGCTTGTTGCAGATCATTCGCGAGGCGCATCGCCAAGGCGATCCGCTCTGGATCGCACACCCGATGGACCTGCTCGATCGCAGCTATCGGCACGTCGGACTGAACGACACCTAAGCAGTTGGCGTTACTGGGACGCCAGCAGCTTGAGCTGCGCGAGAAACTCGTCGCCGGGCAACTCGACGAGCACGGAATGCCAGGAGTCCGACGCGAACGACCGTTTGCGCTCCGTGTCGAGAATGCTCTTGTGCCTTTGCGAGATGGTTGGCCGATCGGAACAACCGCTCGAAGATGAGCTTGGGATTCGATTCTTTCAGCAACGGCTGCGTGGCGTTGCACCTCAGTGTCCGTCGCGGGGGAACCGTTCTTCGATCACCTTGCGGAGCGCGGCGACCTCGGACCGCAGTTCGTCGAGTTCGCCGCTCTCTTTGACAAAGTCGGACTCGATGAACAGCGAGGCCAGATAGGCCGAGAGCGTGCCAAACAAGCCGACCCCGGCGCACATCAAGATCGCGGCGACGAAGCGTCCTTCGGTCGTGACGGGATAGCGGTCGCCATAGCCGACGGTCGTCACGGTCGTGAGCGACCACCAGATCGCGTCCTCGGCTGTTTTGATGTTGGCCTCGGGTCCCTTTTCGCAGTGCAAGATGGCGACGCTCGATGCCGAGACGAGCAAGAGCGCGATCAGGCCCACGGCCAACATCGAGTTCTCTGCCTTGCGCTGCAAGATCATCTGCGCC
The DNA here is from genome assembly GCA_964652155.1 of uncultured Planctomycetaceae bacterium. Taxonomy (GTDB): domain Bacteria; phylum Planctomycetota; class Planctomycetia; order Pirellulales; family PNKZ01; genus CAZZBK01. The sequence goes on along the minus strand of CAZZBK010000011.1, from coordinate 56,146 downwards.
AGCACGCGACCCGCCCGAATGGCGCGAATCACGCGAAACACGCGGAGCATCCGCGGCACGCGTCCCCAGCGTGCAATTTCGATCGTCGGCACGCACGCCAGCAGGTCGAGCCAGCCGAGCGTGAAGAAGTATTTGGCCTTGTGCCGGGCTCGCGTGAAGCAGATCACAAAGTCGATGAAGAACAGCACGCACAGCACGTCGTCGACGTACGCCAGCACGGCATGACTTGGCTCGTCGAGTGGCACGGTGACTTGCACCAGCAGCACCCCCAGCGCGATCAGGCTCGTGAGGAGGACAAAGACCTGGTAGCCCAATCGCTCGTACAACAGGTGTGAGTTCGGCATCGTTGCGCTCCTTGACCCGAGGGCCGCGTTATCGTCCGCGCCGCGGTGGCTTGGCGGCGGCGCGCGACTTGACCTGGGTTGGCTTTTTGACGGCCGAGGGCTTGCCGCCCGATCGCGCGGGTGCAAACTCGGCCTGCACGGTCTCCAGGGCCTTGAGCGCTTGCGGACTGCCGGCCTTGCCGAGCATCTCGAACAAAAATCGGCTGGCGATCGTGTTGCGCGGCTTGCCCCACTTCATCCGCGTCAGGGCCAGCGACAATGTGAGCCGATTCATCGCGCGGGTCACGCCCACGTAGCAGAGCCGCCGTTCCTCGTCGATCGCCGGCCCGTCGGCCGCCACCGAGCGATGATGCGGCAGCAGGCCTTCTTCCAGGCCCACCAAGTAGACCTGCGAGAACTCGAGTCCCTTGGCGCTGTGCATGGTCATCAGCGCGATGGCGTTGCGGGCGAGTTGCTCTTCCTTGTCGTCACCCTCGTCGCGCCCGCTCAGGGCGACGTCTTCGAGAAAACCGCCCAGGGTCCCCTCGGGGTTTCGCTTTTCGTAGTTGGCCAAGGCATTGATCACTTCTTCGACTGCGTCCCAACGGGCCTGCTGATCGTTCGGATCAGGGTACAATCGGTTGATCTCGTTCTGATAGCCGATCGTGTGCACCAGGTCGGTCACGACCGTCGTGAGCGACTCGTGCTCGGCGCGGCGACGGTGCTCGTCGAGCAAGCGATGCAGTTTGTCGACCCCGGCCAAGGCCGCGGGGGGGAGTGACTTCAGTTGCTGGGCTTGCGGCAAGACGGCACAGACCGAGCAACTCGCGGCGACGGCCTCGGCCATCAGGTTCTCGACCGCCTTGGGGCCGATGCCTCGCGGCGGCGTGTTGATGATCCGCAGCAGCGACACTTCATCGAGCGGCTGCGCGAGCACCTTGACGTAGGCCAGCACATCCCGCACTTCCTTGCGATCGAAGAACGACATGCCGCCAATGAGCGTGTAGGGGAGTTTGGCGCGTCGCAGTTCGGTCTCGAACGCCCGGGGCTGCTCGTTGGTGCGAAACAGAATGGCAAAGTCGCGGGGCTCGGCAAGCCGGTTGAAGATTTGATGCCGGATCTCCTCGACGACCCCCTTGGCTTCGTTGGTCTCGTCAGGAAATTGCAGGATGCGCGGCTCTTCGCCGCCGCGTCGACCGGCGCGCAAAATTTTGTCGTGCCGATTGCGATTGCAGCGGATCAGGCTGTTGGCCAGCGTGATGATCGCCTCGGTCGAGCGATAGTTTTCTTCGAGACGGACCACTTTCGCGTCGGGCCAGTCACGTTTGAATTGCAAGATGTGCGTCACCTCGGCGCCACGCCAGCCGTAGATCGACTGATCGTCGTCTCCCACCACGCACAGATTGCGATGCTCGCCGGCCAGGGCCTTGATGATCCGGTATTGCGAACCGTTTGTGTCTTGGTATTCGTCGACGAGCAAATGTCGGAACCGCCGCGCCTCGCTCTGCCGCACGTCGGCGAAATTGCCAAACAACTCCTCGGTGCATAGGAGCAGATCGTCAAAGTCGACCGCGCCGGCGTTCTTGAGTGATTGTTGATAGCGTCGGTAGGCCATCGCCGCGAGGTGCTCTTTGTCGGTCTGCGCGATGGCCGCCGCCTCGCCCGGCTTGATCGACGCCGTCTTCCAGCGGCTGATCTGGTTCACCAGGTCGCCCGGCCGCATGACCGTGTCGGGCACCTTGATGTCGCGCAGCGCCGACCGGGCCGTGCTCTCCTGATCGCCGCGATCGTAGATCGCAAATTGCTCGGGATAGCCGAGCCGCTTGATGTTCCGCCGCAACACGCGGACGCACAGCGAGTGGAAGGTCGAGATCTCGGGCTTCTGCGGCAGTCGTTTGCCCAGCAGCGCGGCGGCCCGCTGCTGCATTTCCTTGGCGGCCTTGTTGGTGAAGGTGACGGCCAGAATCTTGCCGGGCTCGATGCCCGTACGGATCAACTCGGCGATGCGGAAGGTTACGACGCGCGTTTTGCCCGTTCCTGCGCCGGCCAAGACCAGCAGCGGGCCGCTGAGCGTATGGACGGCATCGAATTGGGCACTGTTCAGATCGGGCTTCATCGCAAGGTCATCCGTGACGTCGAGCTGCTGCAAGCAGGAACCGACAGGCGAGCGAATCGCCGGCGGTCTGGCAATCCTAGCACGCACTGCGTTGGCCCAGGAGTGGCGGAAACTAGAGAACGCCCCCGAAGATAGCGAGAAAATCGCGTCGTGGCCAGAACGACGGTGCAGATTCCGGTGCAGTCGCCAATAAACCGGTGAAAACAGATACAGTTTTTGGCCATCAATCTCTCGCAGGGCCGCTCCAGCGAGCCACGATCAAGATTCGCTTCTCTCGATGACGCGAAGAGAAAGGAGCGGAGACACCGGCTCAAAAAAACTCGAAATAATCTGCTTGCGATCAGGGGGAACGATCGATAATATCCGACATAGAGCAGTACGTCGACAGGGGCCTTGTCGACCATCTTATCGTGCCATGCGATTTGTCGCTCGGACGCTCGTGACGAACACTCGTCACGCACCACTCACAGTCTCATGCATCGCCATGCCATCAGCGCTCGGCTGCGCGCATCCGCCGTAGGTCATGTGACGTCGGCAACATCGTTCGCCGGATCGACTTCCTTGGGCTAGATCAGCAGGGGTGCTTACTAGCTTGTTGCTGAGGAGGTTCCCATGTCTGCACGTACACAACGCGGTTTTACGCTCATCGAGTTGCTCGTCGTGATCGCCATTATCGGCATGCTCGCCATGATGCTGATTCCAGCCGCCCAGATGATGCTAGAAAAGGCTCGTCAAAACAATTGCATGAACAACATGCGGCAGCTGGCCATCGCCATGAAAAGTCATGAGTCCAAGTACCAAGGCTATCCGGGCTATGTGAACTATGTGCAAATGAAAGACGGATCGGGGTATCAAGACCGCGTCTACCATGCCAGCCGCGGCGCGAGTTGGGTCATCGAACTGTTACCCGAGTTGGACCGACGCACGCAGTACGATCAGCTTCGCTCTCCGGCGAACACGAGCAACTCGGATAACAACAAGAGCACGGCTGGGGACAAAAACACGGCCGACAACGTCTCTCCCGCGTACAGTGTGTATGTGCCAATTCCGGTGTTGCTCTGCCCGAGCAACCCGCCAGCCACGATGGTCGGCTCGCCGCTCTCCTATGTCGTGAACACGGGCTTGCCCGATGCGACGACCCCTGGCGCGCGAGACTTTCGCGCCAACGGCATCTTCATGGACCACTGGAGCGACAGCCCGAAACGGAACGCGAACACGCCCGGCATGCCGCGCGTTTCCGAGGCGTACATTGCCGCGAAGGACGGTCTCGAATTCACGTTGCTGATGTCCGAGAACATTGATGCGGGCAACTATGTTGACAGCCTGGAGTGTTACCTGGGCATGACTTGGCAAGTGAATACGCCAAGGGTCACGGGGGGCTCGCCTCCGTACACGGCGAACCCGACGAGCGATGCTCACCGGATCAATGTCGGTCGCGGCGACGGATCCAACAATTATCCCAGCCCGTTCCATGCCCTGGCGAGCACGGCCGCCGTTGGTGGTCAAAGCGAGGGGGACACCGAGGGGGGGTCGTCGGACCGTAGCGCGGCGGCCGCGACCGGCGCGTCCCCCTCGGCGATCGTGGCTGGCTACGCGCGGCCGTCCTCGAATCATCCGGGCGGAGTGAATGTCGTTTTCTGTGACGGTCGCGCCACGTTTCTCAGCGATCAGATCGACTATTACGTCTACTGTCTGATGATGACCCCCGACGGCGTTAAAGCCAAATTGCCCGGCACGACTTCGAGCGGCAACAGCAGCGGAGCGATTGCGGGTTACACGAACTATAGCCCGACGATCGATCCGGAGTGGATCCAGCGTTAGTCGTACGGGTCATGTGCCGAGCGCGGGCCGCGTCGTTCGCGCTCGGCATGACTCACGCTGTTCTGAGCACTCTAGTCCAATCAGGAAGTGGCCGCAAAGAACGCAAAGCGACGCAAAATGACAACTGGACCGATAGGACTGTCGAATGAGTTGATGACGGAGCGGAAAGGATTCTTTGAGGCGCCGTAAATGTATTCCGAAGTTGCTGATCGGTTCGTGCTCGATTCGCACGGAGGTTGCAACTCACGGCTCCTCCGTTTTGTGCCGCTTTGTGATCTTTGTGGCAACGACTTCCGCCTTCGCGCGGCTCAGTGAGGGCTGCTAACGAAGCTGTTGTATATGGGGCGATCGTAAAGCGACGGCGAGTCAGACGGCCAAGCCGGGGCCGAGATACATTTGCAACACGCGGCTCTGGACCTTGATGGCCCGAACCAGGACCCAAATTTGCTGTTCGTCGAGGGACTCGGGCGTTTCGGCCGCGAGTTGTTCGAGTTCTTCGGTCATGGCCGCGTGCTGATCGCTGGCCTGCTGCAAGCGCCAACCGGTTTGCTTCCAGCAATCGGTGAGCCGCGAGTCGTCTTCGAGCGCGTCGAGGTCGTCGACGGCGTTGGCCAGCAGCAGACACAGCCGCGCCACGTCGCGTGGCGCGGCCTCGGGCTGGAGCCGTTCGATCGCCGCCGCCAGTTCTTGCATCTTCATGGTTGAGTCGTCAGAGGAGTCGAGGACACACGAGACCCATCTCAAATCTAGGTCAGATTCGTGCACGTGCCAGGAAAATAATGCCGAAAAACGAGCGGGTCCACGGTTGGCTGCACGGGCTCAGTTCAGCATAAGCCCTACGATCAGACCGGTGGCGATGACCGTCTCGACGAGGCCGAGAATCTGGAGCATGCTCGGCTCGGCGTCTTCGAGCAGTCGTTTGACCTGGTGCGGAAAGACCGACAGCGCGAAGCCCTCGACCAACAGCAGCGACAGGGCCGCTAGGGTGATCCACGGCGTCATGGTTGAGTCCCTTGCTTGTGACGCGTCCTCGAACCGTTATAATCTCGGCTCGTCGAGCAACTCGGCTCTTGATGCGTGGCGTGGCAATTTGTTCTTGATTTCAGCTTCATTCTCCGATGGCTCAATTAGGCGTCAATATCGATCACGTGGCGACCGTTCGTCAGGCCCGGCGGACGGTTGAGCCTGACCCGATTTGGGCAGCCGCGCTGGCCGAGTTGGGCGGGGCCGACGGCATCACCGTGCATTTGCGCGAGGATCGCCGACACATCCAGGATCGCGACTTGCGGCTGCTGCGCGAGACCGTGACGGTCAAACTCAACTTGGAGCTGGCACTCAGTGACGATGTGATCAACATCGCCCTGGCAACCAAGCCCGATCAGGCCACGCTGGTGCCAGAAAACCGCGCCGAGGTCACAACCGAGGGGGGGCTCGACGTCGTCGGCCAACAAGCGCGCGTCGCTGTCGCGGTGAAAAAGCTCCAAGCGTCGGGCATTGTCGTGAGCCTGTTTCTCGATGCCGATGCGGCTCAGATCGAGGCCGGCGCGGCCACCGGTGCCGACGCTGTCGAGCTGCATACCGGACAATACGCCTTGGCCAAGGACGGTGCCCCGCGGAATGCCGAACTTGTCAAGTTGACGCAAGCCGCCAAATTGATTGTCGACAGCCGCATGGTGCTCCACGCCGGACACGGGCTCACCTACCGCAATGTGCTACCGATCGCTCAGATTCCACAGATGTGCGAGTTGAACATCGGCCACAGCATTGTCGCCCGCTCTGTGATGGTCGGCTTTCAGCAGGCGGTTCGCGAGATGAAAGAGTTGGTTAGGTGAGAGGGGAGACCAGAGTGGGGAGAAAAGAATGGTAGCCATGCTCTGACATCCCTCCTCGACGTTGTTGATCCGAGTTCATCAGCGGTACTTTTTTCCTTCTGCTCCTTCGCCAGCGCTCATGGCTGGATGCCCAGTTTTCGCAGGCACTGCTTGGCGAACGCGTCGCCCAGGTCGGAGGCTTTAAGGTAATACGCGATGGCCTCGGTGCGATTTTGGGGCACTCCCCAACCGTTCTCGTACATTACGCCGATGTTGACGATGGCTTCGGCGTTACCTTGCGCTTCGGCCAGGCGAAACCAATCCATCGCCACGGCGTAATCCCGCTGGACGCCGGCGCCGCGCAGGATCATGATACCCAAATTAGCTTGCCCGATAGCTAAGCCTTGCTTGGCGGCCTTGTGAAAGCATTCGACGGCTTGCTCTTCATTCTTGGTTACGCCGAGACCTTTCGCGTACATAAAGCCTAGGCGGACTTGCGCTTCGGGAGATCCTTGATCAGCGGCTTTGCGAAACCATTCGATTGCCGATCGGTCGTCGCGAGTGACCCCAACACCGTCTGCGTAACAGGCGCCCACATTGTATTGGCCCGAAGGAAGTTTCTGGTCTGCCGCTTTGCGATACCACTGAAACGCGGTCTGCTTGTTTTCCGCCACGCCCCAGCCATTGTCATAGGCGATTCCGAGGTAAAATTGCGCGATGGCATCGTTGCGATCGGCCGCTTGCTGGCTCCACTTGACCGACTGCGCGTAATCCTGCTGGACGCCGTGTCCGGTCTGATACCAGATACCCAGCGTGCGCTGTGCATCGAGCTGTCCCTTCTCGGCGGCCTGCTGGAACAGAGCAGCGGCTTGCGCCGAGCTTTGCGGCACTACGCGACCTTCTTCGTACAGGTGGCCCAGGTTGACCAGCCCCCACGCGTCGCCTTGATCGGCGGCCAAGCGATACCAACGGGCCGCCGCTGCCTCGTCTTTGACGACACCGCGGCCTTGCTGGTACATCGTACCAAGGAAATTCTGCGCGTTGGGAAACCCTGCGTTGGCCGCTAATTGGAACCACTTGACAGCTGCCTGGTCATCGAGGCTCGTCCCTTTGCCATCCGCGAGGCAAACGCCTGCGTAGTACTGGCCCTTGGTGTTGCCCTGCTCGGCCGCCATGAGATACCATTTGTATGCCTCGGTTAAATTCTTGGTAACGCCTTCCCCGTTCTCATAGAGAGTGCCCAGACAGGTTTGGCTTGGCGCGTGGCCCTGTTCCGCAGCGCGGCGATACCACTGCGCAGCCGTACCCTTGTTTTGTGTGACATGCATGCCTCGGTAGTAGCAATCGCCGAGCAGCTCCATCATGACGACATCCCCTTCTTCCGCGCCCTGCTTTGCGAGGCTCAAGTAGGTCGCTTCCCCCGGATCCTCGCCCATTACTACGTCCAGCTTGTAATGTTTTGTTCCGCGAGCGATGACCAAGGTCACTCGATCTCCGGGCTTCCGTGCCTCCACAACCTTTAAGAAAGCAGCGACGTTCGGTGTCAACTCGCTGTCGATCTTGAGGACGATGTCGTTGGCTTGCAGGTCGGATTGCTTGGCCGGGCTTTGCGGGATGGTCGTTTGAATCACCACGCCCAGGGCCTCGGACAACCCGGCGCGGCGCGCATCTTCGAGCGTGGCATTGGCTATGCGCACTCCTAGGTAAGCCCGCTTACTCCGATCCACTTCTGGACGCGGAGCAGTGACCATGGGAAGTGTCGTGAAGATCCGCGCTTGCTGCCCCACCGCGACCGTGCCCGTGGAAGTCTCGATGGTCGCGGTCACGCCGTCCGCCCGGATCGCGCTGACCTTTCCACTGGCGACCAGCGCCAGCTCGTCCAAGCCCGGAATGACAACCAAGACTTCTACCTTGTCTCCCACGGCAACGCCCACGGTCGAGTCGAGCTGAATCTGGAGAGACCGTTCAACAGCGGCGACAACCGAACCTTTGCGCTCACGTGGCTGCGAGGATTGTACCGTCGGTTCGGCCGCCAGGAGCCGTGCCTCGTGCGTGTTGAAGCAGTGACCGCATCCCAACAGCCAAGCAAGCAGGGAAACTGTTTGCCATCGCATGATGGACACCTTCAGTGGAACAATCAATGTTGAGTTGGATGGCCAACGATTATAGTGGATGCCAGTCTGGCGGATGCCGATTACCGCATTTAGGGCAGACCGGATTGGCTGCTTCCCAGGCGGCTTTTAAGCGATTGTAATTCGCCAAGCTTCGTTGATAGGCCTCCCACGCCTCTTTTTGACGCAATCCGCCATCGAGTTCCGACGCCAGATCGAGGTAGCGTTGTGCTAGGCGGTCCTTCTCGTCCTTGGCGGCGAGGAGTCCCTGTGCTCGGCGGCGGTATTCCTCGTTCGTGGCCTGCGATGGCGCCCCAAGATCGGTTGGCTTGCCGAGAGCGGTAGACTGGGCAGAAGAATTCGCACGGGCGCGCCGTCGCAATTCCGCCAACTCTTCCTGGGTCAGACCTTCCAAGGGACGTAGTCCTTGGCTCGGCTTGTTTTCCAGGCTGTTGACCAGATCGCGCATCAGCTCATTAAATTCGCTGTCGGTCACTTCGCGCTGCTGCCCTGGCGGTGTTTCCGGCGGTTTCAGCGGATCTTTAGCCTTGGGTGGATCTTTCGGCGGATCCTTATCGGTCTCACTCGCAACCGCCTCGACAAAGGCCTCTCGTTTTTTTATGTTCGCCAGGGCTTCCTGAGCTAATGTCACCATTTCCTGCACCCTCCGATCGGCTTCTTCATCTTCCGGAGTCCTGGCCGGCGCGGACGGTGGCTGGGGGGCGGATGGGGTGGTTTGTGGCTTGGACGCGGGGGTCGCGTTCTCCAGCGGCTTGGATTCCACACGCTCCGTAACCCGTTTATTAATATCCTCGAAGAGACTAGCCACCGCCTTCCTTTCCTCTGGCGTCGCCTCTCTATTTCCGTCGATAGAGGGTCGGGCTAGGTCCAAGATTTCAGGAGCTTTGTCCTTCGCTTCCGCAATGATTTCCTTCCTCGTGGCATCGTCTTCCACCCCGAGTTCATCGAGATGCCCTTCGACTCGTTTTTCTATGACGGTCATTGCTTTGTGTTGTAATAAAAGTTCGTTGTAGGCGAGATTAGCTTTTGTGTTGTCCGCCTGCTTGAAGAACCCATCCAGGGCCTTGATCGATTGATCGAAGAACTCGTCCTTGGCCTTTTGCTCGGCCTTCTGCTCGGCGATCCTGGCATCTCGCCGCGCCTTCCATTCGGCTTGATTTTTGTCGCCTTGCGACTTCTCTTCAGGTGTCTCCTTCCGCAGGCCCAACGCGCCTCCCAGTGCTTTCTCATGCGCTTGCGCCGCTTGCGCGTGGATCCCTTTTTCCTCCCACTCGCGGGCCTTGTTCGGTGAGACAGTAAAGAGCGATTTGCCTTGGTTGAAGACGTTTTGCAGCAATCCGCCGTTGGAACCTTTGGCCTCGTCCTGGCAGACCGCCATCGTGGGAACCAAGCTCAGGAACGACGACGCCAGCACGCCGGCCAAGAACTGAACGGGGAACACGATGCGGGGGTCGCGATTCATCGGAATGGTCCTTTCGAACAGAGCGTTGTCTATTTGGACTCGGGGGCGGGTGCCTTCGTCTCGGCGAGCAATTTGCGCATGCTGACTTGTGCCTGGGGGTGACCTTGGAGCGCGGCGCGCAGATACCAAAGCATGGCTTCTGCCCGGCTCGGTTTCACGCCATATCCGTTCGCGTAGAGCATGCCTAATTGGTATTGAGCTTCGGCAATACCGTGATCGGCAGCCTTGCGATACCAAGCAGCTGCCTCGGCGAGTTTCTGATCTTGTGAGAGCAAGTGCGCCAGATTGTATTCCGCGACGGGGTTTCCCCTGTCGGCCGACTTTTGAAACCACCGCGCCGCAGTCTCCTTATCGGCCGCGCCCCCCGCGCCGGTTTGATACATCAGCCCTAGCTCATTTTGTGCGCGAGCCTCGCCGTTATTCGCGGCGATTTCGAACCAGTATCGAGCGCGGGTCGGATCGCTGGCCGTGCCGAAGCCATCGCGATACAAGACCCCGACGTCGTACTGTGACGCCGTATCCCCCGCGCCAGCCGCCTGGAGGAAGTAGCCGAACGCTTGTGCGTCGTCCGCTTCGACTCCCCAGCCGTTTAAGTACAGGGTCCCGATTCGCGCCGGTGCCTCGGCCACACCATTCGACGCAGCCTTGCGCAGCCAACTCAACGCCGACGCATGATCGGGTGGCACGGACGTCTCGAATATGCAGCCTAGCACGAACTGCGCGGGCCCGTGATCTCGATTGGCAGCCCGATACAACCACTTGGCGGCCGTGGCCGGATCGGCTTTCAACCCGCGGCCGTGGTAAAGGGCCAAGCCCAATTCATACTGCGCATCCTGTACGCCGTTGTTAGCGGCCTTCTCCAGCCACTGGCGTCCTTGCTCAGCGTTGCTATCGCCACCGACTCCGTCCAGCAGCATCTTGCCCAGCGAGAGCTGCGCGCCGGTATGGCCTTGCTCGGCCGCCTTTTGCATCCACTTTCGAGCTAACGCCAAGTCTAGCGGCACCTCCGCCAAGCTGTAACGCCGCGCGACTTCGAACTGTTCCGCAGCCGATCCCGACTCCGCCTGTTTGCGCGTGGCCTCGTCAGCCGCCGTGAGCATGTTCGAGTAAATCGTCAACGCAACGATAGTTCCTTCTGCGACGCGTCGCCCTGGCGCAGGATCGCAAGCATACGCGCGTAACGCTTCCTCCGGTAAACGAGCGGTTCGGCCCAGTTTGAATTTGGCAGCCAAGCCCGCGGCAGTAATCGCGGCTCGGGCCTCCGAGGCAGGCAAGCCCAGTACGTCCGGAACGGTGATGCTTGGCAGCGCTAATGCCGCGGGTTGTGCGGCGACCGTCACTCGCACAGTGCTCCCTTGCTTCACGGTCGTCCCAGGCCGTGGCGACACGTCCAGTACCTTAAAGGCATCAGCCGGTTGGACCGCTGCGGGGCCGACCTGAAACTGGGTCATCAGCCCAGCGGCTTCGAGCGTTTGCTTGGCCTCCTTGGCTGACTTTCCGATCACAGCAGGCACAGGCAACGACTCGTCGCCGTAAGCTGTCCCACAGAACGATGCGAATCCCCAGATCGACGCGGCAAGAGTCCCAACAAGCCAACCGAGTGACTTAGAGTACTTCGTCGCCTGGCGAGATTGAAGAAGGCGAGTCCACGCGCGACGGTGAAAGAACGCAAGCACGGTAGCACTCCGAAAAAGTGTTCTCGCGACTTACTTCCTGGACACTAAAGTCCAGCCAAATATCCGAACTCCTGGTACGTGTAAACAGCGCACAGTTGGGTTGGCCAGGGTTCTCCAGATGAGCTGGACCCAATGCAGGCTCGGCACTAGCATTTAGGGCGTCTAAAAAAATGGCTGGGGATAGCCCCCCTCTCTGCTGCCATTTACTTAGACGCTCTTATTCTAATTACGCGAGTCCCCCGCGTCCAGCGCGAGCGCGCTGGCGACGGTTTGCACGAGTGGCCGGGGTTTTCTATCATAATCCTCTTGGAAAGGGCCGACGTCATTAACTCGGCGGCGAAATCATCTCGCCTCACTCACACCCCATCCCTCACCCCACTCCCCTCCCTCAACTCATGACCACCAAAGGTGAAGCGTTTGCCGGCCTGTCTGTCGCCATTACCACTCCGTTCAAGGACGGCGAGATTGACTGGGGGGTTCTCAAAGCCCAGGTCGAGTTTCAAATCGCCGCCGGAACCAATGGCTTGGTCCCCGTCGGCACCACGGGCGAGTGTCCCACGCTGTCGCACGAGGAGCACGAGCGGGTCATTGCCGAGGTCGTGCAATACGCCGCCGGACGTTGCAAGGTGATGGCCGGCACCGGCTCGAACAGCACCAAAGAAGCGCTGCGGCTCACGCGATTTGCCGAGAAGGCCGGGGCCGACGGTGCGCTCGTTGTCACCCCGTACTACAACAAGCCCACGCAGGAAGGCTACTACCAGCACTACAAGGCCCTGGCCGAGGCCGTGGGCTTCGAGATCTGTATCTACAACATCCCCGGTCGCACCGGCAAAAACATGGAGCCCGAGACGATCGTGCGGGTCGCCGAATTTCCAACCATCACGACCGTCAAAGAGGCGACCGGCTCGATGGACCAGACGTCGGCGATCCTCGCGCACACGAACCTCACGATCCTCAGTGGCGACGACAGCTTGACGCTCCCGCTGATGTCACTGGGGGGGCGAGGCGTGATCTCGGTCGTCGGGAATATCGTCCCCAGGGATGTCATCCAGATGATCAAGGCCTTCGACGCGGGCAATCTTGCCGAGGCGCGACGCTGGCACTATAAGCTCTTTCCGTTGTGTCGCGACATGCTCGGGCTCTCGACCAACCCGATCCCCATCAAGGCGGCGATGCAAATGCTTGGCCGCGACACCGGCGAATTGCGGCTGCCGATGTTCCCGCTCTCGACGGCCGAAGAGGCCAAGTTGCGCAAGACCCTCACGACCTACGGGCTGCTGTAGATCGCCGCGTGCTAGCAGGGCGATGGCGAGTGCTCTTGACCATTTGCCCGGTTAAGGTCGATAAATCACGCATCCGATTTGAGCGCATATCCTTTCGGCAAGGAGGCCGTCTGGCGTGTCTATTTCTTCCGTTATGTCGCGCGTCCGCGGCCCGTCGGTGGCGCCGCAGCCACCGGGCCTGCACGTGTCCAACGACTCGGCGAACGAATATCTCCCCCGCCGACTCGAGCGCATGGACGTCGCCCTGGTCTGGTTCTTCGGGTTGTCGATGCTGCTTATCGGCTTGGGCAGCTCACGTGTGCTGACCTATCACGAGGTGGTGTACGCTCAGCCGGCGCGCGAGATGCTGGCCACAGGAGATTTTATCATTCCGCGGATCAGCGGAGTGCCATTCCTCGACAAGCCGCCGGGCAATACGTGGCTGATCGCCGCGAGCCTGGGGCTGTTTCAGAGCGATGCTGAATGGGTCGCGCGGCTGCCCAGCGTGCTGTCGGTCGTCCTCACCGCTTGGCTGATCGGGTCGCTCGCGGCGAACTGGTTTGGGCGCCGGCTCGGTGTGCTTACGTCGCTCGTGTATCTGACCAGCGTGCATGTGACTTTGCAGGGGCGCTTGGCCGAAGCCGACACCGCGCTGGCGCTGTTCAACACGGCCGCGATGGTGGTCTACGCACGCTCACAGGTGGGGCCGCACGAAGAACGCTGGCAGAGCCGCTGGGCGCCGGTACTGTTCTACGCGCTGCTCGCCTATTGCTTTCTTATCAAGTCGCTCATCGGGCCGGTGCTCGTCGGCGCGAGTTGCGGGCTGTTCATTTTGGCGCAGGGCGAGTTACGTCGCGCCAAGTTCTTTATCAACCCGTGGGGCTTGCTCACGTTCGCGGCGATCGTCGGAGCGTGGCTGCTGGCCGCGTACCGCATGCATCCGCCGATCGTCGAGTGGATGACGGCGCATACCTTCGGCCGATTTCAAGGGACGATGGGGTTGAACGATCCGTGGTGGAGTTACTTCTACTCGGTTCCGTTGATGCTGCTGCCGTGGTTTCCGCTCGTGCTCGTGGGGGTGTGGCACTGCGCGCGCCGCGGTTGGTGGCATGACGCGCGTTGGCAGTGGCTCGCATGCTGGTTTTTGGGGGGCATGGCCATTCTGGCCGCCAGCTCGTTCAAATCGAAGCACTATCCGATTCCGCTCTTTGCGCCGCTGGCGGTGTTTGCGGCGGCCGGCATGTGGCAACACCTGGCCTGGCGCTTTCGCACCGTGCGACTACGGAGCGCGACGTGGGGAACGCTCGCCGTGCTCGGTTGCACGACGGCAGCCGTGGTGGTGGTGCAACTCGGTGTGCGCCGCGCGGAATGGATCGCCAGTCTGATGGGGGTGATCGGCGTCGGCCTGCTCGCGGTCGTGTATTTCGAAGCCCGCAGGCAAATCACCGCACAGCTCGTGTCACTGTTCGCAGTCGCCTGGCTGGTCAGCGCGGGAGCGTACACACTCGTGGTCCCGGCCTACGACTCGTATCGGCCGCAGGCCGAGCTGGCCCAGCGCGTGAGCCGCACGCTTCGCGCGGGGGAGCGGCTTTACATGCTCGAGTTGCCCGAAAGCCAGATTGGCTATTACTTGCCGCTGAATATCGAGCGCGAGGATCACTTTGGTAAATTCCCTCATCGTGACGAGGTCCGTCAGGCCGAGCGAACCCATGGGCTTGCGCCAGCTTGGGTGTGCGATCTGCTATCTCGACAAGGCGAGTTGGAGCGGCTTGACCAGTGCGCGACTGTCCACAAACTGCTTGCCGAAAAGGATCGCATGACGTTTTTCGCGTTTAAGCCCCAGCGGTCGGCCCAGCAATAACCTGTGCTAGCGTGCCGCGGCGAGACAACTAACTCGCGCACGACAAACGCGTTAGGCCGGGGTTGATCTTGCGGCGGTCGACGGTGGTCGTCACAATCCGCAACCCCTCGCTGAGACCGATTTCGGGCGTCTGTTCGCCCGCCCCAATTGGAATGCCTTCGACCGCATGAAATCTCCGCTGCGATGTATGTATCTGCTGCTCGCCGTGACGCTGCTCACGACGCCGGCGTGGGCGCAGGTCGATCGGGCGGTGATATCGCAGTTCGGGGCGCAGCAGTTTCCTCGCCCCCAAGAGTTGCCCATTCGGTTGGTCACCAACGAGGTGAAGCCCCTGGCGGCCGATCAACCGTTTGCGTCGGCCATTGCTCCACCGTCATCGCTATTGCCCGCGACGCCACCGTCTTCCGGGGAGACCATCCCCGCCCCAGGCCAAGACCCGTGGCGACCTTCCCCGTCGGCGTTTGATGGCTCGGGCCTATTCGAGCCGAGTCCGCTGGTCAACGATGTCCCCATGACGTACGGGCCGGTCGCGCGCTCGCGCTTGTTCATGGCGCAGATCGTCTCCGATCACAGCAACTATTACACCTGGCAAAACGTGGGCCGCATGTCGCTCGTGTTTGGCGGCGGAGCCATTCTCGCCAACACGACGCTCGATCAGCAGTTTCGCGACTCGTGGCAGAACAACATCGGCCAGTCGTCGACCATGCATGCCTTCAAGGTGTTCGGTGAAGGATTGGTGGTGCTGCCCAGTTATGCGGCGGCCATGCTCATTGGAGCGACGTTCGATGAGCGGCCCGTCGGCGGCTGGATCGGACAATGGGGGCAACGCTCGTTTCGCGCCACGGCGGTCGGCTTCCCGCCCATGCTGCTCATGCAGTTCGTGACCGGTGCCTCGCGGCCCGCCGAGCAGCCGTACAACAGCGCCTGGCGACCGTTTCAAGACACCAATGGCGTGAGTGGTCACGCTTTCATGGGGTCGATCCCCTTTTTGACCGCCGCGCAGATGACCGACTCGATTCCGCTCAAGCTGGCCTTGGTCGGCGGTTCGACGCTCACGGGCTTGTCGCGCGTCAACGACGACGCGCATTATCTCTCGCAGGTGATCTTGGGCTGGAGCATGGGCGTCTGTGCCGTGTCGGCCGTTAGTCAGACCGAGGGGAGCACCGGCGTGCGGATTTTCCCTTACGGAGCCCCCAACGCCCAGGGACTGACCTTCGAGTGGCATCGTTAGCACTCGACACTAATCGACCTTCGCGGCGGCGAGCGCGGCGCGATAAATTTTCCGCGCGTGCTCATAGGCCGCGGCGGCGGCTGCCTTTTCGGTCTCACGAATTCGCGGCTCTTTTGATTTCCAGCACACGTCCACCGCATCCAAGCACCACTGGGCACTCTGCCGACTGGCGTGGATCGACTGACCGGCCACTTCAACAAAGATCGGATTGGTGTGCGAACTGGGAAAGACCCGCACCGCCACCCAACTCGACTGCTCAGGAGTCCAATCGAACTCCACGTCGACCGTCTTGCCGTCGGCCACTAGCGGTTTGGTCTCAACCACCCGGCCGTTAACAATGAGTCCGACCGGCACGGTGTTGGTCGCGCCGATACGGGCGCGTTCGACGTGCCAATACGGTTTTTGGTCGAGTGGCTTCGAGCGAATGTCGTCGCGCGGCGTGTTGGCCAGCAGGGCTGCCGCCTTGACGCGGGCTTTGAGCGATTGGCCTGGCTTCACCGCGATGACACTCGACCGGCCGCCGTCTCCTGGCTCGCCCACGCCCAAATCGCCAAGTCGATAGTCAATCAGGTGCGAGAGCCCGTCCCCCACGTAACATCGTCCGGCGCGAATCCCCTCGGCCCAGCGATCATAATCGAGCGGCTGACCCGCGGGCAGTTTGACATACGAGCGGCCCAAGCCCACACGCTCGCCGTAAATACAGGGGAAGTCCGTCTCGCCGCTGATGCGGGTCGTCATGCCGCAGTTGAGCGTGTGATACCAGATGTTCAATTCCCAAATGGCGGGTGTGTCGACGGTCGAGATAAAGTCGCACACGCCATGCGTTGTGTCGACGACATACTCGTTGGCGCCAATGCCATCGAACTTGGGCATGTCGAGCGTGGGCAGTTTGGTGGCCGGCACCTGCAAGCCCCAACCGCTGTGCGAGAAGCCGACGATGCCCCCTTGCTCGCGCCCCCACTTGAGCACCGGCAGGTCCCAACTGGGCCAGTCCTCGATCTTCGACGTGCCCGGATAGTCGTCTTCCTTGAGTCGAATCAGGCACAAATGCCCGGCATGCGAACTGGGGAACCCCGACACCTCGACGTCGTATCGCATTAAATACTGCGGCGTCGAGAGACGATGCACCTGGCCATCGAAGAACTGCTTCTGGTAATACCAGCACGGTCCCCACGACAGCACGCAACCCACGTTCAGGTCTTCGCCCACGATGTGCAACATCATGTCGGCCGGCTGCACCCCTTCGGCAGGCGACTCGTAATGCTTGCATCCCGCGGCGTGGACGTGATGATCGCCCGAGTACCAATGGTGATCGGTCAGCTTGATCCAGCGGACGAGCCGAAACGATTCGCGATGCGTCTTGGCGTCGGGCACCGTGATCTCGCGCTGCAACACGCGGTACTCGGGACCACGCGTGTAGGTGACTTGGAACTTTCCCGGGGGCAACTGCACGCTGTCACCGCTGCGGCGATAGATCTGGTCGTGAAAGTACAAATCGGGGGCCATGCGACGCGCCTTGGCCGGGTAGATTCGCCCCCGCGCGTCTTGGAACACGAACTGGCCAACCGTCGGCCGGCCGTCGTCGTCCAGAATGTCGAGCGTCACCGTGACCGCGCTCTCGCAACGGAATAGCACGCTCAGCTCGTTGCGAAAACCAAGGTCCTGTGTCCCCTGGCCCACGTCGAACATCAGCTTGGCTTCACGCGGGCCAAGGTCTCGACTGTACAGCTCAACGATTCGGTACTCGACTGTAAAGCCCGAAAGCGTGCTATTCAACGGCTGCTCGTCATACGTGGCCAGTTCCAGCCAACGCTGCTCATACAATTCGGCGGTGATGGTCTTGGGTGGGTCAGCCTTGCCGGTCGAGGTCTTGAGCATGTTCAAGGCGTTCGGGCTCGACACCCGCAGCGGGGCGTTCACGCCAGCCTCGTTGTGGACCTTGACCAGGAAAATACGCCAGCCGTTTTGGAGCAACTCGGGCTTGGCCGGACCCGGCTCGACCTTGACGCGGCTCTCCGGATTGATGTTGACCACGGCCAGACAGAGTGGGTCGAGGACCTGTTGGATGCCGCGTGAGCGTTCGAGCGCCGACGAGGCTTTGAGCGCGGCGTCGAGTTGAGTCTGCTGCGCCGCGGTGAGCGGTGCGCCGCGCAATTCGAGGGCCTGTGCGACCCGTTGGGCCTGCGCGGCCAGCGGCTGCGCGTCGATGCCGGTGATGGGCTCAATTGCGGCGACGACACCTGTGGTCAGCCAGACACTGAACCAAGCAACCTGGCGAGCGAGATTCATGTGCGGACGTCCTTCTGGAGGCAGTGCTTCTCGACGAGACCCCGTGGGAGCGCGTATCATGGCGCGCCACGGAAGCGGAAGCAAGCATTTCCAGGCCGCTTAGTTGAACAAGAAGTGGCAGATATCGCCGTCTTGCATGACGTAGGCTTTGCCTTCGGTGCGGAGTTTGCCCATCTGGCGAATTTCCTTTTCCGACTTGTACTGCTCAAGGTCGGCCAGGGTGTATATCTCCGCGCGGATGAAGCCTTTCTCGAAGTCGGTGTGGATGACTCCGGCCGCTTGCGGCGCGGTCGCGCCAATCGGAATGGTCCAGGCACGCACCTCGATCTCGCCGGCCGTGAAGTAGCTTTGCACCCCGAGCACGCGATACGCCTCGCGCGCGAGCGCGGCCAGCGCCGGCTCTTTGAGCCCCACCGAGGCGAGCATCTCGGCGCGATCGGCCTCGTCCAGTTCAGCCAGTTCGGCTTCGAGCTTGGCGCAGACAGGCACGACCGACGCACCGATCTGGGCGGCGTATTGTTTCACTTCTTGCACGAGTCGCCCCGCGCCATGCAAGTCGTTCTCGTCGACGTTGGCTACGTACAATACCCTCTTGGCGGTCATCAGGCCAAAGCTGGCAATCGACTTGGCCTCGATAGGATCCATCGTCAACTTGCGCAGCGGTTGATCGGTGGCCAGATGGGCCAGGCATTTCTTGATCGCCTCGACACGCAGCTTGGCCTCTTTGTCGCCGCTCTTGGCGGTTCGCTCGGCCTTGGGGAGCGCGACGTCGAGCGTCTGGATGTCGGCCAGCATCAACTCGATCTCGATCGTCTCGATATCGCTCACCGGGTTGACCGACCCGGCCACATGGATCACGTCGGGGTCTTCAAAGCAGCGGACCACTTGCAGAATGGCATCGACCTCGCGAATGTGGCTCAGGAATTTGTTACCAAGCCCTTGCCCCTCGCTGGCTCCACGCACGATGCCGGCAATGTCGACCAGCTTGAGCGCGGCGGGGATGATCTTCTTCGTCGAGATGTAATGGGCGATTCGTTGCAACCGGTCGTCCGGCACGCTCACGACCCCTTCGTTGGGTTCGATCGTGCAGAACGGATAGTTCGCGCTCTGTGCTTGCTTGGAGCACGTGAGCGCGTTGAACAGGGTGCTCTTGCCCACGTTGGGCAGACCGACGATGCCAGCTTCCATATCGCAATAACTTTCGCAGGGTCCATCGATGGCGGCGACCGGGCCGCGCGTTGAATCGAATAACATCGCCTGCGAGCCCCCTGGCGGTCAAGCCGGGGGCGCGTTCAGAGTCCGTAAATGCCCCGTAATTGGGCGAAAAAGGCCGACGCTTAACCGCCTTGCTGGCCGCGCAGGCGGAGCATCGCCTGCCCCATCCCTTCGCCAATTAAATAATACGTCTCGGCGTTCTGATTCCAATGATAGCCTTGTCCCGAAGGAGATTCCTCCTTCGGTCGCCAAAACGATTGCGTCTTGACAAACGCGACGTTTCCCTTGAACTCGGAGTACTCGGCCACGGCGGCCTGCCCTTTCATCAGCGACAAGGCCCGCGGATGAATTTCTTCGCGGCCGCCCATGCCCGTCTCGGCTATGACAAACGGCAGCTTGGCCACGCCCAACTCGCGACGCATGTCGCGGATGAAGTGCGCCATGTTGCTCTCGTACTCCTGGTTGAACGCGTCGTTGATCCGGTCGTTCCAGCCTTGATGCCAGCCAAAGCCCGCCAACTCGTAGCCTTGGCCGTCGTAGGCGGGACAATGCGTCTTCAGATCGGCCAGCACGCCCCGCGTGATCGTGAGCACCTCGCGATAGTACTTGCCCACCACGCCCGGGTCTTTCGCCAGCGCTTCGCGCTCTCGATCGCTCAACCTGTGCGGCGAGGGGCCGGCGCTCGGCGGACGAAAATCGACCGCCAGGCTCTTTCCTCCCCAGGCGCATTTAATGAGCAACACCGGCGCGTCGAGTGCGTCCCCCACCATCGTGCCAAAGCCGAGTTCCGGGCCGATGCGATCGTCTTTAGCGCCAAAACCAGGTTTGAGCTCGCCACGCCGCTCCAGATACGTGATCCACACATCGCTCCGCGACGCCCATTGCCCGCTGGCATCGAGCAGGTGACGGAAGCGAGGCGCGGTCGCCGGGTTCTTTGTGAGAAACGCCAGGCTGCCACGACCTTCGTTTTGCTTGGCCACGCTGGGAATAAGCCCATGCCCTTCCATGTTCGACTGACCCGCGAGGATAAACACGTGCAGCCGCTTCCCACCCTCCGCCGCCTCAATAAGCCCATTGCCTGTGATGATCCACAGTGCCAACAGGAGAACGGTATTTTTCATCATCCTGCGCTCACAAAGCAGGCCATCGTTATTGGGACGAACAAACAACGCTGAATTCACAGTATACCCCATTCGCCGATCACAAACGATGCCACGTTGGCCAGCACGATGGCGCCCATGTCGCGCAGCGTGGCGCGCGGGTCACGCGGATACGCAGCCGCGAACAGCCATTTGAACAGTGCGCACTCGGCCAGCGGCGCGAAGGTCTCGGCCAAGCTCAAGTACAGCCAGCGCGGCGCGTCGAGCCCCAGCATGAGCGGCATCACGACGACCACAATCGGATACGTGGCCGCCGTCAGGGCGAGACCGGCCAGGAACCGTTCGCGCCACGGATGACGATCCGACAAGCCAACGAGCAGGATCGGCAACTCAATCAGCACGGTCAGTGCATAGCCCCAAGGCAAAAACTCCCAGAGCGGCATCGCGTCCATCGGCCTGTTGCCCCCGGGCTCAGCTAAAGGAGTCGCAGCAGAAACGGAACCTCGGCCAGCACGTGCAACATGGCCACCGTAAAGTAGATGTCACGGGTCACGGCGTAATCGGCGCTAAAGCCGGCCCAGAACAAAACGGTCAGCGTCGCGCCGACGAGCAATGTCGTTTTGACCAACACGGTCCAGCCTCCGCCGCGACGGGCCAGTGGAATTTGTTTCCAGTGCCACGGCGCGGTCGTGAACGTCACCAGCGGAATGGCCAGCAGCCAGACCGCGTAGTGCAGCGATTCCAGGAACACATGCGTGGCAACCAGAAAATGAGTCGATACGCCGCGGACAATATCGGCCCCCGCGTGTTGCGTGATCCGCCAGCTCAGTGCGTCGTCGCCACTTAAATCGGCCGCACCGGCCAACTGCCAGGCTAGCAGCGCCACACACATCGGGACCAGCGGCAGCACGCGGCGATACACGCCACGCCACGCGCTGTGTTGCCGCCCCAACTCGCGATCGAGAAACCACAGCGCCACGAGCGGATGCACATACACGAGCGACAAATCCCAGGCCAACGGCCAGAGCCACGCCAGAGCCACCACGCCGCCGGTCACAAGCGGCAGCCAACTCCAATCGCGACGCGGATTTTGTCCCGCACGCAGCAACGCGAGCGCCGCGATCCAGAGCGCGAGCAGCGTGTTCCAGGACGAAAGCGCAATGTCCCATTGCTCGGCGCTCCAACGCCACTCGCGGGCCACGTAGGGCAATAGCGCGAACGACGCGGTGAGTGCTACCGTCCCCACGATACCGATCGTGAAAAAGATCCAGAGCGCACCCCAGCGGGGCGGCATACGCGCCAAAAAGTATCGGGCCTCCATCCAGTTATGCGGCCCCGCGAAGAGAAACACCCCGACAATCGACACGCTTAGCGGCAACAAGCCCGCTAGTAAGGCAAGTGACACCGTCAATACAACGAGCACCGCCGCGAATCGCTGCGCGCTGGACGTAAGTCCAGCATGTTCGATCGTTGCTTGAGAAACAGACGTGCTCATGCCGGGACGCTCGCGTGACGGTTGGTACGGCAATTACTTGATCGGTGCGTCAGGAGCATTCGGAGCGGTCTTCGGTGGCGTCGTGGTCTTGGTACCGAGGATCAGATCAATGCGTTCGCCATCCTCAGCGATCTTGATAACGATGTTCCCTTCGAGCATCGTCGGGTATTCGAGCCTAAAAAAACGATCCGGGCCTGCTGCTGGAGCGTTGGCCCAACACTCGACGGTGACTCCCGTGAGTACGCTCGTTGCAATGACGAGCGCGGCGACACCTGCGATCCGCTGCTTACGCAAGAACAGCATGCCGACCACTCCCAGCGACAGGGCCAGCGCCGCAATGATACTCCGTGACGAATCGAAACGCTCCAGCAACGGGGCGCTCGCCTGGGGCTGTTTGTCTGGGGGCAAGAAGGCGCGTGGAATACGTATGACCGACAGCTCATTCTTGTCGTCGATCTGAACTTTTATCGGATGCGTCTGCATGACGGGCGGCGCCACGCGTGGCCGCGGGGGAATGTCCGCCCAAGCCGTCGACACGCCCAGTAAGAGTAACAAGCTCGCCAGGACAAGGTGACTAAGTCGGTTTCGAGGCATTGTTGGCTCCTTAACTTGAAATCGCATCGATGTCTGCATGTCTTCGACGCGCAGTATGGCAAAAAGTTCCGCCACAGAGCAAATCTATTTCGCTCGATACGCGGTGTGTGCTCGCTCAAATCCCTTCTCCCTCTGAGTGAAGGTGGCCGATAGGCCGGATGAGGGAAGTTCGAGGCGAATGATCGCCGTGCTGCACCCTCACCTAGCTCACTTCGTTCGCCCTCCTCTCCCAAAGGGAGAGGGGGGAATTCGACGATGCAACCCTGACACGCAACGAGGTGCGTTGGCATGCATCCGTTCGCAATGATACATTGATGAGCGTAACCCATTGCCCTCCACTCTCCTCGCAGGACCTTCGCCGATGGCCACCGCCGAGCGCGTCAGTACGATTGTCGACGCCTACCGTCAACGCACGCCCAAGTCGGCCGCCCTGGCCGCGCGTGCCCGCGAGGTCTTTCCCAGCGGCATCACGCATGACAGCCGCCACCTGGAGCCCTATCCGCTCTATATCGATCGCGCCGCAGGCTCGCACAAATGGGACGTCGATGGTCACGACTACGTCGACTACACCGGCGGGCACGGCGCGTTGCTTCTGGGGCATAGTCATCCGGCGGTCGTCGAGGCGGTTCGCAAACAGGCCGAGCGGGGTACACACTTTGGCGCGTGCCATGAGTTGGAAATCCGCTGGGGAGAACTGGTCAAGCAACTGCTGCCGAGCGCCGAGCGGGTCCGCTTTACCGCCTCGGGGACCGAATCCACGCTGCTCGCGATCCGCTTGGCCCGAGCGTACACCGGTCGACGCAAGATCGTCCGCTTTCTGGGGCATTTCCACGGTTGGCACGACCACATGGCGTTCGGCGTGTCGAACCATTTTGATGGCTCGCCGACCCCGGGTATCCTCGGTGGGATTGCCGAGGAAGTGTTGCTTGTGCCGCCGGGCGACGAGGCCGCGACGCTCGCCGTACTGCAGCGCGACGACGTGGCGGCGGTGATTATTGAGCCCACCGGTGCCAGTTGGGGCATGGTGCCCGTGCAGCCCGCTTTCTTGCATTTCTTGCGCAAGCAGACACTCGAACGCAGCATCGTGTTCATTTTTGACGAGGTGATCTCGGGCTTCCGTTGCTCGCCCGGCGGCGCGCAAGGCGCGCTCGGCATTCGGCCTGACATGACGACGCTGGCCAAGATCGTGGCGGGTGGCCTGCCTGGCGGCGCGATCGCCGGACGACGCGAGATCATGGAGCAACTCGACTTCGGCATCACCAAGCAGGGGCGCGAGAAAGTACCCCATCAAGGGACCTTCAACGCCAACCCACTCTCGGCCGCGGCGGGCATCGCCACGCTCGAAATCGTCGGCTCGACCGACGCCTGCGAGCGCGCGAATCGTTATGCCGCCCGACTACGCGACGCGCTGCATCAGGTGTGCGTGGCCGAGAGCGTGCCGTGGGTCGTCTACGGCACCTACTCGGGCTTTCATGTCTTCACCAACCCCCAGCAGTTGCCGCTCAGCCCGGCCGACGTGCTCGCCGGACGCTGCGACTACAAGGTGCTCAAGACGGTCGATCGCCAGACGCTTCAACTGTTGCGGTTGGGCATGATTCTGCACGGGGTCGAGTTGTTCTCTTGGCCCGGTGGCCCAACGTCGGCTGTGCACAGCGATGACGATCTTGAGCGCACCGTCACGGCCTTCCGCGGCACACTGCAATGGCTCAAGAACGAGCGCGTGGTCTGAGACGGCAGCCCGAACAACCACGCGACGCGGTACCGTCATTAACCCGCTTCGGTCGCGGTGGCCAGCCGCAAGCCCACGCGGCAGGCTTGATCGAACTCGCGCAGGTCGAGGCACTCGCTGGTCATGTGGGCATTCACTTGCCCGCATCCCAGCGTTACGGTCGGTAGTCCGCGGGCGCTGAGCCAGTTGGCGTCGAGTCCGCCGTTGCTGATGGCCCGCAGGGGCGAGCCACCCGTCGACCGAACCGCAGCCTCGGCGGCCAACACACACGCCGCGTCGTCGGCGAGCTTAAACGCCTCGTAATCCATCCGGCTCGTGATCTTCACCGCGCCCGCGCTGCCGCCGATATTCTTCACCATCGCGGCCGCGTCACGAAACGAACTCTCGATCGCGGCAAGAATTTCCTTGCGGAACTGGGGATCGTGGCTGCGACACTCGGCCCGGACATGCACGCGATCCGTCACGACATTGGTGGCCTGGCCCCCTTCGATGACACCGACGTTGCTGGTGCCGCGGCGATTGTTCTTCCGTACATCGCCGAGCCAGCCTTGTTCGTGCAGTCGGGCAATCGCCACCGACGCGATCGTGATCGCGCTCACGCCTTGCTCGGGTGCCCCGCCGGCGTGGCTGGCGATTCCTTGCACGTCGATCGTGATCCGATACGCGCCGGTTGCGCCCACCGTGAGCTTTTCATGCGAGCCGCCGTCCCAGTTGAAAACCAGTTTCGGCTTGTCGAGTAATTTCAGATCGACATAGTGCGCGCCGTAGAGGCCGACCTCCTCTTGCACCGGCCAGAAGAAGGTCAGCGGCGGATGCGGTAGCTTGCGGCGCACGATCTCGAGCGCGGCGGTGAGCACCACGGCACAGCCGGCCCGATCGTCGGCACCCAGCGCGGTGTTCTTGTCGGCCGACCGAACCAAGTTGCCTTTGACCACCGGCTTTGAGCCGACACACAACGGCACGGTGTCCAAGTGAGCCATCAGCATGCGACGCGGGGCGCTCTGTGTGCCTGGAAGCGTGCAGATGAGGTTGCCGACTTCGCCCCCCATCGGAATCTTCTCGTGCGCGTTGTCGCAGCGTATGGCATTCGATGGCACGCCGGCGCTCTTCAACGCTTCGATGATGTACTGTCGCACGGCGGTCTCTTGGCCGCTCTTGCCGGGGATCCCCATCAGCTCAACGACCCGTTTGCGAGCGGCTTTCAGGTCGGGCTCGGGTGCCGCCGGCGCGACGGTTGGGGAGCGAGATTTTTTCGACGCCGTTGATTGAGGAACTGCCATGACCATCACACCGCTATTGTGGAGAGAATGGAGAAACTGAGCCGAGCGCGTATCGTACTCGTTTGCGACTAATCACTCCAGTCGCGCCATTCGTTACGACCGGCCGACTGAGATGCGGCAATCGACGGAACGATTCCTTGAAAGGGGGTCGCGCGACACTACAATGAACAAGATATTCCCGTCTTGTCGGCTGTCTCGGATCTAGTTGCAGCCACCGCAGTTTTGATAACCGTCACAACTTATCTCGTCGTTCCCCTCAAATTCCGACTTCTCGACCCTTGATCGATCCTCAGTCGAGGCTCGAAAAGGTAAGGTTGACTCGTCGGGTTGTCGAGCCCCCTTGTCATGCGTCGAGCCGCCACTACATGAGCAACGCCTGCCGTACCTGCGGCCAATCGAACCTGGAGCGCGTGATCGACCTGGGGAACCAACCTTGGTGCAATCACTTTCTCCGCGCCGAGGAGGTGGGCCACGAGCCAATTTATCCGCTGCGGGTCGTGTATTGTCACGACTGCCAGACGGCTCAACTCGACTACACCGTCCCCAAGGAGGTGATGTTCGGCGACCACACGTACCTCTCCGGTATCACGCAGTCGCTTAGCGACCACTTCAAATGGGTTGCTGCTCAGGCCGACTCACGGCTCACGACCAGCAACCGCCCCCGCACGGTGTTGGATATCGGCAGCAACGATGGCACGCAGCTCAAGCATTTTCGCGACCTGGGCTACGATGTCCTGGGGGTCGAGTCGTCGCGCACCACCGCCAAGATCGCCGTCGAGGCGGGGATCAACACGGTCAACACCTTCTTCAACGAAGCATCGGCGGCCGAGATAGGCCGCACGTTCGACGTCATTAACGCGGCCGGTGTGTTCTTTCATCTCGAAGAATTGCACAGCGTGACCGAAGCGATTCGCACGTCACTGCAGCGCGATGGGGTGTTCGTCGTACAGTTTTTGTACATGAAGCGGATCATGGAGATCTGCGCATTCGACCAGATTTATCACGAGCATCTGCTGTATTACACGCTCCAGACGATTCAGGAAGTGCTCGGTCGTCACGGCCTGGAACTGTTCGACGCGACGCTGAGACCCATTCACGGCGGCTCGATTGTCGCGTTTGCCACACACCAGGGGGCGCGTCCCCAGAGCGCGGAGCTCAAGGCTCTGCTCGCGGCCGAAGCGGCCAGCGGCTGCAACAAGATCGGCGCGTATCAAGCCCTGGCCCGACGCATCGAGCGGCTCAAGATCGAGAACATCGCCTATCTGGAGCGCGTTCGATCACAAGGCAAAAGCGTGTATGGCATGGGCGCGCCTGTGAAAGGGAATACGCTCATCAATTACTTCGGGCTCGATAAGCGACATCTCGACTGCTTGGTCGAACGCAACACGCTGCGTAAAGGTTTGTTCTCGCCGGGGGCGCACTTGCCGATCCTGATCGAGTCGGAACTGCCTGCCCCGCCGGACGTGTATTACGTGCTGGCCTGGAATTTCAAACGCGAGATATTGGCTCGCAACCAGGATTTGCTCGGCCGTGGCGTCGAGTTCTACTTCCCGATCGACCCCGACGTGAATCTGAACTGAGCCATGCAAATTCTCGTCACAGGATCGTCGGGTTTTTTGGGCATGGCCTTGTGCCAGCGACTCGAGTCGCGCGGCGATCAGGTCGTGCGGACCCACTCGCGCAACGCGAATTTATTGCACCCCGACGCACTGGAGCCGTTCGCGTCAACCGAGTTCGACGTGATCTATCATCTGGCGGCATGGACCCAGGCAGGCGATTTCTGCCTGCATCATCCCGGCGAGCAGTGGCTCATCAATCAGCAGCTCAACACGACCGTGCTCGGCTGGTGGCAGCGGCGCCAACCGCAGGCCAAGCTGGTCAGCATCGGCACGAGTTGCTCCTACGCACCCGACAGCGATCATCGCGAGGAACACTACCTCGACGGTCTGCCGATCGAGAGCCTGTTTACCTATGGCATGACCAAGCGGATGCTCTACATCGGTCAGCGGGCCCTCGAAAAGCAATTCAAGCTGCGGCACCTCACGCTCATTCCCGCGACACTCTATGGCCCCGGCTACCACACCGACGGCCGACAGATGCACTTCATCTTCGATCTCATCCGCAAGATTCTTCGCGGCAAGTTGTATGACGAAACGGTCACGCTCTGGGGCGACGGCCATCAGCGTCGCGAGCTGATCTATGTTGACGACTTTATCTCGGCGGCGCTCATGCTGACCGACCGCCATGACAACGAACTGGTCAACGTGAGCGCCGGCGATCATTACACCATCCGCGAATTCGCCCAACAGATCTGCCAGGCGGTGGGTTATGAGTTTGAGCGGATTCAGTTCGACACGAGCGCCTTTGTCGGTGCGCGAGAAAAATGCCTGAATCATGAAAAATTCGCCCGGCTGTTGCCCGGGTTTCCGATCACCTCGCTGGGCGAGGGACTGTCGCGCACCGTGCATTGGTTTCAAGAACATCGCGCTGTGCTGTTGCCGCCACCGGCAGCGGCGCGTGCTTAACTCTCCGCGGATGAACGACCAGCCATGATCATCACCATGACACCGCTGCGAATCAGTTTCCTCGGCGGAGGGACCGACTATCCGGAGTACTTTAGCACGCATGGCGGCGCGACCCTGGCGACGACGATCAACAAGTACGTCTATCTCACCGTCAGCCCGTTGACCCATTTCTTCGACCATCGCATTCGGGTCAGCTACGCCAAGACCGAGTTGTGTCGCGAAGTGAGCGAAATTCAGCACCCCAGCGTGCGCGAGTCGCTCAAGTACCTGGGCATTGATGGGGGCGTCGAGATTGCCGTGGTCAGCGACCTGCCCGCGCGAACCGGCCTGGGCTCATCCTCGTCGTTCACCGTCGGATTATTGAATGCGCTGCACGCTTGGCGCGGGCAGTTCGTGACTCGCGCGCAGCTTGCCAAGGAAGCCGTGTATGTCGAACGCGAGCGGATCAAGGAGCGGGTCGGCTTTCAGGACCAGTACTTGGCAGCGCAGGGTGGCTTTCTGCACTTGCAGTTCTCGGGCAACGATCAGGTCGTGTCGCAACCCGTTCCGCTATCGAGCGCGCGGCTCGAAGCATTGCAAGGGCGATTGCTTATGTTCTACACCGGACTGCAACGCACGGCGCACGAAGTGCTCAGCGAGCAGCTTGCACGGACCGAGCAGGGTAAATTGACCAGCGAACTGCAAACGCTCCGCGCGCTGGTCGACCAGGGGCTGCAATTGCTGTTGAGCGATCGCGACTTGGATCAGTTCGGCGAGTTGCTGCATCAAGGCTGGCTGCTGAAGCGACAATTTTCCGCATCAACTTCCAATCAACTGGTCGATGAAAGTTATGCCGCGGCACGCAAGGCCGGCGCGATCGGCGGCAAGTTGCTCGGCGCGGGGGCCGGAGGCTTCTTGCTGCTCTACGTACCAACGGCGGCGCAGCATGCCGTGCGGACCGCGCTCGCCTCGCTGCGCGAGGTCCCGTTTCAATTCGAGAACACAGGCTCCCAAGTGATTTTTTATCGGCCGCACTAACGTGGCCTGCTCAAGGAACCAGACATGTCCGACACTGCCGCAGCGCAACGCATTCCCTCGGCCGGCGAGCCTTCGCCGCTCACGATTGGCGACCCTTCGTACCAGCCGACCAAGCTGCTCTCGCTGATCGTGCCGGCGCGCAATGACTCGTACATGGGTGATTTCAAGTGGCGGTTCTCGACCTGCTTGAACTACCTGGCCCGCAATCTGAAAGACATCGGCCGGCTCGACGACGTCGAAGTGGTTGTGTGCGATTGGAACAGCGACGACCCGCTGCATAAGCACCTGCCGCTGTCTGAAGACGCGCAACGGCTCGTGCGGTTTGTGGTTGTGCCCCCGGCGATCGCCACACCGGCGCAGAAAGACAGCGTGTTCCCGATCGTGCTGGCGCAGAACGCCGTGATTCGCCGCGCGCGAGGCCAGTTCATCGGACAAACCGACTCGGACGTGCTCTACTCGCACTCCAGCCTGCTGGCACTGTTCGCGGTCTTGGATGGCAAGATCCCCGGCGTGCCGTTGCCGAACGTGTATCTGTGCGCGCCACGGCGTCATATCCCGTTCACGATGGTGACGCGACAACCCACGATGCAGGAACTCGACGAGTACATCTGCCGCAGTTCGGGACTGCTGAAAGAAGAGCCGCCGAGCATTGGTTTCGCCGCACCCACGACGCTCGTGCTCATGCACCGCAGCATGTGGGAGCAAACGCACGGCTACAACGAAAACTACCTATACTGGGGCTGGATGGACAGCGACCTGACGTTGCGCGTCACGCAACAGTACCCCATGCTGTATTTGTCGTCGTTCGGCGTCAACCTGGTGCATCTTGAGCACTACCGAGTGCGCAACTACCAGGATCGACAGCATCAGCCGCGCAAGTTGAACCCGTGCAACGACATGCCCGCGTTCACGGCCAACGACGCCAACTGGGGACTGGCCCAGCACAGCTTTATGAGCCATCGGGCCGAGTTGATCGCCGAGGCTCCACAACCCAAGCCGCACGATCCTAGCGAGATTGCCGTCTGGTCGATCACGCCGACCGAGTTGCAGCAGCAGCTCAACGAGCCGCCGGTGCAGCAGGCCGTGAATCAGATCATTCAGAAGTTTCAGATTCCGCCCTTCGATCAGGCCTGCCTGCATGCCTTGTCATGGTACTCGACGTACCATTCGCCGCGGACGTATTTCGAGATCGGCTTGCGGAGCGCTCATGCCGCGGCTTTGGTGACCATGACCAGCCCTGGGGTCGAACTGTACGGCATCGTCGAGTGGCATCGCCCCACGCACGACGAACGCTCGTTTGCCCACGGCGCGCACTTCGCGCTGCTGCCTGTCATGCAGCAGTCACACGCCCGCTGGATCGGTGGTGACCCGCTGACGGCTGTCGAGCGCGTCGCAAAGTCGAACGCGGGACGATTTGCCGTCGACCTGGCATTGGTCCGCGCCGACAACAATTTGCCGCATGGCACGACGCAGGCCGTGCAGCTTGTGCCTTGGCTCACTCCGGGTGGCGCGATGGTGATTGCGGGCGTCGCCCCCGTGAGCTTTCTCAACACGTGGAACGCGCTCAGTCGGGCCTATCCACAGCTCACGTTTCTGAATCTGAACGATGGCCGCACGGGGGTGATCCTGAAGGCGAAAATCGCGGCGGCGACCCCTGTGCCCTCCAACCCAGCGGGCATACCGAGTACCGTGTCCGTGTCGTAGTCCCAGGGCCGCTTCCCACTCCTATATCTAGAACACACTTTTTTATCTTCGAGGTTGATTGCCATGTCGGAGAACATACTCGTCACGGGCGGCGCAGGCTATCTGGGGTCAGTGATGGTCGGTCACCTGCTCGACGCCGGCTACAACGTGACGGTGGTCGATAATTTGATGTACGGCGTCGAGTCGCTGTTCGGTTACTGCGCGAACCCGCGATTTGACTTTGTACGCGGCGACGTCCGCGACGAGGGACTGATGCGCAAACTGGTCGCGCAGGCCGACGCGATCATCCCGCTGGCGGCCATTGTCGGCGCGCCGGCCTGTGATCGTGACCCGTGGTTGGCCGAGGCGGTCAACTTGGGGGCGATCCAACTCATCAATCGACTCCGCAGCCCCAAGCAACTCATCGTCTATCCGGTCACGAACAGCGGTTATGGCGCGAAGTCTGGCGACTTCTTTTGCACCGAAGACACGCCGCTGGAGCCGATTTCGGTGTATGGCCGCACGAAGGTTGACGCCGAAGCCGAGTTGCTTGCCAGCCAGAACGCGATCACGCTGCGGCTGGCGACGGTGTTCGGCACCTCGCCGCGCATGCGCTTGGATCTGCTGGTCAATCACTTTACCTACGCGGCCGTGACCGACGGCTACCTGGTCATCTTCGAGAAGCACTTTCAACGCAACTTTATTCATGTTCGCGACGTGGCCGACGCCTTCCTACATGCCTTGCAGCATCGCGATGGAATGATCGGCCGCGCATTCAACGCCGGGCTCGACTCGGCCAATTTGTCCAAAGAGCAACTGGCACTCAAGATTCGCGAACACGTACACCACTTCTACATTCACTTCTCGGACGTGGGACACGACCCCGACAAACGCAACTACGTGGTCTCGAATCAGCGGCTGCGCGAGGCGGGCTTCGAGGCCAAGCGTTCGCTTGATGACGGCATTCGCGAGTTGATCAAAGGCTATCGCATGCTCGGCCGCCGCGTGCATCAGAATATTTAACCGTGCCATGACCGACACGCCACAATTTCCGACGGGTCAAGAAGTGACGGCGGTCATTCTGGCCGGCGGGATGGGCACTCGGCTCCGCGCTGCGGTGGCGGATCGACCCAAGGTGCTCGCGCCCGTCGCCGGCCGGCCGTTTATCACTTATCTGCTCGATAAAATCGCCTCGACCCCCATCGAGCATGTCGTGCTCTGCACGGGCTATCGGGCCGAAATGATCGAGGAGGCATTGGGCACGCGCTACGGCAAACTCGCCTTGAGCTACTCGCGCGAGATCGAGCCGCTGGGGACCGGCGGCGCGCTGCGGCTCGCGGTTCAACAAATCGCCACGCCGCTGGCGATGGTGTTTAATGGCGACTCGTATTGTGACGCCGATTTGATGCATTACCACGCGTGGTTCAAGCAGCGCGCCGCACAGGCCGCGCTCTTGTTAACCGACGTGGATGACGTCCATCGCTTCGGTTGCGTGACATGCGATGCCGAGCGTTATGTTGTGGCGTTTTGCGAGAAGGGGAGCAACACTCTCCGCGGCTCGATCAATGCCGGCATCTATCTGCTCGAGCGGAAGCTGCTCGATGAGATTCCGACCGATCGGGCGATCTCGCTGGAGTATGATGTTTTTCCGCGTTGGGCCCAGCGGCGTATTCTTGTGGCGTTTGCCCAGGGAGGCCGATTCCTCGATATCGGCACCCCAGAGACGTTCGCCGCGGCCGAAACGTTCTTCGCCAGACCTGACTGAGTCGAGCGTCTCGGGCTCAACAAGCACCTCGCCGCGCTAGCCGGTTCGCAGCACCAACTCGGCCCGTTCGCGACAGCCATCGGCGAGAATGCCGAGCGCGTTCACTCGATCGTTGGACCAGGCGCGCTCACGTCCCTCGGCCGCGTTGGTTGCCAGACCGCTCTCGACGTGCCGGGCCGAGAGTCGCTGGCAGGCCACATCCAAGTCGCAGTCAAGGAACACGCGCAGGTCGAACAGCGGCTCGGCTCCGATGTCGCGCAGCAGCACGTAAATCCCCTCGACGATCACCCAACGCGTCGAGCGCGTGACTCGGACCGCGTTAGGTCGCGGGTCTTTCTCGGCGTGGTCAAACTCGGGAAACGAGCCCTCGCGTGACTGTCGCAGTCGGGCCATATCGGATCGAAACGTGGCGGTATCGAAGGTATGCAACGCGCCGCGCCGTCGCAGCCCTTCGGCATCTAGTTGACTGCGTGGCAGATGATAGCCATCGAAGGGGACCACGATCGAGCCGGGCAACTGCTCACGCAGGGCTCGGCAGAGCGTGGTCTTGCCGCTGCCGGGCACTCCCGCGATGCCAATCAGATAAATATCCGGCCGCGATTCGATCGCAGCGCGGATTGTGGCGACGTGCTGAGCCGTCGTGTCGCATGACGGAGCGTTCATCGGGCGATCACTTGTTCGATTGCAGGCGCACGATGTGAGCGGCCATGAAGGCTTCGACTTCCGTGCCGGCGTCGCGTGGACCTTCATGGCCGTTCAAGATTCCGGTCACCATGCGTTTGTGACCGCGCAGGTTATTATAGGTCGCATAGACAGCCGTCGGCGGGCAGACACCATCGATGAAACCGACCGTAACGATCGCGTCGGCCTTGGTGCGCGTGGCGAAATTCAAACCGTCGACGTAGCGGGCCGCTTGCAGCTCGCGCGGTGCCGGCTTGCCATCGAGGAGCGGCACGATCTTGGGCCAACCGGCGATGCGGCCGACAACATTGCCCGAGTGATCGCACAAGGCCGGCACGCCGGCGTAAATCGCGGTCACGCGCGGGTCGAGCCCGGCCGCGGCGATGGCCTGCCCACCCCCTTGGCTCCCGCCCATGACGATCAGGATCCGGCCATCCCACTCGCTTTGCGAACAGAGAAAATCGAGCCCGCGCACCAGGCGGATCAGCATGCCGCGAAAGTACACGGTCTCGCGCGACTCGCGTCCAATGGCGCGATAGTTGGCCAATTCGCCTTTGGTGAGTGCGTCATAGAACTCGGCCGGCTTGCCATTGGGAATGCCGTGGGCGTTCATGTCGAGCGCCAGTCTTCCCTTCGCGGCCTGGGCAACGGCGCCACCCAAGTTACTGCTCCGCACTCCCGCGCCATGCACCAGCATGACCGCTGGCAGCGACTTGGGCTTGGCGTCCTTGGGTCGCGCGAAGTAGCCCGAGATCGGCTTGCCCCCGGTGCAGTCGGCTTGCACGTCGAAACACTCGACTGTCGGCACCGATGACGCGATCGAGGTGAGTCGAGCGTTGATGGGGAGCTTGGCCAGCTCGCGTTTCTGCTCGGCCCAGAACGAGTCGAAATCGTCGGGGACCTCAAGGCTCGGCGGAATATGCAGTGGGTCGAAGCCCGCCGCGGCGACGGCCGAGACCGTCTTTTTGTCGTCCGTGGTGTAGTCGACTTGCAAGCGCACGAACCCTGGCTTGCTCAGCGTACTGGTCACGGTCGTTTGATCGCCGATCGACACGGTCCCTTCGCCGATCGCGGAATAACCGTCAAGCGACAGGCGATAGCGGACTTCCGCCCCCTTGGCATTCTGACCTGCTTTGGTCAGGCTGATGGCGAAGGTCGCTTGCTCGCCCGTCTTGTAAATCGCATCGGGCCGATCCGCGACAGCCTTGAGCGCATACGCCGACGTTGTCGCCGGCTGCTGAGCGTGTGCCGGAGAGATCGCAACAAGCAGCAGAACGAGTGACGCCAGGGGGGTGCGAATCATGGCAAGTTCCCGTGGAAGGCTAAGGTGAGTGAACAGCGGTGCCCATTCTAATGCGAGGTTGTTCGCGTGTCACGGCAGTGGCACGGTGGTCCG
>CAZZBK010000011.1:0-21582 GCA_964652155.1 uncultured Planctomycetaceae bacterium | reverse complement strand
GCGAGCGCGATGGCATCGCCCGGCTGGGGAGCCGACTCGGCCGCGAAAGCTACTCGCAAACGCTTGGCGGTCGTGACCACGGTATGGACCTATCGCTCGCATGCCTGGCACATGGCCGAGCGGTTCTTGGTCGGCTACCCACGCGAGGGACGCTGGCATCAGCCGCCGTTCGAGGTGGTCTCGGCCTACGTCGATCAGCGACCGCAGGATGATTTGAGCGCTGGCCGGGCCGAGGAGTTTGGCTTCACGGTCTACAAGAGCGTGGCCGAGGCGTTGCGCTGCGGCGGCCAGCAACTCGCCGTCGACGCCGTGTTGCTGATCGGCGAACATGGCAGTTATCCGCTCAACGAGTTTGGGCAGAAGCTGTATCCGCGTTATGAATTGTTCCAGCAGATCGTCGAGGTGTTTCGCCGTGACGGCCGGACGGCTCCGGTGTTCAACGACAAACACCTGTCCTGGAACTTCGCTTATGCCAAGCAAATGGTCGAGCAGTCGCGGACGCTGAAGTTTCCGTTGCTGGCCGGTTCGTCGTTGCCGGTCACGTGGCGAATGCCGGCCATTGATCTCCCCTACGGCGCCGAGGTCGAAGAGGCAATGTGCGTGGCGCACGGCGCGACCGACATTTACGACTTTCACGCGCTCGAGGCTTTGCAGTCGTTCATCGATCGTCGACGCGGCGGCGAGACGGGCGTGCGCGCGATCCAAGCCCTGCGCGGCGAGGCGGTCTGGAAAGCGATGGGGGCCGGCAGTTGGGCTGCGGGCGGTTGGGACCCGCGGTTGTTCGGGGCTTGTCTCTCGCGCAGCCAGACGCTCGCGCAGCCGAAGTCGTTCAGTCACCGCTACCCGACGAGCGAGCAGATTCGCGCGTTCGTCAAAGACCCAATCGCTTATCGCATCGAGTATGTCGACGGCCTGCGTGGCACGATGCTGCTGCTCAACGGCCTGACGGCAGACTTCCTCGTGGCGGCCAAGCTCAAGGGAGAGGCCGAGCCGCTGTCGACACTGTACTATCTGCCCCCCAACCCGAACGTGACCTACTCGGCCGCGCTGATGACCCAGGCCGAGGAGCTATTTACGACGGGCCAGGCCCCGTACCCTGTCGAGCGAACGTTGCTCACCAGCGGCATGGTTCAGGCGGCGCTTCAGTCGCTCACGGCGCTTGGCGAACGGCGCGAGACGCCCCAGTTGGACGTGCGTTACCAGCCGCCCCGCGAATCGCGCTTTGTCCGCACATAATGTGGGTCGGGTTAAATCTCATTCGCACTGGGCACGACGAACGGCCGACGATACTCGCGCCGCAGCAGCGCGTCGGCGGCCGGGTTTTTGACGAACCGCTCGTTGGCCGCGTCGATCGTCAATAAAGGTCCGAGCGTCAGCGGAGTCTTGGCGAGGTCGACATCGTTCTCGCGCAGATGATCGGTCATGCGAGTGAATGTGGCGCGCGACTCTTCGCCATACTCGGCGCTGCTGAGTTGGCTGCGGATTTCTTCGACCGCTGTCGTTTTGCCAAGTCGATGCGAGATGTTCGCGACGTGACACAGGCCGGTCGAGACGTGTCCTTGCTCGATTTCGGCATTCAAGTCGGCACTTCGACGGCTGCGAACGGCGCGAACGAAGTTGGCAAAGTGATTTTCCCCCTGCCCCTCGAATTTTTGCACGAGCTTGCCCTGCGGGTCGAAGAGCGTGGCGTCGGCGATGAACCCTTCGCTGCCGTAGATCACGTAGCCGGACTTGAATTGGTTGCTAAACGGCGCGGACTTGAGGCCGCGAACTTCCTGGATGATGGTTTGCGGGCCATACCGGTGGACGGTCATCTGCGTATTCGGAGTCTCGCCGGCGTCTTCGTAGCCCAGTCGACCGCCGATGCTGAACACCGAGTCGCCGAGCCCCTTGAGACCCAGGAGCCAGCGGCAAATATCGACCATGTGAATGTTGTTGTTGCCGAGCTCGCCATTGCCGGTGTCCCAGACCCAGTGCCAGTCGTAGTGCATGTTGGCGCGGGTCAGCGGCTGCTGTGTGGCCGGGCCGAGCCAGAGATTGAAGTCGCACTTGGGAGGAATGACGCACGCGCTGCGCGGGCCGATCGAAGCGCGCCGACCATAGATGAGGGTGCGCGCCAGTTTCACCTCGCCGAGTTTGCCCGCCTGGATGAATTCGGCCGCACTGCGGAGCGCTCCGACAGATCGGTTCTGCGTGCCGCCTTGACAGATGCGCTGGGTCTTGCGAGCGACCTGCACCATCCGTCGTCCTTCTTCAATGTTGTGGCTGACCGGCTTTTCGACATAAGCGTCCTTGCCGGCCTGCATGGCCCAAATCGCGGCCAAGGCATGCCAGTGATTGGGGGCCGCGATCGACACGGTGTCGATCGACTTGTCGTCGTATATCTTGCGTAGATCTTGCACCACCTGCGGCTTGCGGCCGCTTTGCTTTTCAACCGTCACCGCGAGTTCTTCAGCCAATTGCAAGTCGGGGTCGCAGACGTAGGCAATCTGCACGCCCGGCAAACGACCGAATTCGGCCACATGGGCCTTGCCGCGAATGCGACAACCGATCACGGCGTGCTGGAGCGTGTCGTTTGCTGAGGTCCGCGGGGGCTCGGCACCGAACGCCACGTCGGCTTTCGCGGTTAAGGTGGCGGTCGCCGCGGCGGCGATCAGGCTGTCTTCGAGAAAGCGACGACGGGAGAGTGGAGGCATGGCGAGAACCCTCGTGATGAAAGGCGGGCGGCACGCCAGCGATTATAGAGTACAGAAAGGTCATGGAGCCAGAGCGCCCGACGGCCCAGCGATCGCTCTCCTGGGCGTTGTACGGCGACGCAAACCGCCGCTAGAATGTGCGGCAGTTGACCGAATCGCCCGTTGTAGCCCCCTACGCGATGAATGAGCCGCGTCGCGCAACGAGAGACCGGGAAGCGCCGGGCTTCCGGTGGTCGCCCTGGCTCAATAGCCTCGCCGACCTCGATAAGATTGTCGTTTGGCCCCCATATTGTCCTATCTCAATCCAGGAGAGTTGCTATGCGTCGCTTGAGCATGTTGTGCGTCGGTCTGTTTGCCGTTCTCGGGCTGTCGGCGGTGTTGGCCCAACAGCCGGTCCAGCCGCAGGCCCCGTCACAGGAGCCGACCCCCTACGGCAGCCCGATCAACTTGGAGCTGGCCCGCAAGATTCTGGCCGCCGCCGAGCAAGAGGCCGTCCAGCAGAAGTGGCCCGTGGCGATTACGATCGTCGACCCAGCGGGCTATTTGGTCGCCTTTCAACGTTTGGACAACACACAATACGGCAGCGTCGAGGTGTCGATCGAGAAGGCCAAGACTGCGGCGTTGTTCCGTCGCCCGACCAAGGTGTTTGAAGAGATAATTGCGCAAGGGGGCGCGGGCCTGCGAATTCTCAAGTTGCCCGGCGCGCTGCCGGTCGAAGGGGGCTTGCCGATCGTTCATGACGGCAAGATTATCGGTGGCATTGGCGTGTCGGGGGTCACCTCGGTGCAAGACGGCTTGGTGGCCAAGGCGGGACTCGCGGCGCTCGATGCCAAGTGATTCTGGCAACGTCGCGGGGTGTCCGTTGCTGGAACACTCACGTCGAGTAGCATTCTCGGTAGAGTGCGATCATCTCGTCGAGCGTTGGCACGCGCGGGTTGTTGGCCGGAGAGCCGCTCGCCCAGGCGTCGGCGGCCATCCGGGGCACGGCGTTCTCATACGCGGTGCGATCGATGCCGTAGGCTTGTGGCGATGGCACGCCGAGGTCGCGATTGAGCGCCTCGAGTGCTGCGACCAATAGCACGCCGGACTGTGTGTCATCAGCGGCGTCTGACAAGCCCGCGTGCCGCGCGAAGGTGGCATAACGCGCGCACTCCGCGCCGATACTAAATCGCGTCACGGCGGGGAGCAACATGGCGTTACTGAGACCGTGTGGGACATGAAAGTAGGCGCCGATTGGGCGCGACATGCCGTGCACCAAAGCGACGCTCGCGTTGCTGAACGCAATGCCCGCCAACGTTGCGCCACGCATCATGGCCTCGCGCGCCACACGATCGCCGGGAACTTCAAACGCGCGGCGGAGGTGTCTGCCGATCAACTGAGCCGCCTCCAGGGCGAACAAATCGGTCAATGGTTGAGCTTTTCGCGAGACATACGCCTCCAGGGCATGCGTCAGCGAGTCGATACCCACCGCGGCCGTGAGTGACGGGGGCATACTGAACGTCAATTCATAATCGACCAGCGCCACGGTCGGCAGCAAATGGGCATCGAGCAGCATCATCTTCACCTGGCGCGCCGTGTCGGTGATGACCGTCACCTTGGTGACTTCGCTCCCCGTGCCGGCCGTGGTCGGAATCGCGATCAGCGGCAGACCCGGGAGCGGAATTTTGTGATAGCCCATGTAGTCGGCGAGCGTGCCCGCGTTGCGGCTCATGACCGCGATGGCCTTGGCCGCGTCGATGCTGCTTCCGCCGCCAATGGCAATGAGTCCGTCGCAGTCGAAGCGGCGCAACAGGGTCAGCCCCGCCTCGACATTGGCCACCGTTGGGTCGGGATCGACGGCGGCGAACACCTGAGCCGAGATGTGTTCAGCGGCCAGGTCCGCGAGCACCGGCTGATCGAGGCCCAGTTTGGCCAAATAAGGGTCCGTTACCAGCAACGGGCGGCGGAGTCGCAGTCGAGCCGCCTCTTGACCGACGAGCCGCGATGCCCCACCGCTGATAACCAGGGTCGAAGGGATGTTTATTCGTGGCAAGACAGGCAATTTTGTGGACATGGTTTCCCCTTATCCCGACCGCCAAGCTATCGATTCGCATCGATCGTAATGGCGAGGAACGTAGGTCGCAACGGGTTTGCCGATCCGCTGCGTATCGAGGCTGCCCGCGCGTGTCTGCGTCGTCCTTTGGCCATGTATGACGAATCGAGTTGGCAGATCGATTTGCGTTCCTGCGTGATTACCGATACACTTTCCCTGGTGGGACGAGTGCCACATCGTTTTC
Organism: uncultured Planctomycetaceae bacterium; assembly: GCA_964652155.1. Lineage (GTDB taxonomy): Bacteria > Planctomycetota > Planctomycetia > Pirellulales > PNKZ01 > CAZZBK01. The sequence goes on along the minus strand of CAZZBK010000011.1, from coordinate 16,610 downwards.
GGCCTCGTTTCTGTAGTACCGCATTTATTTATGGGAAGCGTTCAAATGCCCGAAGGCACGATTAAGAAGTTGACGGACAAGGGATTTGGTTTCATCAACACCGGTGGCGCGAAGGACTTGTTCTTCCACTCCAAGGCGCTGCAAGGTTGCCGCTTTGACGACTTGCGTGAAGGACAGAAAGTCTCCTTCACCGAAGGGCAAGGTCCGAAGGGGCCGTGCGCCGAGAACGTCAAGGTTGTCTAAGCCACAGCGTTGTTGTCACAGCGTTGTTGTCTAAGCCACAGCGTTGCCTAGCCCCGTGTTGAGTTGTCTAGGCCCGCGCCGAACAGGCCCGCGGCTAGACTGACTAGGCTCGTGGCCAGGATGAGCGCGGACGAAGATGTTGTTTAACCGGGGCATTCGCTTGCTCCGGTTCTGATGCATTTCGTTGTCCGCTCATTCCAACCGACCAAGGCAAATCGCATCGAGTACCCATGTCCGGTCCCCTTGGATCGGACATGGGTTGCCTTTGAGTGCGCTTTATGCCGTTGTTTCTGGGGCGGTTGTGAGTGTTGAGCGATGGACTCAAACGCATGCGCTGAGCCGGACGCTCTTGTTACCGGTTCGAGACGGACCGGCGATGCAACGTATTCGAGCGCCACATGATATCAGTTGGGGCGATTCGTTTCGTTCGGGAGCCTATCCCCGTTGCTTATTTCGCCGGTTGCCGATTAATTTGTGGCGCCGATTAATTTGTGGCTTGGTAGCAGGGGCGGCCCGCGATGCAGGCCGGGCGATTCACCTCGAGTTGGTCGGGCCCCAACACATGCTGCGAGACATTGCACCAGCAGTATTGGCTGCCGGCCTCGTCGGGATGGTCCGGGTTGCGTAGCTGGCCGGTGACGTACATGGCCTTGCTGCGCAGGTGGATGCAGGCCGGCTCGGTGACGGGCAAGTGCGAGTCGTAGTATTTCTCGAAGGGCATGACACGTTCCTTGACGATGAGTGGAGTGAGCTCGCTGTCGATCTGGCCTGGGTTAGAATCCGCCGGTTTCGAGGCCGGCCGCTAACAGGATCGCGCGTTTTACGGCGACCTTGGCCAATTGCACCTTGTAGGCGTTGTTGTCGAGGGGGGTGGCGCGGGCCACGGCCGCCGCACCGGCCGCCGCGGCACTCTCGGGCGTGATCCGCTGACCGATGATCGCTTGGGCCGCTTCGCTAGCGAGCCACGGCGTGGGGGCCACGTGTCCTAGTACAATGCGAGCGCCATGCACGACGCCGTCGGCGATGTGCAGCGCGGCCGAGGCGGTCGCCAACGGGTCGTCCGGCCCTTCACCATGCCGCACTTCATACGTGCCGCTCGTCACACCGCTGAGCGGCGGTAGATAAATGTGCGCGAGCAATTGATTGGGACGGAGTATGTTTTCGCCCTCCCCTTCATGTCGCGGCGTGCGGAAGAATTCCTCGGCCGGCACGACCGACTCGTCTCCGGGATGGGGCCCGACGACACGGAACATCGCCCCCAAGGCAATCAAGGCCGGGGCAAGACGCGAGGCACTCACGAATTTGGCTGGACCGGCATTGCCCAAGATTGCATGGAAGCGATTATCGCCATCGGCGATTTGTCGACCGCCGTCGGCGAGCAGTCCGCGACCATGCCGGAAGAACCAGCATTGCGGTCGTTGGCAGAGGTCGCCGCCGATGGTCCCCTGGCATTGCAATTGCATGCTATTGATGCCCCGGATGGCCTGCGTGATTGCCGCGTAGCCGCTGAGGTATTCGCTGTCGAGCACCCGATCGAGCGTCACGGCGGCGCCGATCAGCACGCCGCCATCGGAGGCCATTTCGAGTTGCTTGAGGCTGCTGACTTCCATGATGTTCACCACGCGGTCGGGCGTGGCAATCATCTTCTTCAAGAGTGGAATCAGATCGGTGCCACCGGCTAAGACCGCGGTGCGTCCCGCCTCGGGGGACAACAACTCGACGACCTCGTGCTCGGAGCGGGGCGCTGCGTATTCAAAGTCTTTCATGGTGTGTTAGACCTTTCCGGCTTTCTGCATGGCTTCGAGGACACGCTTGGGAGTGATGGGCATCGTCGACACGCGAACACCCAGGGCATTGCACACGGCATTCGAGATGGCCGCGCCCGGGCTGATAACCGGCGGCTCACCGAGCCCGATCACACCGCGTTGCCGCTGGTGTTCTGGCTCGAAGATTTCCACGACGATCTCGCCCGTGTCGCCCAGACGGGGAAGCTTATAATCCTTGATCTCGGAGTTGAGCACGATGCCGCTCTTGGGATCGGCGAGCCGCTCCTCGAACAGGGCGTAGGCAATGCCCATGATGACCGCGCCATAGATTTGGCTTTCGGCCGTCTGGTGATTGACCACGAGCCCCATGTCTTGCACGGCGACGAATTTATTGAGCTTCACGATGCCCGTCTCTTTATCAACGGTCACGTGGGCCATTTGCACGCCGCCGACCCCTTGATCGGAGAGGGCACCCTTCTCTTTGCCGCGTTTGTAGCTGGCCGTGATTTCGAGCGGGCGCATGCCGATCAGGCTGCACGCCTCTTTCCAGCTGAGACTTTTGTTGGCGTTGCCTTTGACCCGAATGCGGCCATCGACCGCTTCGAGGTTGGCCGCATCGGCTTCGAGCTTGGTGGCCACGAGGGGGAACAACTGCGCGAGCGCGTCGAGGCCAGCGCGGCGATGCGACTCGGCGATGCCGCCGATGGTCGTGCTGCCGCCCGAGGGTCCGCTGACCGGATACTTCGAGCTGCCGATGTTGACCTTTACGGCGTCGACCCCCAGGCCGAAGGTCTCGGCGATGAACATCGCACAGCAGGTGCGGGTTCCGACGCCGATATCCTGTGTGCCGCAGAAGGTCTCGATGCCGCCGTCGGGATAAATTTTGAGCGTGACGGTCGAGTCGTTGGCGACACCGCCCCAGGTGTGGATGGCCATGCCGAGCCCATCGACGATGGAGCCCTTGGCCGGTCCCTTGCCGTGCGGGTGCCACTTGGCCTTCCAGTCCATGAGCTTGGCGGCGACTTGCATTTCCTCGGCATAGACCGACGGTTTGGCACCGGCCACGCCGGGCTTGGCGTCGGTGCCCAAGTTCCGCAGGAAGATGTCGAAGCTGTCGGCCCCCATCTTGGCGGCCAGATCGTCGTAGGCGGTCTGCGTGATGGCGCAGGCCTGCGGATGATTGGGCGCGCGCCAGGCCCGTGCCGGTCCGAGGTTGGTCTTGATGTTGGTCGCGAAGCGGCGGTAGTTGGCCGGCGCGAACACGTAGGGGATCACGCCGTGACTGACGCCGCCGCCGGTCGCGCCGCCGCTCGTCCAGTGCTCTGAGTCCCAGACCTTGACGACGCCATTGGCGTCGGCCCCCAGCTTGACCTTGATGTAGCCCGAGGGGCGATTGCCGGCGATCGAGAGTTCTTGCTCGCGGGTGAGCATGAACTTGACGGGGCGACCGGTCTGCTTGGATAATTTAGCCGCGGCGACGCCCCAATAATCGGGAGCGAACTTGCTGCCGAAGCCGCCGCCGATATAGTCGCAATGCACCTCGACATCGTCGGACGTGATCTTCAAATCCTTGGCAAAGCCCTCGTCGGTGCCCGAGACGTTTTGCGTACTCAGGTGGGCCGTCAGCTTATTGCCCTTCCACTCGACGGTCGACCCGTGTGGTTCCAGGCAGCAATGGGTGATGGCGTCGATGCCGTAGAAGCCTTCGACGACGTGGGCCGAGGCTTTGAAGAGCCGGTCCAGTTCGGCGGCGACGAACTTGTCTTCGTCGTCGTTGTCGCCGGGCTCGCGCTCGGTTTGAACCTTGCCGCCCCCTTTGCTGGTGCGTTTGGCTTTTTCAGCACCGGCCAAGTCAGCGGCGTCGACAAACACGTCGAGCAGTTCGTATTCGACCTTGATCTTGGCCAAGCCCTCGGCGGCAGCGCCTTCGCTTTCGGCCGCGACCACGGCGAGCAATTCACCCGCCCATTCGATCTCGCCGGATTTTTTTCCGCTGGCGGGGTCGACAGGCACGTTGGGGTTGGCGTGGTCGAAGACCAGCACCGCGACGACCCCCTTGACGCGCTCCGCGGCGCTGGTGTCGATCGACTTTACGCGGCAATGCGCGTGCGGACAACCGAGTCCCACGGCGATCAACTGCTTGTCGAGGTTAATGTCGTAGGTGAACTTGGCGGCGCCGGTGGCTTTGGCCAGACCGTCTAACCGCGTGACACGTTTACCGAGCAATTTGGTTTGCTCACGCGTCGGCCAGAAGTAGGGGGTGTCGGCCATTACTTGCCTCCTTTCACAAGCGCAATCGCCGCTTGAATGATGTTCGCATAGGTGCCGCAGCGGCAGATGTTGCCATTGAGTCCGGCGCGAATTTCCGCCTCGGTCGCCCGTGGGTTCTTATCCAGAAACGCCCGCACCGCGACAACAAAGCCCGGCGTGCAGAAACCACACTGCTGGGCGTCGTGCGTGACAAACGCCACGGGCACGGGGTCGGGCGTTGCGCCGCCGAGGCTCTCGACCGTTTGAATTTTCTTGCCCACGCAGGCTACCGCCAGCAGCACATTGGCTTGCAGGGGCTTGCCATCCACCAGGACGGTCGCGGCACCGCTGCTGCCATCGGCACAGACCGGCTTGGCACCGGTCAGATTGAGCTGATAGCGGAGCACTTCGAGCAGCGTGGTGCGTGGTTCGACGGTGACCGCATGGTTCTGACCATTCACGCTGAGCGTGATCTGCGTCGGTCCGCGAACAATCGCATTCTGGTTTTGCTGGGCCTCGACTTGCGTCTGCAGGGCGGTCGCCGCCGCTGCCGCGCCCGAGCCGCGGAGGAAGTCGCGGCGGTTGAAACCGCTACGCGAATCGGATTTATTGGACACCGCCATACGAGGTTACTCCCGATCGATGTGGTGAGGCATGGGGCGTGAAACGCACGGCTAACAGCAACAGCGCCGGTAGCGCGCGAGTCGTTGGATCAACCCATCGCGCCGTGATTATACGAAGCGCCGCGAATCACACAATCAAATTGCCGAAAATTCTCGGCGCGCGTTGTGGACGGGCTTTCAGGGTTTGGTCGCCGTGGGGGCTTCGACCAACCGGCGACGGCGCAACTCGGTTTCGCCTTGACAGCACTCGCAGAACTTCAACTCGAACATCGCAATGGCGCACACGTCGCACCAGTAGTCGATCTCGAACCGGCCGCGCGGCGTGACTTCCGCCACGCCCAAGACCTGCAAGACCGGCGTATGCGAATACCGCCGCACGAGCAGTTCGACCTCCATGCGACGCAGCCGCGGGTCGACCCGAAACGCCCGGCCGCGAACGTCCTCGAGCAACGGATGCAAATGCCCCTCGCGGGTCTCGAGCGCCAAGCCACGTTCGGCGGCCTCGTCGACCGACTTGGCCCCATGCAATCGCGCCATCGCCTCGGCGAGCCACACCACTCGGCCGCGAACGGTCTCAAGCTTGAAGTGCTCTCGCGTTGGCTCCGCAGCCACGAGCACCGCATGACGACTCAGCGGGAGTTGCCCCAGCAGCGCGAGAGCCGCGCCGATAAACGCCATCGCCAGCCCGCGGTGCGCCGCGCGTCGTGGCCTGCTCGACGATCCTTTGAGCGGATGCGTCATTATTTCTCGGCATGTCCGGCGACGACCAGATCGATCGCGACGGCGGCCGCCTTGCTCTTGCCGGCGAGCCGCACAATCCACCAATCGAGCGTTTCCACATGCCGGATGGCCAGCTTGCCGTCGGCGTCTCCCGGGCGTTGCAACGAGAGCAGTAGCGGGTGATTCGAGCCGGCCGCCGCGGCGCTGTGCTTGGTCATGGTAACGTAGTCGAGCGCGGCGATGGCCGTGTCTTTGTCGGCAGGCAACAACAGCACGAAGTCGCGCGTCGGCGAGGTGCCCACGTGCGCGCCGTCGACCGGCTGCTGTCCATAACGCAAGGTATACACGCCCGGGGCAATATCCTGATCGCGGAAGTCGCTCCCCTTGCGAGGAAAGCGAACGACTCCCATCAACGCGCCGGGCGCGAAGGAATAATTGACCGACGCGGGACGATCGCCGGCCGCGGCAGCCCATTCCTTGCAGAGCCAAAGGTCGCACACCGTGCGCGACTCGCCACGGATCACCTTGAATCCGCTCGCATTGAGCAGTGCGGCCACTGGGGCCGCGATCGCGTCGCTAGGCGGGGCCTCGTCGAGCGGCTCGACACGGTGATCCACCGCCCACAGCCGGTCGGGTGCCAAGAACGAAAGAACGAAAACGATCGGCAGAACAAGGTGCTTCAGCATGTGATGCAAACTCTCACTTTAGAAGGCAAACAAACCCATGTAGGAACTACGTGAACCGGGAACCGACCACTGAGTGCCCAGCCCGCGACCCGAGAACTGCGCCTCGTTCGACACGCCGGGGACAAAACTCTTGACGCTGGCCAGCGGCGGGTAGTAAGCCACCTCGTTCGAGCAAATGCAGTCGGTGTCGCGCGCCTTGCGCGTGGCCATCTTCACGACCTTGCCTGCCTCGAGACGCCCTTCAAGCGTGCCGCGATTGAGCGACATCTCGATCGGCAAGCATTCCACCCGGGCCACCGACTGTCCGGCCTTGCCTGATTGCCCCTTGGCAAACTCGACGAGCGCGGCGCGCTGCGCGTGATCGGCTTTCTCATCGACAAAGATCACCGACTTGACTCGCTGGGTTCCAGCGATGCCGGCCGAGGCGAGCGTTTCGTTGGCATGCAGCACCACGACCACGTTGAGCCCAGCCAAGTCGGTCGCCGCGTGCGCCCCCTGTTCGATGTGCCAGGCCATGATGGCGTCGTTACCCGTCAGGCCGAACTCGGAGTTAGCGAAGCACGGACCGGTATAGACTTGGCAGGTCCGCGATTCGAGGTAAAAGCCCTTGATTGTCTCAGCCTGAGCGATGGTGGTCGAAACCAACGCGGCGAACGACACGCAGACGACACTCAATGATCGCAACATGGCCGACTCCGTAAGGATAAAATGGCCCGAGGGGTGGGATGAACCAGCAGCACCCTTTGATTTTAACCCGAAACGCCTCACGCGGTCCAGTTCTTTGCTGGGCAACGCACCAAGACCGGTAACGTCACATATCGGGTGGCCCTGACAACTGGTTGTCAGGGTGGCGCAGCCACAACAGGGCCTGGGAGTTGGACGAAGCAGCGCCTCTTGTCGCCTGCGGCGACCCCGACAACCAGTTGTCGGGGGCTACCCGTTCGACTTTGCAATCGTCCTGTGGGCCCAATGCCTCCTTCGACCCCGCGCCCTACGGGACCATTTTTGGGCGGAGTGCCGCGATCACCTCGGGCGGCACAAAGTGCGCCAGGGCGTCGTCGCCGGCCACCTTGGCAATCTCCTTGATGAGCGTGCTCGAGACGTGCGCAAACTCTTTGTCGGCCATCAGCACAATCGTCTCGATGTCGGGATCGAGCTGACGGTTGGCCACCATCATCGTCAATTCGTTTTCCAGGTCTTGCAGTGGCCGCACGCCACGAATCATGACCCGAGCGCCGCACTCGCGCACAAATGTCACGGCCAAGCCATCGAACGTGCGGACCTCGACATTCGGCCAGCGCTTCGTCACCTGCTGGACCATCGCGAGCCGTTCATCGGTGGTGAACAGCGGGTGCTTGCTGGAGTTAATGCCGATGCCGACCACGAGCTTGTCGACGAGCCGACTGGCACGTTCGATGATGTTCAGGTGTCCGAGCGTGATCGGATCGAACGACCCAGTGTAGACAGCCGTGAGGAATTTATGTTTGGGCATGACGGCGGAGGTCGAGCGACTCGATTAAAGCGAATGATACATGCACTACGCGCCCTTTTCAGTCAACGCGCTTAGCAAGCGAGCAATGTCTTGTTCGTTCGTATAGACATGCGGACTGATCCTAATCCGCCCACCGCGACAACTCAACACGACCTGCCGCGATAACGCGCGGCGACGCGCCTCGGCGGCCGGCACCTGCGCCAACGTGCAAGAAACGATGCCGCTCGAACCGTCCCCTTCACGCGGCGAAACGACGGTCGCCCCCATTCGCTCAAGCCCCTCGACGATCTGATCGGTCACTTCGAGCAACCGGCGGCCGATGGCCTCAATACCGCAATCGAGCAACAACTGCACGCTCTCTCCCAGGGCCGCAAAGCACCCCAGCGCCAGTGTCCCCCCCTCGAACCGTGCCGCGGACGGCTTGAGGCTCAGTTCGATGTGGCTGAAGTCCTGACTATGGGGGACGCTGCTCCAGCCGAGTCCCACGGGGCGCAGGGTGTCGAGATGCTCGCGACGCAGGTACAGCACGCCCGCCCCCTCGGGCCCCAATAGCCATTTGTGCCCGTCGGCCGCGAGCACGTCGACCGGCGTCTGCCGCACGTCGATCGGAAACCCCCCCAGCCCCTGAATGGCATCCAAACAGAGCCAGGCCCCATGCCGATGCGCGATCTCGGCCAAGTCGTCGAGTGGCTGTCGTCGGCCACTCGCATAGCCGACCCAACTCGCGGCGACCACGCGGGTCCGGTCGTTGCAAGCGGCGTCGATGTCCGCCAGTTCCACGCCCGACGGCCCCGCCGCGACCCGTCGCACCTCGACCCCGCGCGACGCCAAGTTCATCCACGCATACAGGTTCGAGGGGAACTCATCGCTGGGCACGACGACATTGTCACCGGCGCGCCAGGGGAACCCCTCGGCCACGAGCGACAGCCCTTCGGTCGTGTTCCGCAAAAGGGCGATTTCTTCTGTCTGAGCGCCGAGCAGCTGCGCCAAGCGTTGCCGAGCCCTCTCGGCCGCCGCCGCCCAGGCGAGCCAATGCACGTCGCCATGCTCCGCCATATCCGTTGCCCAGGCCCCAAGTTGCTGCTGCGCCCCGCGAGTGAGCGGGGCCACCGCCGCGTGGTCGAAATAGGCGTATCGCTCCGCCACGGGCATTTCGGCTCGAAACGACTCCCAAGCGGGTGCGGTTTTCATCGCGGCGAGAACTCCCTGGGGACCGGGTGTGACAGACTCCGGCGGCTGACTATACTAGGGCAAACTCCGATCGTCTGAAACGTCACACCGTGGGAAGCACCTGGGAATGGGCAAAGCACTCTCGATTCTGGCCATGCTCATCGCGATCGGCCTGCTGGTCCTGTTCGGCCTCGACCTCTCGCCGCTGAAAATCCCATTCCGCAGGGCCAGCATGACGATCGACATCGCGTTCATCATCTGTGCACTGCTGTTGGCCGTCCTCAGCTTTCGCAGCTTGCGCGAACAGCGGTAAAAATAGTGCGAACGTCTCAGACGAGCCGATCGCCGCTCAGCTTCTCGCCGATTGCTGCGCGAGACTCCAACGCTTTTCCTGCTGCTTAACACCATCCCGAATGAAGCCCAGAGAGGGGCGAAAATATCCGTTTCGATCCGCTTTCAAAGCTCGTTTTCTATCAGCCTTGCGGAACCATCATGGAGGGGGGCAATAACGATAACTTAGCCCTGAAGACTCCACGAAGCTCAGTAACCTGAGCTGACAATAACCCGTTATCGTACCTGCTTAAAAACACGTGTTATTGACGTAAGTGCATGAAAAAACCCGAGTTATGTTACCATAACCCGGGCTAAAAAGTGGAGGATAGGGGACTTGAACCCCTGACCTCTTGCATGCCATGCAAGCGCTCTCCCAACTGAGCTAATCCCCCGACGCATCGGTTTGACTCCGCTCATCGCGGAAGCGAAAGAAACTATCACCTACCCCGAGCGGCGTCAAGCGGGTGTGAGCGATGGTCGTGGGCTTGTGGGCTCACGGCTCGGGTCAGTCGGACATCGGGACCGAGGCGCACAGGTACTTCCAGGCGGCGGCCTCTTCGCCGTCGAGGCGGAGCGTCAGGCACTTGGCGCTCCCGCCCGCTTTGACAAACTCGTCGAGCAACGTCTCGCGCGGCTCGAATTGCCGCGCGCGCAGTGCCGCGTGCAGGCCGGGGCAGCCAGCGTTGGTGACGACCGTCCGGCCCACGACCACGGCATTGCAGGCGAACCGCCGCGCCTCGTCCTCGCTGACCTCGATCAGTTCCGGTACGAGTTGCCGCAGCACGCGGCGGCCGTATTCGTCGAACGCGGCCGGGTAGTAAATCGCCAGCCCCGGCGCGAGCGGACAGAAGCAGGTATCGAGGTGATAGTAGTAATCGTCGACCAACTCCAAGGGGATCACGCGGCAGCCGAGCAGAGCGCCGATCTGCTGATGCCCGTGGGCGTCGCTACGGATGCGGTAACCGGCGAAGAGCGTGTCGCCGCAGAAGAGCGCGTCGCCGGCCCCTTCAAAGTAGACCCCCGGGGGCGTGCTGCGCACGGTGAACCCTTGACCGCGCAGCCAAGCGTCGTCGACCGGCTCCTCGGCCTGCCGCTGGGGATGCCGAAAATGCGACACGATGGCCGTGTCCTGATGAATCAGCGCGGCATTGGCGGTGAACACAAGATCGGGCAGACCCTGCACCGGAGTGAGCGTCGAGACGCGAGCGCCGGCGTCTTCCAGGGTTTGCCGCAGCGCTGACCACTGCCGCTGCGCCTCGGCGCGATCCGCCTGCCGCTCACGGCTCATCCACGGATTGATCTCGTACTCGATCCCATAAAAGTCGGGTGGGCACATCAAGATATGCGGCTGGTGCATCTTACGATTCTCCTCGTTCGCTCTCACTCAGGGCCGACACTTCCTGCACCAGCACACGCAAAAACGGCTCAACATCCGTCACCAGCCCGACGGTCTGAATCGATCCGCGATCGCCGAGCTTAATGACCGTCGACGGATTGATATCGACGCAGACGACCTTAACCCAGCCGGGCAGAATGTTGCCAACCGCGATCGAGTGCAACGTCGTGGCAATCATGAGGCAAAATGTCACGCCTTTGATGCGAGCGCGCATCGCTCGCTGGGCGACGAGCGAATCGGTGATGACGTCGGGGAGCGGTCCATCGTCACGAATGCTGCCGGCGAGCAGGTAGTCGACGTTATGTTGCACGCACTCGTACATAATGCCCGAGGTGAGCGTGCCGTTGGCGACGGCCTGGCGAATGCCGCCACAGCGGCGGATGCGATTGATGGCGCGCAGATGGTGTTCGTGCCCGGCCTCGACCGACACTCCCTCGTCGAGCCGCACGCCCAAGCTCGTGCCAAAGATGCTCTGTTCGATGTCATGCGTCGCCAGGGCGTTGCCGGCGAAGAGCACATTGACAAAGCCTTCGCGAATGAGCCGACAGAGATGCCCTCCGCTGCCGGTGTGAACAATCGCCGGCCCGCCGACGACCAGCGTGCGTCCCCCTTCGCGCTGGTTACGCACCAACTGTCGGGCGATCTCGCGGATGGCGACCCCCTTGGGCTTTTCGGTCGACACGCTCGAGCCCATGAACTCGAACATGTGCCGTTCGGCGGCCCGCTGCTCGGGCAACACCCGGACGCCGGCATGTCCAACGACCAGCATTTGGCCCCGTCGCACGTCGGTCACGGCGACGCAGCGGGCACTTTGCTGCTCGACATCGACGACCACGCCGCAGTCCATTTCCTGATCAGCGACCGCGTGCCATTGGCCCGCAAGGCGGACCTCGGTTCGTTGATTGGTCGAGCTATAAAAGCCCTCGGGAAAAGCTCCGTCCATGTCGGCCGCAACGAGTTCGCAATCGCGGGTCGAGGTCGGGACCGCGCCGTGATCGTGGATCTGGTTGAGGATGTCGTGCAGCAATGACTCGCTATGAGCCGATATTTCGAGCAGTGCAAAGCTGGGGTCGCTCCGGGCCTGACCGATGACGATATCGGCGATGCGAAACGCTCCCCCTCCGGCCGTGATCAGGTCGAGAATTTTCGGCAAAATGAGGCTGTCAATGATGTGGCCGCGAACTTCGACCTGTTCGCTAAAGACCGTCGTCGACGGCAGACGAGCATCGGGTGAGCGGTGCATCGGGGGGCCCTCCAGCCACAGTGACGCGACGTCCTCGAATGGTTGTGCTCCTCCATTGTACGCCACGGCCTGAAAATGGGCCAAAACCGGTTTTTCATTCGGGTTGTAACTCATGTCGCGGCAAGGCTTTTCAATCATGCCTCGATTTCGTATACTGACCCTTTCAGTCTCGGCGGCGTGAGCCGTTCCTGCGTAGGAACCCCACTGTCGAGTGCAAAACAATTTGGACCGACCCGCTCGTAAACAAGCATGAGTGCAGACAAGCCCGCCAGTCGCTGGAGTGAATTGAAGAAGATGTTCGGCCTGGAGTCGGCCTCTCCTGCGGCCCCCACACCACCGGCCCCCGCGCCGACGACTCCACCCGCTGCAGTCATCCCGCCGCCTCGTGCCGTGGTGCCAGCATCCGAGCCTGCAAGTGCCGCGCCTCCCAAGCGTCGCGCCGACTGGGGTGATTTGGCGGCGAGCTTAGGGCTGCAACCGCCCCCCAAGCCGGCCAGGCCTGTCGCGTCCGAACCGGTCGCCCCGCGCAGCGAGCCTGCGCCGCGGCCAAGCGTTGCGCCCCGAGCGGAGCCTCCAGCGGCCCAAGTCGCACCAGCCTCTGAGCCCTCGACCCCCGCCGTGGAGCCGCCGCGCAGCGATGATCGCGAGCGCGGGAGCAGTCGTCCGCAGGAACAGGGGGGGCGACGAGATCGAGGCGATCGAAATGATCGTGGACGACGCGATGAACGAGGCGGTCGCGGTGGACGTGGCCGACCGCAGAGCGAGCAGCGATCGCGGGATGATCGACCCCGCGATGAACAACAGGCCTCGCGCCGCGATGAGCCGCCGCGCGACGAGCAACGCCGAGACGAAGTGCGTCGCGAAGAAGAGCCCCGCAGCGAAGCGGTCGGCGACGAATACGATCGCGAGGTGGTCGAGCGGAGCGAAGCCGACGTGGCCGGCGAGGGGACTCCGCGCAGCGATCGCCATGAAGGGGACGCCGACGGCACGCGCCGTCGCCGACGTCGGCGGCGTGGCCGCGGCCGCGGACGAGGCGGGCGGGATGATCGTGGCCCCGACACCCAACGCACTGTGGGCGAAGTGCGTGACGATCGCGCGGATGATCGTGACGAACGCGAGTCCGATGAGGTCGACGCGCCCCTGGCGGAAGTGAACGAGCGTGATGTGGAGCCCACGGGAGATGAATCGGGCGCGCCGCGCGAGGCCGCGCGCGATCGGGGCGGAGACGACGAAGGAGAGCAGCGGCCTCGTCGCCGTCGCCGCCGTCGTGGCGGCCGGGGACGCGATCGTAATCGAGCTGAGTCCCCCGCCAGCGATTCGGCATCGAGCGAAGTGGACCGCGATCGAGATCAGGACGAACACGGCCGTGACGAGCGCGAATCACGCGCGGAGCAACCCGAGCACGATGACGACCAAGACGAACATGACCTCGACGTGCCCCACATGCATGGCGACGACGAGGAGGACGGCGAGGACGCAAAGATCGGCCATCGCGGTATTCCCACCTGGGACGAGGCGATTGGCATCATCGTCGCCGTGAACATGGAAGCGCGGGCCAAGAACCCCCGCGGCGAAGGGCGGCCTCGCGGCCGAGGAGACCGTGGCCGAGGCGGGCATCGATCGCGCCGCGATTAAGGGCCGATCCTCAAACCAACAGGACTGCCCCCCGCGCAGTTTCATGCGGATCAAGCATGAGTCAAAAAAAGAACCCTTGGTCCGCGCGGGGCCAAGGGTCAAAAAGGTTCAGGTCATCGGATGTCGCTCGCAGGTGAGGCAGCGCGAACGCCGCGCTACCTCACCGCATACAGCCCGGTGGATCTTGCATCTGCATGCCCTCCTGGTTTCGTTCAGGTTGACAAGGTTCGTGCTTCCATCGACTCATGTGGCCACGACTTGATGAATACCCGAGCGGCCGTGGGGGCGTCAACGAAATTGCGCCAAATATTTTCGCGCCGCCAAAAATTATTCCGGCGAACGGTCGACCTATAACGGCCGCGCGATCTGTAACGGCTTCGCGACTACACACTCGGTCGAAAACCGCCGTTCACGTTGAAGGTCTGACCAGTCAGGAAGCTCGCCGACGGCGAGGCCAAGAACCTGGCCAGGCGGGCCACGTCTTCCGGTTCTCCCCAGCGTCGCAGCAGCGATTCGTTTTGCGCGCGTTGCTGCCACACCTCGGAAGCGCCATGTCCCCAGGCGGTGCGAATCCAGCCGGGGGCGATGCAATTAACGCGCACCTCAGGCGCGAGCGAGCAAGCGAGGCTCTTGCTAAAAGCCATCACGGCCCCTTTGGTCGCCGCAAATAATTCGCCGCTATCGCCGGCCATGCCATGCTCGGCCTGATCCCAACCGATGTTCAAGATCACGCCGCAACCGCGCTGCTGCATGCGTTGGCCGACGCGCCGCGCGAGTTGCATCGTGGCAACCACGTCGACCGACCACAGCGCGGCGAGCTTTTGCTCGAACGACCACTTGGCGGCCGCGCCGGTGAGCACGTCGACGCCGGCATTGTTGATCCAAATGTCGACCCCGCCGCGCCACTGCCAAGCCTGCTCGACGAGCTGGGGCCAGCTTGCACTCTCGGCCAGATCGCCGAGCAGCACGGTCGCTTCGCCGCCGCGCTCGACGACCCCCGTGGCGGTTTCGTCCGCCCCGGCTCGGTTGCTCCGCGCATGCACCAAGACCGCCGCGCCGGCGTCGGCCAGTTCCCAGGCCAGTGACCGACCGATGCCGCGCGACGCGCCGGTCACAACGGCCGTGAGCCCCGATAATTCACGCGCAGGGGTCGTCATGCTGTGGAGGATCGGTTAAATGTTGGTCGATATATACCGTGGCGGCATCGAGCCGCGATGCACTTTTCCCGTTCGTCAAACCATATCGCACGCTAAGCTAATAGTACAGGTGCCCTGCCGCAGAGACGCAGAGGGCCTCCTTTCGAGAGAGCGCCGAGGACCGCCGTGGATCGTTCTTTTCCCGGGCATTTGGTTTCCACCGCGCTCGCCTTTCGTGGCTATAACACCACCAACTTGGGTCGCAGCCACGAGTTGCTCGCCCATTCAGTCTATGGCCCCACGGTCGAACGACATCTCCGCACCGCCTCCGATCTTTGCACGGACGCCTGTGGACGCGGGGTCGATCTCGTCCAACGGGTTCGCTCTCGGCAGGAGAGTTCGCTCGACACGTTCGGCGGCGACATCGGGCTCATCATGTCGATGGAACTCGCGCAGCTCGAATTGCTAGAGCAGTTCCACGGGGTCAATTATCGCCAGGCGACGTTGTCGGTCGGCTACAGCTTGGGTGAGATCACGGCGCTCGTGGCTGGCGAGGCGTATCAACTCGCCGACGTGCTCGTGCCGCTAGTCAAGTTGGCCGACGAGTGCGCCGAGCTGGCCCACGACACGACGATGGGAGTGGTCTTCTCGCGCGGACCGGCGCTGTCGATCGAGGCGGTCGAAAAGCTCTGTTTGGAAATTAATCTCGACGGCCAAGGGGTCATTGCCATGTCGTCGGTCCTCTCCCCCAACACAGTCCTCGTGCTTGGCCAAGGGACCACGGTCGATCGGTTTCGCGAACGGATGAAAGACACGCTCGGCGAGCGCGTCAACCTGCGCAAACAAGGGGACCGTTGGCCACCGTTGCACACGCCGCTCATGTGGCAACGCGCAATCCCCAACCGCGCCAGCGTCCTGATGCATACCATGCAACATGGCTTCACGGCACCCAAGCCCAACGTCCTCTCACTGGTCACGGGCAAGCTGAGCTACACCAGCCTCAATAGCCGCGAACTCATCGCCGACTGGCTCGACAAGCCGCAGCGACTTTGGGACGTGGTGTACGAATTGCTCGCGCAAGGCATTCACACGCTGCTCCACATCGGGCCCGAGCCGAACCTCATCCCGGCGACGTTCAAACGCCTCAGCGACAACGTGACCCATCAGATCGAGTCGAGTCGGCTAGGGTCGCTCGGCATGCAGGCGATGCGCTCGGTCACGCGTCGACCGTGGTTGAATCGAATGGTGAGCAGTCGGGTCGCGCTGCTGCGTGCGCCGTTTGTACAGCATTTGATCTTGGAAGACTGGCTGCTCGACACGCCGCCGAAATAATGTCTCCCCACACTCCCCGAGCCGGTCCGTCTCGGACCCTTTGTGGTACGCGCGCCCCGCGTCTCTTTCAGTCACTTTTATCTTGCGTATTTCTCAGCCAAAGCCATGATCGTGTCGATTTGCTCGTCATCGGAGAGTTTCATGTAACGATCATTGACGTCGAAGAAGATACGACCTCTGGCATAACACCACGGCATTAGGTCTTTGGGGTGTAGAAGAGGGAAAAGAACTTCATCATGAATTAGTTCCACACCTTCTGTTGGAGTAATCACTCCGTATTTGATTTGTGATGCTCGATGAACAAGCCAAAGCCTGAAGATTTCTTCATCATTTTTTGAGGGCAAGCCTAATTCGAGGAGAGTTTTTTCGAACAGTCTAACCGCATCGTATCTTTCAACAGGTCGACCATCCAGATCTAACCCAGCTAGATCGATCAAAGAGGGCGATTCGAAGCCCTCCACCATCATTTTTACGGCCCAGTCAACATAATCTTGCCCTACAGCAGTTTCGCTCGCCGCTTTAAATCGCAGCTCCAACAAACCACACGGTAAGGATGCTTCTTCATTCATTGAGAATGCCCTTTAT
>CAZZBK010000010.1:0-78554 GCA_964652155.1 uncultured Planctomycetaceae bacterium | reverse complement strand
GCCAACTAGCTCGTGGTGCGGTCGTAGTAATAGAAGTTGGCCTGCAATTCGGCGGCCGAGACGATCAGCGTGCTGCTCGCACCGCTGCTGTTGGAGCCCCAGGGATTGAAGAGCGTCAGCCTCTGGCTCGCGGCGTCGTAACCAATCACGGCATAAGCATGGCCAGGCAGGATGCCACTGGCCACGCCACTAAACTTCGACGTGACCCCCACGAGCGCCCCGGACAAAAAGGCCGAGGCGATCCCGCTGAAATCGATCGCGTTGGCCACGCTCGCCGAGCGGCCGGTGAGATAACGGAAAGCGTCCGCCTCGTAACCGGCCGAGAGCGCTCCGTAGGAATTGCCGGCCACGGTACGCATCCAGCCCGAGGCGTTCATCTGCGCATAGGCTTTCTCGGCCAGGGCGACCCATAATTCACCGCTGCTGTTGGTCACCTGGGTCCCCATGCTGGCGAACACCAGGCGACCGTAGCGGTCGGTGGGCAGATAGCGGTCGATGGTCACGTAGTCGGCTTTGCCATTGTTATAAAATCGGACCGTGTAGGTGCCGTCGCCGTTGTCGATGAACATGTTCTGGATCACCGACGGGGTTTTGATCGCCGTCTCGACCAATCCGACCAGGAAGTAACAGTTGCCAATCAAGCCTTGGCGGATGTCGGTGTACTGAATGCCCCCCGTGAACAAGCTGCCCGAGGCGTATTGATAGGCGTAGGTTGTGCCGCCCCAGTTCGAGTCGGGCCGATCGGTTCCCAAGAACCACTTGTTCACCAGTTGCGTGAGTTGCAGACCACTGCTTCCCACGGCAAGGTTGCCGAGTGCGGCGCCCTGATACGCTGCGTTGGCCGTGTTACTGTTGACGACCTTGCTCGCCAGATTGCTCACGTAGTCGCTCATATTGAACAACGACGCGTTCGACACAATCAACCGCAGGTCGCTCAGCTCAGCGGTGTCGACCGAACCGGTCGCGGCCACCTGACTGAACAAGGCCATCAAATCGGTTCGCCCAAACACTCCGTCGCGGTACAAATAGCGAGCCATGCCGCGCAGGTTGTCATCCTGCACGTTCATATCGAACCAGGCAAAGTGCCCATTGACCCGCGAGTTGACGCCGCCCGAGGCAAAGTAGTTATCGACGGCCGAGGCCTGGTCGTCGAAGAGGGTGTTGATGCCTTGCGTGCCCAAGAGCCAGTCGTAGGCGCGGCCGCCATCGAGCCAATTGCTCCCCAGGCCACCGTAGAGGACGTCTCTGCCGTCGCCGCCGCTGAGAATGTCGTTGCCGTCCTCACCCAGCAGCGTATCGTTGCCGGTGTCTCCGTTGATCGTGTCGTCGCCGGCACCGCCGAAGATGACATCGTTGCCAAGGCCGCCATCGAGATAGTCGCTGCTGCTGCCCCCGTGGATAATGTCGTCCCCTTCGCCGCCGAAGATGACGTCGACCCCCTCGCCACCCACGATAAAGTCGTGTCCCGCGCCGCCGTAGATGATCGTCGGGTTGAGGATGGGCTGATAGCCGAAGAGTTGACTGTTGACCTGAATTTGATCGTTGCCCGCCTGGCCATCGATGACGATTTGCGAGACCTGCGCGGCGGCGAAGGTCTGATTGCTCCCCATGAGACCGAGTCGGCCGTTGCTCTGGATCAAGAAGATGGCATCGTTGCCGCTGGTGCCCGTGATCTTGAGCGTTGAGCCGTCGAGGATCGCGCTCAGGCCCGTGGTGAGCATGTGGCGCGCTTCGAGCGGTTCGATCGCGAGAGGTCGGCGCAGACGATTTAGGGTGCGTCGCAGCATGCGGCAACGAGACTCCACTCATCACGAGCGCGCAGGGTCAACGCGCCGTAACGAGCCAATTGATTTCGGGTCAATCTGGTCGAACGACCAATCTACAGGCGGCGAACGCCGCGTGAAGTGTCGGCAACAGAAAACCTAGGTCGAAATGGGTCGAGGGTCAAACAACTTGCGCGAGAATTTCTTGGCTAGCATGTCTGGCCGACATCGATCGGGTTGCTGCTCGCGCGTCAGGGTTGCCGCGAAGCACCACAGGCTTTCGCATCCGTTGCCCAAACGCAACATGTCGCGCGGAGGCAACACAAATGCGGTTGAAGCTGAAAGCTGGTTTTCCTCAATTACGCAGAGTGCGGCATCAAGGTTCGGAAGATTACATTGCTCGACTTGGTGATTCACTCCGAGCCGCTCAGCGTGATCCCCCGGCTAAGGATGGCCTCGTCAACGAGGCTGGCCCGTACGCGACGTGATCCGGGGACTCCCGTCTCGCGTCTTGGATCGGAGGCGCTACAGGAGCCGCTGGGCCGAACAATTTACCTCGTTTTGCCAGCCCGTATATTGACGGCACGGGGCGTACCCCCGTATCCTTAGCGGTTTGTCAGGGAGTGCTGAGGCCCCACGGCTCGGTCCCCCCCACGCCCGATTTCTGTGGACGCGAGAGAAGGCAGCATCTATGGCACGTAAGGTCGTAAATCGCCGTGAGTTGCGTCGTCAGAACGACGCCGCTGAAGAAACCGAAGACGTGGAAGACGTCGAAGACGAATCGGACGATGGCGACGAAAAGCCGAAAGCCAAAAAGGTCAAGAAAGCTCCGGCCAAGAAAAAACCGCGCACGAAGACCCCCAAAGAAGTGCGATTAAAGGCCTTCTGGGGCGTATTCAACCAGTCGCTCAAGCGCGTTGCGCTTTTTGAGTACAGCGAAAAGAAGCAAGCGGAGCGCAAGGCGGGCGAGCTATCGACGTCGCAAAAGACGCCGCACTTTGTCCAGCCGGTCAAGGAAGTCATTTCCGAGTAGTCCGAGTAGACGGTCTTGTCTCCCCTTTGCCTCGCACCCCTTGCGAGCGGTGTTGGACCATGGCCCAGCCAGCCTTTGATCCGTATCGTGACTGGCTCGGCATCACCGACGCGCAGCGGCCGCTCAACTATTATCAGTTGCTGCGTCTGGAGCCGTTCGAGGACGAGACCGCCAAGATTCGCGGCAACTATCATCAGCTCAATATGCATGTGCGTCGGCAGTTGGCAGGCAAAGCGGCCGAGGTCGCCCACAGGCTGCTCGTCGAGTTGACCAAGGCCATGCTCTGCCTGACCGATACGCGGCGTAAGGCCGAGTACGACGTGTCGATCGGCCGCTCGACCGAGATCGACACGCGCAATCTTGCCTTCGACGAAATCCTCATCAAGCGCAAGGTCCTCGACTCGGTGGCGCTCGAGAAGGCGAAGAAATTTTCGGCCGCCACGGGCATCGAACTGCACGACTCCATCGTGCAGCAAAAGCTCGCCCCGCAAGAGGCCGTCACACAGGCCCGGGCCGACGCCCTCGGGGTGTCGTTCCTGGACCTTTCCGAGTTCGAACCCAACATGGAATTGATCGTCCACATGCCAGCGGTCATGGCGCGGCAGCATTCGTGCGTGCCGCTGGTGATTGAAAACAACACACTGCTCGTGGCCTCGCCCAATCCGCTTCAAGATGAGATCGAGGACGAGATTCGCTTGCGGTTCGCGCTGCCGATTCGCGCGGTGCTTTGCACTCCGGCGCAGATTCACGACTTCATCGGCAAACACTACCCGCGCGAATTGGCCGCCAAGCAGATGGGTGCCACTGCCGCGCGCAGCGCGACGACGGGCGAAACCAGCAAGTCGTCGGCCAGCGACAGACTCTCGCCCCAAGAACGGGCTAAACGCAAGCAGCAGTTCATGCTCGTCGGCGGCGCGTTTCCGTTCATGCTCGTCGCCTTGATCGGCAGCACGGTGCTGGGCATCTCGGCCTGGTACGTGTATCCCATCGGGGCGGTCGTCGGAGTGCTCGGCGCTTACGTCGGCTCGAAAATGGCGTAGCCGCGTTGCGTCAAGCGATCAGCTCACGGATCGGTTCGCCCCCATCGAGCACGCGCACGGGTCGGTTCTGCGCATCGCGCAAGAACTGCTCGTGATCGATGCCCAGGCTGTGATAGATGGTCGCGAGCAGATCAGCCGGGCGCAGCGGTCGATCATGCGGTTCAGCGCCGTCGGCGGTCGTTGCGCCCACGATCTGACCGCTACGCAAGCCACCGCCGCTGAGCAGCGCGGACATGGCGCGTGGCCAATGTCCGCGACCGCCGCCGGCATCGATGCGCGGCGCGCGACCAAACTCGCCGAACGCCGCCACCAGCACCCGCTCGGCAAGCCCACGCTGCTGCAAGTCCTCGATCAGCGTGGCGAGGCTTTGGTCGAAGTTGGGCAATCGTTTGCGGAGATTCTTTTCGATCGTCGTGTGGTCGTCCCACCAATCGACGTCCTTCTCATACAAGTTGATTGTGACGAACGTAACGCCGGCCTCGACGAGCCGCCGGGCCAACAGCGCCGACTGGCCCCAAAAGTGCTTGCCGTAGCGTTCGCGGAGCGTGGCCGGTTCGCGCGTCAGATCGAAGGCCTCGCGCGCCTGGGGGCCGGCGATCAACTCATAAGCCTTGCGCTGCGATTCATCGAGCGATGCCACGAGCGAGCTTTGCTCGACACTGCGACTGAGTTGATCCAAATGGGCCTTGAGCAGCCGGCGCTGTTCGAGGCGGTTGAAGGTGAGCTCGGCTGGCAGCACAAATTCGGGCAACCGGTAGTTGCCCAGCGTGGGATCGCCCCCGCCGTTGACGGGCAAGTGCCGCGGCCCCAGGAACGCGGCGTGCTGGTAAAACCCGAGCCGCGAGCTGTACGACTCGGGGATGCAGACATACGAAGGCACGCCTTGCGCCGCCGCGCCACGCAATTGCGAGACCACCGCCCCTTGGCTGGGATGCTGCTGGCCACGCTCACGCGCGTTGAGCAACGGCGAACCGGTCTGCACCCAATGCGAGGCGTCGTCATGCACCGAGTGTTCGTGATGCAACGAGCGAATCACGGAGCAATGATGCACCACGCGCGCCAGTCGGGGCAACTGATCGCACACCCTCAGCCCCGGCAAACTGGTCTCAATCGCCGAGAACGGCCCACGAATGATGTCGGTCGCGTCAGGCTTCGGGTCGATCGTGTCGTGATGCGAAGGTCCACCCGCCATCCAGAACAAAATCACTGCCGTGTCGTGGCGACGCGCGGGAGTGTTGGTCTCGGCCAGGGCACGCTGCGCCAGCAGTTCGGGCAAATTCAAGCCCCCGAGCCCGAGCGAACCGATCTTGAGAAAGCTCCTGCGAGCCATTCCACCACGGTTGACCCACGTTCGGCCACGTAGTTCGAGCATCGGAGACCTCGGCAGGATACAATCCGGTGGATAAGAGCCATCACCCGCGATGGGTATTGCCTGAATTCTATGATCGACCGATTGGGGACTCAAGCTGAACGTTCGTCAGAATAGCCAGCCGACCCCAGTTCGCTGCCGGCTTCATCGTTGTGACCAACAAAACACACAGACTAGATCATGAAACAAATTCTTGTCTTACTTGGAGTTCTCCAGGTCGTCGTTGGGCTTGCGTTCGCTGGGGAGGCACCTGCCGCGAAGCCAAACATTGTCCTGATTCTCGCGGATGACTTGGGGTACTCGGACCTCGGCTGTTATGGTGGCGAGATCGCAACGCCGAATCTCGATCGGCTGGCCGACGAAGGGACGCGATTCACGCAGTTCTACAACTGCGCCGTTTGCGTGGCGACGCGAGCCGCGCTGCTGACCGGGCTCCATCCGCGTCACGGCCGGGCTTCGTGGCTGCACCGCGACATGGTGACGCTCGGTGAAGCGCTGCAAGCCGCCGGCTATCAGACCTCGCTCACCGGCAAGTGGCATTCGGGCAACGGCCCGAACGCGCATCCCTCGCATCGCGGCTTCCAGGAGTATTGGGGCCTCGGCAGCGGCTGCTCTAATTACTTCCATCCGACGACGCCCGACCCGGTGTTCTATAACGGTGGCGTGCAGCGTCCCTTTTTTCACAATCTCGAACGAGTGACCGAGTTCCCGGCCGACTTCTATGCCACCGACGCCTACGCCGATCACGCGGCCAAGATGATTCGCAAGCTTGCCGACCAAGGCCCGTTCTTCGTGCATGTCTGCTTCACGGCCCCTCACTTTCCCTTGCAGGCCAGGCCCGAGGACATCGCAAAATATCGTGGCCGCTACGACGACGGCTACTTTGCGCTTCGCGACAAGCGATTCCGTCGACAGCGCGAACTGGGCATCATGGACGCAAACGCGGAACTGTCGAAGGTCGATCATCGCCTGGGCGATTGGAAGTACGACTACGAAATCACGCCGTGGGAAAGTGTCGCCGACCGCGAGCGCGAGACGCGACGGATGGAAGTCTATGCCGCCATGGTCGATCGGCTCGATCGAGGCGTCGGCACGTTGTTAACGGCGCTCCACAAGGCAGGGGTCGCCGACAACACCGTCGTGATGTTTCTCTCCGATAACGGCGGCTGCGGGTCGGAGCCCGAAGACCGTGACGGCTGGCGCACGTTCAACGGCACAAAACTGCCCGGACCTAAAGACACCTACGACTTCTGCTCGTCCGGTTGGGGTTGGGCGCAATGCACGCCCTTCCGTCGCTTCAAAACCTGGTGTTACGAAGGGGGCATCGCCACGCCGCTCATCGTCCGTGGACCGGGCGTCCAGCGCGGTGGGGCCATCACGCACGCCACCGGCCATGTTGTCGATCTGATGCCAACCCTGCTGGAATTGGCGGGCAGCAGCTACCCACGTGAGTTCAATGGACATGCGATCCTTCCCGCCGAGGGCCGCAGCCTCGTGCCGATCTTGGCAGGAAAGCCCTGGCGCGAGCCGCGCGCACTGGCGTGGTATCTGTTTGGCAATCGCGCCCTCCGTGATGGAAAATGGAAGCTGACCTGGGGAGTCACGCGAGCGAAATGGGAACTGTTCGACCTGGAGGCCGACCGCACGGAGTCGCACGACCTCGCGGCCGAGCAGCACGATCGCGTCGCTCAAATGGCCGCCGCTTGGCAGCGTTGGGCAAAATCCGTCGAGTTGGAAATTGTGGGCACGCCGTAATCGTAATGCACGCTTGGAACATTCGAGGCACGCATCGAGCACGCGCGTTTGATGCACCGACCCCAGCCACTCGCCCAATGCGGAGGCAACGCCACCGATCGGTCAAATATCCGCCGCCAAGTGGACGAGCCGTGCTGCCTAGATTAGCTTTGGACTTGCGTGTCGAGATCATTCAGCCAACTTCATCGCTTGGATTACCGATGCATCGCTTCATCCTGGGCTTGGTGCTCGTCAGTTTCGGCTGCTCGCTGGCTGTTGCCGCGCCACCGAATTTAGTGCTGCTGATGGGTGACGATCATGGCTGGGAGGAAACCGGCTACAACGGTCACCCGCATGTCAAAACACCGGTGCTGGATGAGATGGCCGCCACGGGGTTGCGTCTGGATCGCTTCTATGCCGCGCATCCGAGTTGCTCCCCCACGCGCGGCAGCTTCCTGACCGGTCGTCATCCGAATCGCTATGGCACGTTCGCCCCCGGCTGGTCGTTCCGCCCCGAGGAGATCACCCTCGCCCACATCGCGCGTCGTGTCGGTTACCGTTGCGGTCATTTTGGAAAATGGCACGTCGGCACCGTCAAGGCCGGATCGCCGGTCAACCCTGGTGCCATGGGGTTCGACGAGTGGGTGTCGCACGACAACTTCTTCGAATTGAATCCGTCGCTGTCGCGCAACGGCGGACCACCGCAGGTCATGCCGGGCGAAGGCTCAGAGGTTATCGTTCGCGAGGCGATCCGCTTCATCGACACGGCTCGTCGCGAAGGCCAGCCCTTCATGATCGTGGTTTGGTTCGGTTCGCCCCACGAACCTTACAGCGGACTGGAAGCCGATCTCGCGCTGTACGATGATCTGCCGGCAAAATACAACCGCAAGCAAGTCAGTCTCACGTCGAACACAACAGGCGGACCGACGAAGCGTTCGCAAGGCGAAGTTCTCCGCGAGCGCTATGCAGAGATCACCGCCATGGACCGTGCCATTGGCCAATTGCGCACACACCTGGCCCAGACCGGTCGGCGCGAGGATACGCTGCTGTTTTACTGCGGCGACAATGGCACGTCTTCCGACGCTTCGCTGGCCTCGCCGCATCGGGGCGCCAAAGGGCAAGTCTATGACGGGGGCACGTTGGTTCCCGGCCTGATCGAGTGGCCAAAACGAATACCAAAGCCACGGGCAACGTCGGTCCGCGCGACGACCAGCGACCTGCTGCCCACGCTCTGTGCGCTCATCGGCCAACCGCTTCCGGATCGGCCCCTCGATGGCATCGACCTCAGCAGCCTGATCGACGGCACGATGACCCTGCGCTCTCGGCCGCTGTACTTTTGGGAATATGACAGCAGTCGCATCAACCGTGCCAACGCGCGGCCCTACATCGATCCTGAACTGCAACAAGGGACCACGCCGCTCGCCAAACTCCTGGGCGGAAAAGCGACGCGCGACTTCACGAACTTTCGACATCCTCCAATCAGCGACCTCGATTATCGAGGACCACGGGCCCTGATCGATGGCGACTTCAAGCTTGTCATTCATGAATCGAAAGCCGGCGGAGAGCAGCGCGAGCTGTTTAATCTCCAGGCCGACCCGGCCGAAAAAATGAACCTGATCGAACAGCAGCCCGACCGGGCCGCACAGCTTGAAATGACCTTGCGCGACTGGCAGCGTTCGGTGCTCCAGAGCCTAAGCGAAGCGGATTACCGAAAATGACCCCAGCAAGGTCGCAGCGAATCGCGGCAGGCAAACTGACTTGCGAACTCCGCTCGTGATGGCCGCAACTCGGCGGCTCTCTCAGGCAATCGCGCCCTGAATGGCCTCGCCACTCGAGGCCGCGAACGGTCGATTAAAACGATCGCGGATCGAGGTATGCGGATCGATGCCCAAGAGATGGAACATGGTCGCGGCCAGATCGTCGGGCCGCACGGGGTCACGCGCGGGCGTCGATCCGGTGCGGTCGCTGGCACCATGCACATGACCACGTTTCACTCCGCCGCCGGCCAGCAGGGCGGTGTAACAACCGGGCCAATGATCGCGGCTGGCGTTCTCGTTGATGCGTGGCGTGCGACCAAATTCGCCCACCCACACGACCAGGGTCTCATCGAGCAAGCCGCGATCGTCCAGGTCGCTCAGCAGCGTGGGCAGGGTCTCGTCGGTCATCGGCAGATGCCGCTGTTCGATGATCGGAAACATTCGCGTGTTGTTAAAGCCGTGCGTGTCCCAGCCGCCGACGGTGGTGCTCTGCCCGCCAATCGAGTCGGAAAAATAAACGTTGATGAATCGCACGCCCGATTCAACCAAGCGCCGCGCGAGCAAACAACTTTGACCAAAGGTGTGTCGGCCATATTGATCGCGCAATTTCGGCGACTCGCGGGACAGGTCGAACGCGCCGCTCACACGCGACGATCGCAACATGTCGAGCGCCGACTCATAGTAGGCTTCCAAGCTGCGCACGGCGGACGACTCCATCGAACGCGATTGACGATCGATGAACTGTTGCAACTCGCGTCGTCGCAGCAGGCGATCCACCGTGAGATCGTCGGGCAGCTTAAGTTCCGGCAGCGCAAAGTCGTCGCGGTTGGGATCGCTGAGCACGAGCAACGGGTCGTGCGGTTTGCCCAGGAAGCTGGCATGCTGGCCCGGCGTGACGCTGCCATCGCGGATCGTGTACGGATAGGCCACGAAGGTTGGCATCGCTCGCGGTGGCATCAGCCGATCGACAATGCTGCCGTAGGCGGGAAATAAATCCAATGTGTCAGGCAGTCGAATGTCATCCGTCGGCGGCTCGCGACCGGTCAGCGCATAGCAGGCGGCCGCATTGTGATTCTTCATCGTATGATGCAGCGTGCGAACCAGCGTGACCTTGTTCATCACCCGGGCCATCCTCGGCAGCCGCTCGCATATTTGGATCCCTGGCACCGAGGTGGCGATCGGACGATACGGGCCCCGGATACCATCGGGGGCGTCGGGCTTAAGGTCGAACGTGTCGAGATGGCTCGGCCCGCCAAACTGATAGAGAAAGATGACCGCCTTGGCTCGGGCCGGGTGCGAGGCCGCTGAACCCAACGAGGGTGGATCGGCGGCGATCCGGCCGGCCGCCGTCAGGCCGAGCAGTCCCGCCCCCCCAATCTGCAACAACTGGCGACGGCGGTGGAACACACGGAGCGGGTCAGGGTCCATAGGGCAAGCGCGTCAAGCGATTGGCTGGCGGTGATCGAACGATACCAAGCGAGGGGTGTTCCCGGCTCGCTTAGCCTCCTATTGTAACAGCCCGACATCGAAGCATACCCACAGCGGAGCGGCTTTTCATGCCCACCAGCTTGGCTTGACCGCGAAATCAATGCGGCCCCCACCGAAGACCCCAAGGGACCTATCTTACCGAAAAACAGCCCCCTCGGAGTAGGCGATAATGATCGAGCCTCGACATGCCTGCGGTCCGCCGCAGCACCGGATGGCTGGGCTATTGACCCTCAGATAAACAGCTTCACAGGCCGAGCAATGCGAGGCCGGCATGATCGGACTCCCGCTGGTCGTCCTGCTCGACTTAATTACCTGAACCTCAATAACCTTCGCTCAAGCCGGTGTGAGCGTCACCGTTGTGGGTGGCTGGCGGTTTGCGAAGCAAACCCCGGCGAGCGACATGTGACACCGCCTCGAAGTGAGCCGGGGTTTGCAGACGCAAACCGCCAGCCACCCGCCGTCCTGCTCAACTTAATTACCTGAACCTCAATAATCTTCGCTCAAGCCGTGGTCATCACCCCCTGGTTGACGATTTGGCTCTAAGGTGCTACTATGCCGTGCTTTGCGAGACTGAACGGTCCAGTTCTCGCGGCAACCATGCCCCATAACCTGACCGTCGTGCGTTAACCCAACGCCGGACGCCCGCGATTTCTGCCTCACATTGAGGCGGAGCGGGACCATTGCCGGTGTGCCTTAGTCAACTTGAAGGAGAACTCGTGTCCGCATTGGTCAAGCAGCTCATTGAAGCCGGCGTTCATTTCGGTCACCGTGCCAGCCGGTGGAACCCCAAGATGCGTCCTTATATCTACGGACGCCGCAATCTCATTCACATCGTCGACGTCCGCGAGACGGTTCGCGGCCTGATTCGGGCTCGCAAGTACCTGTCGCAAGTCGCCGCCGGCGGCTCGCTCATTCTCTTCGTCGGCACCAAGCGTCAAGCGGCCGAGACGGTCGATCGCGAAGCCACGCGCTGCGGCATGCCGTTCGTCACGGAGCGTTGGCTGGGTGGCACGCTGACCAACTTCCGCACCATTCGCAGTCGTCTCGCTCGCCTCGAAGAGCTCGAGATGTTGCGCAACACCAACGAGATCGCCACCTACTCGAAGAAGATGCAGTCGGCGCTCAGTCGTGAGTACCGCAAGATGTACCGCAACTTGAACGGCATTCGCACCTTGAACCGCGTGCCCGAGTGTCTTGTGGTCGTCGATCCGAAGAAGGAAAAGAACGCGATCAACGAAGCCCGCAAGCTGGGCGTCACGACGGTCGCTCTGATCGATACCGACAGCGATCCGGATATGGTCGATCTGCCGATTCCAGGCAACGACGACAGCATTCGCTCGATCGAGATCATCATGCAACAACTGGCCACCGCCGTGCTCGAAGGCAAGGGGGGTGGATCGGAAGGTGCCATGACATTGGGCGCCGCCAGCGGCATGGCCGCTTACTCGGCGGGCTACGACAAGGATGCTGAGTAGTCGGGCAACCGTTCGCTACGCAGCGTATTACACAGCGTGTCTATTTTTGCCGCCTGCGGTCGCGTGGGCGGTACCGATATTGCCCCCTGCACGCGGCTGATCGTGCGGGGGCACACCCACCATACATCGAGGGAGATGAACCAACATGGCTGAAATTACTGCGGCATTGGTCAAGGAGTTGCGCGAGCTGACCGGCCAACCGATGATGGACTGCAAGGCGGCGCTCACCGAGAGTGGCGGCGACAAAGACGCCGCAGTCCGACTGCTCCGCGAGCGGAACAAGAAAGTGCAAGAGACCCGGCTGGGACGCGACACCGAGTTCGGCCGGATCGGCATCTACGCCGACGACAAGGTCGGCGCGATCGTCGAACTGCTCTGCGAAAGCGCGCCGGTGGCCGGTGGTCCCGACGTGCGTCAATTGGCCCAGGACCTAGCGACCCAGTTGGCCAAGGGCCCCGGCGCGGCCACCGCCGACGACCTGCTCAAACAGGCCTCGCCAAGCCGCGCGGGAAGCACCTTGGCCGAGCAAAAAGATGACATGTTCAACCGCATCCGCGAGGTGTTCAATGTCGGCCGCATGCTCCGCATCGATGCCTCGTGCGTGGGCTACGTGCATGCCACGGGCGACCTGGCCGCACTGTTGCAGTACGAGGGGAGCGACACCAACACGGTTCGCGACATCGCCATGCACATCGTGGCTCAGAACCCAAGTGCCGTCAGCCGTAATGACCTCGACCCGGCCGCGGTGGCCAAAGAAAAAGAGTTCCAAACCGATCAGGCTCGCAAGGAAGGCAAGCCGGACAACATCATCCAAAAAATGATCGAAGGCCGCATGCGAAACTTTTACGCCGCGCAGGTCCTACTCGACCAGCCGTTCGTCAAGGACGAGACCCAATCGGTTGGCGACGTACTCAAAAAGGCGGGCGTGACCATCAAGAAGTTTGTAAACTGGCGATTGGGCAAGTCCTAGTCGTTGCCAGCCATGACGATGTAAACTTTTGTGTGGAGCAACCCAGCGATGGCTCAGACGACGACCGTGCGGCGTGTGGTCTTGAAGTTGTCGGGCGAAAGCTTTTGCCGACCCGGTGAGCGCGGCATCGCGATGGACACGGTTGTGCATACCGCGAACCAAATTAGTCGCGCCGCGCAGCATGGTGTCCAGATCGCGATTGTGGTCGGCGGCGGCAATATCCTCCGCGGCACGCAGTTCACCTCGGCCAGCACCAGCATCCAAGAGGCCACCGCCCATTACATGGGCATGCTGGCCACGGTGATCAACGGCCTGGCGCTGCAAGACGCGCTCGAATCGCTCGGCTGTCAGACGCGGCTCTCGACGGCCATTCGCATGGATGGCGTCGCCGAGCCGTATATTCGCCGCCGCGCGCGGCGCCACCTCGAGAAAGGCCGGCTGGTCATTCTCGCCTGCGGCACCGGCAGCCCTTTCGTCACCACCGACACCGCCGCCGCGCAACGAGCGCTCGAACTCGAAGCCGATGTGCTGCTCAAGGCCACCAAGGTCGATGGCGTGTACAGCGACGACCCCGAAAAGAATCCGCACGCCATGCTCTACTCCGAACTGAGCTACAGCGACATCCGCGAACGGAATCTGCGCGTGATGGACTCGACCGCGATCACCCAGTGCATGGAACACGACTTGCCCATCCTGGTCTTCAACTACCGCAAGGAAGGGAACCTCGAACGGGCTGTCATCGGCGAACGGATCGGCACCCTGATCAGCAGCACGGTTGCGGCCACATTGCAAAAGTAAAACCCTACCAACGTTAATTCGACACACTCACCTTTTGGTCATCACAAGCATGAGCGCGGACGATATTCTCTTGGACGTTGAAGACCGCATGGAAAAAGCGGTCGACCACCTCAAACACAGCCTCGCGGGTATTCGCACCGGCCGCGCCAACCCCGGCCTGGTCGACTCGCTCAAGGTCGAGGTGTACGGTGCCCTCACGCCCATCAAGGGCTTGGCCAGCGTCAGTGCGCCCGAGCCCACCCAGATCGTCATTCGCCCGTTCGATCCCTCGACGATCAAGGACATCGAGAAGGCCATTCAAGCCAGCGGCCTGGGCTTTAACCCCCTCAACGACGGCAAGCTGCTGCGGCTCATCGTGCCGCCGCTGACCGGCGAAGTCCGCAAAAAACTGGTCGCGCGCATCAAGGACCTCGCGGAAGAGACGCGCGTCTCAATTCGCAATGTCCGCCGCGAAGGCAACAAAGCGGCTGAAGTCGAAGAAAAGGACGGCATCCTCACCGAGGACGACGCCGAAGGGGTCCAAGAAGAGGTCCAAGAGTTGACCAAGAAATTCGAGAACAAGGTCAACGATCTTGCCCGGGCCAAAGAGTCCGAGGTGATGGATAACTAACGAAATGCTGAATGCGGAATGATGAATGCTGAATTCAGACCGAGCGGTTCATCGATTCCGAGCTTTTCGTGGAGCGAGGTCCAGTACCCGCTGCTCGTCGCGCATCGCGGACTGAGCAGCGAGGCCCCCGAGAATACGCTCCCCGCATTTCTCGCGGCAGTCCACCTCGGTTGCCATTTCATCGAACTCGACTACGTGCATAGCGCCGACGGCGTGAGCGTCGTGTTTCACGATCTGCTGCTGGATCGCACCACCGATGCTGCCACACGCTGGGGGGCAACTCCCCACGGCACACCGATCGCCTGGAAGACCTGGTCCGAGTTGCAACAGCTCGATGCGGGAGCGTGGTTCGCACCGCAATTCCAGGGAACCCGACTCTCGTCGCTCGCCGAGGTCTTGCAGCGCACGCCCCAACACGTCGGCATCATGATCGAGCGCAAGGCCGGCGACGCAGAAACTTTGGTCGACGTGCTCACGCAACAGCACGCTCAGTCTCGCGTGATCGTGCAGGCTTTCGACGCTCACTTCCTCGCCGAGTTGCGGCGGCTCGCGCCGACGCTGACACTCGGCCTGCTCGGACATGGCCCGCTCACGACCGAGGCCCTCGACGTGGCCCAAGCCCTGCGAGCGGCCGTCATCGGTTGGGAACAAGAGCCGCTCTTGGCCGACGACATTCGCGTGATCCATGCTCGCGGCCTGCAAGCCTGGGCCTGGACCGTCGACGAACCCGACCGGGCCGACGAATTGCTCTCCGCCGGACTCGATGGCCTGATCACCAATCAGGCGCGTCGCATGCTGCCGCTGGTCATGGCGCACCGGGCTCGTCGAGCTTTGTGAAGCTTACTTCGCACGCGGATTCCTCAGGTAGTAGAAGCGACCATCCTCGGCGCCTCCTAAAAAGTCGCTCACCCCATCACCGTCGAAGTCGACCACGGTCGGACTCACATCGTGCCCTTCGATATTCTGAGCCGCCAGCGAGCCGGCCCGCTCGAAACGCCATCGCCCGTCGAACTTACCCAGCCCGCGATACAAATCGGCGTTCGACGAATTCAGCAGCCAGTCGAGCTGACCATCGCCATCCCAATCGACGACACACAGCTTGCGCCGACCACTCCCGCCAGCCGTGCGTGCATTGAGCCGCCACGCTTCGCCCGCCTGATCGCCAAACACGCGCTGCGGTGGTAGCACGACGAGCGTGTCGCCGCGACGAGACCGTTCGTAAAGCGACAAATACCCCTGAGGGTCGAGCATCGCCAAGTCGAGCAGACCGTCGCCCGTGAAGTCGTGCGCCACGGGCGTGGTGCGCCATTGCGTCACAAGCTCATGGCCTTGCGGCGTCCACCAGGTCCACTGCGGCTTGATGAGTTGCGTGCGGGCGTCGGCTCCCCCCTCGACCTCGATCGGTTGTGGCGCAGCCAGCTTGGGTGCCGTGCGCGTGCCGACGTTTCGCAGCCATTGCACGCGTCCCCAGATCGAGTTGAACACGATATCGAGCCGCCCGTCATGGTCCCAATCGGCGACATGGATCGTCGTATAACCCCACTTGGCCTCGGCCGGTCCTTGGATGCTGCCATTCGGGCCCGCCATCACGCGAAACGGCTGGCCGTCGATCGTGAGTCGCCGCGCGGCCGACCATTTCGGCTCAGCGACTCGTGGCCCGCTCAGGTTCTCGAACCACTCGATTGTGCCGGCCGTGTTGCCGCTCACAATGTCCGTGTCGCCGTCGCCGTCCCAGTCGACGCCGAACGGCGTGGCCAGCGCACCGCACTTGAGCGTGTCGGCCTCTTGCTGAAAATAGCACGGTGCAAGGAACTCCGGATTCCGCCGTGACGACAGTCGACCGGTATTCTCGATGAACGCAACCCGACCATCTTCGTCGCCGACGATCAAATCGTCATCGCCGTCTCGGTCCCAATCGAACGCGATGGGGACAATCATCTCCAAATCCATCGCCAGCGGTCGTCCATCGCGGAGCGTTAATCGTCGGGGCGCTGCGTAATTGGGCGCGATGCGTGTGCCGATGTTCTCAAAATAAGTAAAACCGTCGAGAAACTCGCCGCAGAGCAAATCGAGATCGCCGTCATGGTCCCAATCGGAGAAATTCGGCGATGGGCAACCGTAGACGTCGATCGGTTGACCGGCCGCGGTCAGCTTGATCGGCTCGGCATACTCGGGCGACTCGTTCGAGCCTCGATTGCAATGCAGCAGCACGAAGCCATGCAGCGAGCCGTTGGTCCATTCGCCCCGCGCATTCCAAGCGTCGTCCCAGCCGTAGTCGCTCCAATCCTCGATGCCCGTGATCAGGTCGAGTCGCCCATCGCCGTCGTAATCGACATAGCGCCACTGTCGGTGCCGCACCTTGGGGCCCTTGGGCTGCTTCCCCTGCGGCACATAAAAATTCGCGTTCACGCTGAGTGCCTCACGCTCGGCGAGCCCTTGATGCTCGAAGTCGCGGTACTCATAGCCGGGGGTCAAGACACGCAACTTGCCGTCGACATAGCTGGGCATCACATAATGAACCGCCGCGCTCAGTCGCCGCGCCGCCTTAAAGACCGGCTGCTTGTGCCGCGACGTGTCGCCGCTCATGTTCTCAAACAGCCAAATGCCATTCGAGGGCTTGTCGGGGCACGAGACAATCAGATCGTAGTCGCCATCGCCGTCGGCGTCACACGGCACCGGCCAGGCCCATAGTCCCACCCCCAGATCAACCACCAGTCCCGGATGATTGTACGCCAAGCGAGTCAGTTCAGCGGCGTTTACTGAGCGGATCAAGCTCAGCACGCTCAAAGCGAGAATGATGAATCGCATGATCGAATCCCTGGCGACAATGCTCGATACCGTGAACAACGCTACCGCCGTGCGAGGCGCTTCGCAAATCCGCCTGCAACTACCCCGCACGCTCGGCGGTCACGCACACCTCGGAGCGGTTCGTCTGCAATTGCTTGGCCCGAACGGAGGCGAATCCCCAGGAGCGAATTCGCTCCAGATACGCGGGGATCTCGTCCGCCAATGACCATTGCAGCATTTTGAGCGTCAGCAGCATGCCGCGAATATGAACACTTGGGTGGGTGACGATCCCTTCGAGCGTATCGAGCGTATAGTTCGGCGCGACATTCAAGTCGGCCAGCAACCAATGCACGCCGCGAAATTCCTGCCGCCGCACTTCATGCCCCCGCTTGCGGAGATGCACGAAGTTCGGATGCTCGGCGACGACAGGCTCGATCAGGGCCGGGTCGATGCCAATCACTTTCAAGCCGCGCTCCAGCAGCACTTGGCTGGCGCCCCCCGGAGCACACCCGATCTCGGCAGCCGTTTGTCCGGCGGCGATCGGTAGCCGCGACCACTCGAGTCCCTCGACCGCCTTGAGGTACGCGCGCGACACGGCATGCGGCGGCAACGTGAGCACCCGCAATCCGCCGGCCCACGGGGAGCTATGTCGGCTGGCTCGATGCGTCCCCAGCCACCACTCATCGTCTTCGACCATGACCACATCGAGAACACTCTGCCCCAGTCGAGCGGGCGGAGCGATATGATCGCCGCCGAGCACGCTGCCGAGCCGCGCTCGCAAGACCGCGGCGGCCGTGGCGCTTTCGCTAGTGAGCCCCGGCTCGAAACGGTGATCTCCCGGCTCGTAACGATCGCGCGGAAACACGTGCAATTGCTCGAATGACAGGGGGGGCGTGATGAGCGCGGCCACGGCGTCAGCCAGTGCCTCGACCCCCGCCCCCTTGACCTTGCCCAGCGACCAGCCGTACCACCGGGCAAAAATCGAGTCCCAGGTAAAGTGCTCGGGCCAGGCCACGCCCGAGGGGAGCTTGAACGTCACGAAACCCGGCCGCGAAAAGGCCAGATGGGCGGCGGGCAATTCCTGCGCGAGTTCATTTTTCAATGCCTGCTCGGCGCCGACCTGACAGGTCGTCATCAGAAATGGACTTTGCATGCTGAAATTCCGTCAGTCTCGTGCCGGCGGAGCTTTCCGCAACGTGTAATGTGCCTCGGCGGGGAACAGCAGCTTATCGTCCTTTCCCAGCGCGTCGAGTCGCAATTCGTAAACAAATCCCTCCCGCAGGGTGCCGAGCTTGAGGCGAACAACGTGCCCCGTCGCGTCGACCTCGGCCTGCGTCACACGCTCGCCCCGCTCGTCGACGTCGTTGCCCCCATAGGCTGGCGTGCTAATGCGCCGGTACGAACGAATGTGATAGCGTTTCGGGTCGCTAGCCTTTGCGCGATCGATCGCGCCAGTGAACGTGAGCTCGAAGCCGTCGTGTTTCGCGCGCATCTCGGCAATCCCCAGCGGCCAATCGCCCGTGGGTCGCAAACGCACGATCGAGCCGGTGTTCTGGCCCCCTCCCCAGCCGCTGTCACGCATGTTGCCGACATACAAATCTCCGTCGGGCGAGACCGCGCAGCAGACCGGTCCCTCGAACGTCGGCTCATCCACCTCGGGAGCGCGTCCCAGCGGATAGGCGGCCCCCTGATACGTGTTGCCGATCTGCTCCAAGCTCATGCGAATCAGGGTCAAGTTATTGTACTCGCAGCCGACCAGATGCCCCTCGAACGGTCCAAACACGTTGCGTCTCAACTTCTTGTTCAACTCCCAAGGCGTATGCAAGAAGCACAGGCCATTCACGCTGCGGGTCCAAGGGTGCGGCAACTCGATGGCCGCACTTTGAAACGCTGGCGCGAAGCCCGGCTTGACTTCGCGCTTGTTGATGAACCCGTACCGCTCGCCGGGAAGGATGTGATTGAGTTCGTTGAAAGGGTTGTAGTTCCCTTGATTGTCGGTCGCGAACAACTGTCCCAGCCCGTTGAGCGCCAAGCCCATCGGGAACCGCTGTCCGGCGGCGAACGTTTCGAGCCGAAAGAGCCGGGGTTCGTCGCGCGTCGGCTTCTGGGGGACAAGCCGCAAGATCGTGCCACGCAACTTGGCAGCTGCTTCGCTGCGGTTGTCTTGCTGACACGGCAGCCCCACGTAGTACCGCCCCTGTTTATCTCGCGGCAGCCCGACGGCCCAATCGTGATAGTCGGCCGTGTAGCCCCAGCCATCGGCAATGACGGTGCTCGTGCCCCGCACCGTGGGCCGATCGAGTTGAGAGACCCGCACGAGACCATACTTGGTGATGACGTCAAGTTCATCGTTCTCGCTGGTCGCGATACCATACGGCGCAGGCAGGTCATCACTGACCACCTCATATTCGTCGGCCAGGCCGTCTCGATCGCGATCATGCACGAGGCAAACGCGCCCTTTGAGCGAGGCGATTGCGAGTGTCCGATCGTGTCGCCATGTCAGAGCCGTCGGCATTTCGTCGCTCGGTAGCGGAAGCTGAATCGCCTCAAAGCCTGGCACAATGTTGAGTTTCACGCTCTTTGGCTTTGGCACAGCCACCGAATGGAGAAAGAATTGATCGACCGGCAATGATGTGGACAGCGTCAGCACAAATCGCCGCCGCAGTCCTTGATCCGGTTCGGGCGTCAAGGGCCCCTGATGGCTCATGGCCATAATCTGTTCGTGGTCTTGGACCCCTTCAACCGACGACGTGATTTCGACTCCCGTCAGCTTGTCTGATCCGTTCCAGGGAGTGATTCGCTGCGTTACGTTCAAGACACGCCACCTTTGTTCGTATTGCACATGCAACCGATAACGCACGACAAGATGCCGCGCGTCGTGATACCATTCGTCGAGCGTGGCGGCGAATTGACCGAATGGCGCGGGTCGCCATTCATTCCCATTCGCGTCGCGGAGCGAAAACGACAGGAGTCTGTCGACCGATTTTATCAGCGGCTCGCCCCCCATCTCCCAGTACCAGGCCTTGCCGCGGGTCCGTTGGCGCGCGGTGTCGCCAATCCACCAAGCAGCCAGTGTCCCACGCTCCAGGTCGAACAACACGTTGTGCCGGTTCGTCAGCCCGACCACAAACGGCCGCAAGTAAACGGTCTTGCCCGATTCGATGACGTCAGTCAGCACATGGGCCGGCTCGGTCTCGTTGGGCCCATTGCGCGAGCGGACCACGCGCACCGCATTGGGCTGCGGCGGGTTAAAGCCCGGCGTGTTGAGGGTCGTCCACAGGGCGCTCAACTGCACGTCGAGGTTGTCGTGCAACGTGCCTCGAACGGGCTGTTGGATGGCGGGCATTTCCATGCGGGGCACGATCCGCGCCGGGTTGCGTGTCCAGCGCTCGAACCAACTCGGACGGATGCGCTCCCCCAGCATCGTCAAATCGGTCCCTTGGGCATTCAGGGCCACTTTGACCGGCTCGCTCGTGCCGATCTTGTGGCAACTCGTGCAACCAAAACCGTCGGACGTGACCAACCGTGGGGCTGCTAATCGCAGCGCGGCTTCATCCACGGCGGGCTTGGCGCTCGTCGGGCGATCGGGTATCCGATCGTGATCGATCAGATGTTGGACGAGCGCGGCGGTCTCTTCTGGCCGAAGCTTAAAACGCGGCATGCGAATATCGAGCCACGGTCGGCGCGGTGGATGCTTCAGCTCGATCGCCGCCGCGAGCGCGGCGTCGTGCAACTTGTCTCCCACGCCGGTGAGCGCAGGGGGCTGCAAGGCCGGTAGCCGCGGCGACAAGGCTGGCAATCGCGCGGTGACGCCCGTCAGGATCGGTGCCATGCCCGGCTCAGCGCCGCGCACATGACAACCGACGCAGTTCCGCTCGCGGAGCACCCGCGCGCCGTCGACCGACGGTGACTTGGTGTCCTGTACCGACGACACGAACGTCCGCAACGAGTGGATCGCATCCGTGGAAAATCGCCAACCGGGCCGACGATCAGCGGGGCTCGCGTGTTGCAAACAGCCGGCGTCAAAGCGGCTCGTTTTGGTCAGTGAGGTGGTGAGCAGCGGGCGTTTTAATTTCTCTGGCAGTTCATGACACGCGCCGCAACGATGCTCGGCAAGTAATTGCTTGCCACGCTCAAGCATCGGTGCGTCGAGCGAAACGGCTTTGATGGGCTCGGCCGGAGATAAATACTCGACCAGATCGGCTCGCTCCAGGTCGCTGAGTGCGAACACGGGCATGCGGTGCTGAGCGTTGATCGTTGCGGGATCGTCGAGCCAGCGGAAGAGCGTCTCGCTCGGCCGTTTGCGTCCCACCCGGGCTAAATCTCCGGCGGCAAACAAACCTTTCGCCCCCTCGTCGCCGTGCCGATGACACCCGAGACAGCCGAGCGAATGCACGAGCAACTCACCTTGTTCGCGACTTGGGGTCACTCGCGGCTTAGTCGTTTTGCCTTTGGAGCCAGCAACGGGGACCGGCTTCTGCGCGGCGAGCATCTTTCGCACGTCGACGCGCTCGGACGGTGGTTGACTCGCGGCGAGCAGCGTCGCGGTGATCGCTTCGGCATCGGCGCGAGACAAGCCGTAATAGGGCATGCGCCGCACGCGGTTCGCAACCTCCGGCGCGGCATCGTCTCCGGCCGCCATGAGTGTGTCGAGCAACCAGGATGTGTGCAGGTTGCCTTGTAAATGCGTGAGTGACGGCGCAGCCAATGGCTTGGCGATCTCAACCCCCGAGTGACACGCGCCGCAGCGATGCGACACGGCCAGCGATCGCCCTGTATCGAACGCGGTATCCGGTGTCTGCCCGGGGTCGTGAAACAGATGCCGATCAGGAACCGGTTCGAGGGCGAATTGCGGCCCGCTCCAGAACAGTCGCAGTTCAGCGAGCTTGCCGGGTTCGTAATCGATCACCAGGGGCTGGTAGCCGTAGCCCACCTCGATCGGTTCGGCCGCGTGACAGGCGGCAATATTCGAGTGGGCCGCGAGCACCTCGCGTCCGGCGAGCGAGATTCGTACCTTGCCCGCCGAATGGACGTGGAGTTGGTACTTGCCGGTGACAATCGTGAACAGTCGGCCACGCCACTGCGCCGCGAATGACGAGCCGTCGGCCAGACGGTGATCCGGGCGCGACGAGCCGGACCGTAGTTGCACCTCGCGGTCGATGCGTGCCGCGCGGTGCCCCGCGGCGTCGGTGTAGGTGGCGATCAGCCCGGGAAGGTATTGCGGTTCGTCGTCATCATCTTGCGACAGGGCAAGCATGGGATCGAACGTGATCAGAGCCAGAGCGAGTGTCAACCAGCGAGGCATGAGCGATGTGAAGTGAGATGTTGAGGTAAGCCTTCTCCGGAAGGGAGAAGGCATTGGGCAACACCCATCCATCGTAACAGAAACGCGCTCTCGTCGCAGCTACTTGACCGGCCGCACTCTGACGCTTTTCAGGTCGAGCAACGGGCCGCGCGGTGTCCGCTCGGGGCGTACGACCACGCGCAGTTCACCGGGCGCGAGCGTGAGCCGCCCCAGCGGAAGAGACTGATACGTGTCCCAGTTGCCGGTCGACGGCACCTCGGCTGACAACCGTTGCTTGTCCACGAGCAGCTCGACCCGATTGCCGGCTGCTTCGCGCGCGCAGGCAAATTCGAGCGACACCTCGTAAGTCGCGCCGCGCTCGATGGCCACGGTCCAGGCCGCGTGATCGGCGTTGCTCTGCCAATAGCCGAGATTCGCGTACTTAGACTCGTAGACCAACGACGGCCCATAAATCTCGGCCTGCTGGGCGAGCAAGTAGAACTCGCCGCGCAGCGTCTCGGGTCTCACGAGTTGAGGTTGGTTGCCCGCGAACTTTTTAGGCGGCGATCGAATCGCAGTCACGTACGCGATGACATCGCTAAGCTCTTGTCGCGTGAGATCCTTTTCGAGCCCCTCGGGCATGAGTGACTTATTCGTGCTGACGAACTCGTCGAGATCGACGCGCGGCAGGGCGACTCGTTTCATCTCGCCGGAGAGCAGCGTGATATGGCTGGCCGACTCTGCTTCGAGCAGGCCGTTGAGCGTGAGTCCCGCGGTGGTCGTGACCAGGTAGTTGTAGAATTTCGCCTCGACGGCCCGATTGGGGTCCAGCAACGCGGCGAGCAGCGTGCCGGAACTGCGGTCGCTGAGCGCTGAGAGGTCGGGTCCCAACGGATGACCAACCTCGCCCAGGCGATGACACTGCGAGCAGCGTTTACCGAACACCCCAGCGCCCGCGACGGGGTTGCCTTTGAGTCGCAGCACATCCTGAAACTGCTCGACGACCTCGCGGCGCGGCGTGTTCGTGATAGCGAATAGTTGCACCGCGCGCTCGCGAATCTGGGGGTCCTTGCTCTCGATCAGTCGCGTGCGGCGGGCCGCGTCGAAATCGCCGCGTTGAATCGTGTTCGCATCCAGGGCTTTGAACATCGCCTCGATCAAGGTCGCATTCGACAATAACAGGTCGATCACCTCGCCGCGGACGCCGGGCGTGAGGCTGGGCCAAGCCGCAAACAACCGCTGCACGTCGAGCCCGTCGCGCAATAGCCCGAGCGACTCAATGGCGGCCGACTTGAGCGCTGGCGGCGACTGGGGCTTGAGCAGCTCGAACAGCGTATGGTAATCGCCTGCTTCGGCGAGGCCACCCAGCCCGATCAGCGCCACGGCGTCGCGGCGTTCGTCGAGCGTGCGCTGTGCATCGACCGCCGTCTGACGGGCGACGCGCAACCGCTGGTCGAGTGTCGCGAGGCGTTGCATGTGGGGTTCTTGGGCCACGCGCCGCAATTGAGGCAACGTGAGTTTGGTCCCCGCCAGTGCATTCAAAACGGCCCGCAGCTGAGAAGGTGCCCCAGTCTGCGAAGGCTCGGACAACTCCTGGAGCAATTGCGTCAAAGTTTCGTGATCGCGCTGGTCAATGAGCGCCGCAATGAGTGATTGAAACAGCGATGAACGAATGAACGATTCGCGTCGCGGATGGGCGAGTAATTCTCTCACCAGTCGCGGAGCGGCACTCGGCGAGAGTGACTGGGCCACCACGGCGGACAGAAATGGGTCTTGCAGATCGGATTCGCTTACGCCGGCGAGTGTGTCTTGTTGGAACGAGGCGAAGGCCTGCGCACGCACCGTAATGTCCGGGTCTTTGAGCATCCGCTCCACCAAGTCGCGAGATTCCTTAAATCTCGCTTCGTCACGGGCCACCTGCGACTCGAAGAGCCGCACACCCCATTTACGCACGAATGGGTGCGGATCGCGCAGGGCGATGGTGACCGTCGCGTGCAAGTCATCTTGCAGGGCGATGAGCGCCGACAAGGCTTGCACGCGGCTCTCGGCCCAGGACGATCGCCATGCCATGGCGCGCAATTGTGGAACCGCCTGTTTGGCCCGCCGCTCGATGAGCAACTGCCGGGCCATATCGCGCGTCGTGCTGTTCGAGGCTTCCAACTCGTCGACCAACGCGGCGTCGTTTTTCAGATCGAGACGCGCGATCGCATGCGGCGGATGCTGCTGGTGGTAGACCCGGTAGATGCGGCCGCGATCGTGACCGGCCCGCAGGTCGAGCCGCGCCTGCCAATCTTTCGGGATCCACTCGGGGTGTTCGATCACGAGGCGATACATGTCGACAACCCACAGTGCACTGTCGGGGCCCGTGCGACACATCACGGGGCGAAACCAATGGTCGGTCGAGGCGAGGAACTCGGACTGTAGCTC
This sequence comes from uncultured Planctomycetaceae bacterium, assembly GCA_964652155.1. GTDB lineage: Bacteria > Planctomycetota > Planctomycetia > Pirellulales > PNKZ01 > CAZZBK01. The sequence continues at coordinate 54,019 of CAZZBK010000010.1, read as the reverse complement.
GTCCGAGGCGCGGCGGCTGGTGAACAAGAGTCCGCGGCGCTCCATGACCTCGCGGTGCACCAAATTGTGGACTGGCTCGCAGATGAAGGCATTGCCCACCTGATCGAGGCCGAGCCCCTCGCCACGAAAGATCGTCAGCCCACAGGCGCTTGTGAAGCGATTGGCGCGACTCAGGTCGTTGAAGCGTGCCAGCGTGCGGCTGAGCGGGTAGACCGGCGCGGCTCCAGGGACCTCGGGGACTTCGCGAACCAGATTCGGAATTGTTCCGTGCGGGTTGCGACGTAGTTGCTCGTCGTCGAGGATGTACTGCATGAGGGGTCGGCTATTGCTGGAGCCGAACCAGTGTCCCCAGTCGTCGGTGTCGAGGCCGTATTGGGTTTGTCCCGTGGCGGGCTCGATCGCGTGGGTGAACGGATGAAAACGAAAGTCACGCCGTCCGAGCGCAAGTTTCTGGCCCGTTTTGACACAGGTGACCGTGCCGCCACTGTCGCCGTTGGCGCAGTGGATCCAGTTGTCGAGTCCCCAGCGGAGTCCGTTGACCCGATGCTGCTGGTTGCCCTCGGCGAAGCCGGTGAACCAGGTTTCGCGAAACTCGGCGCGGCCGTCACCGTCGCGGTCTTCGGCATAGACGATGTCGGGCGCACCCGAGACGAGAGCCCCTTTGCCCCAGGGCAGGACGCCGGTCGGGTAGTGAAGTCCGTCGAGAAAGAGCGTGGCGGTGTCGTAACGGCCGTCGTCGTCGGTGTCGGCGAGGACCTTGACTCGTCCGCCCGACGCGCCCTTGCCATCGACGCCGAGCGGGTAGTCTCCCATCTCGACGACCCACAAGCGTCCGTCGGCTCCCCAGGCGATCGCGATGGGGTCGATCACGAGCGGCTCGGCCGCGATCAACTCGATCTCGAAACCGTCTTTGAGCGTGAACGACGTCAATGCATCGGTGGGAGTGCGTGGGCCGGGTAGTTCTTGGGCCGTGACGGGAGCGAGCTGTGCGAAGAATGTGAGTGCGATCAGCGTGCGGAGATAGCGCATCGCGTGCTCCGGTGGAACAGTGCCCTGATCGGTTGATTCTAGGCCGAGCCGCGGGCCGTGTCACGTCAAGTTGCCGACGTTTCGCAGTCGTGTTAGGTTGTTGCGTGAATCGCCTGCCGCACCGTCGCGAGAGCGTCCCTCCTTGCTGAGAACCCATGTGATGAAACTCCCGAGCTGTTTGTGGATCGTATGCTGTGTGTTGAGCCTATCGGTTGCGCGGGGCGAGGATTGGCCGCAGTTCCGGGGCGTGAATGCGTCGGGCCGACCCGCCCGCGAACTGCCCCTGCCCAGTGAGATTGGTCCGGACAAAAATGTCGCCTGGAAAACGGCCCTGCCGCCGGGACACTCGTCGCCGATCATCGTGGGCGAGCGGATCTTCCTGACGGCGGTCCGCGACGAGAAGCAACTGGTGACGATCGGCCTGGATAAAAAGACCGGCAAGATACTCTGGCAAGCCGAGGCACCACACGAAAAGCTGGAAGAGATTCACTCGGTCGGCAGCCACGCCCAGAGCACGCCATGCAGCGATGGCGAGCGGGTCGTGAGCTTCTTCGGCTCGTGCGGACTGTTCTGTTATGACCTCAACGGCAAGCTGCTGTGGAAGCGGCCGATGGGACCGTTCAACAACGGGTTCGGCGCGGGGAGTTCGCCCATCATCGTCGATCGGCTTGTCATCCTCTCGCAAGATCACGACACCGATTCGTTCCTCATGGCGATCGACAAGCAGACGGGCGAGACCGTGTGGCGAACAGACCGCAGTGAGTTTCCCAGAAATTACTGCACGCCGGTGATCTGGAATGTCGACGGGAAAAAACAAATCGTCGTCGCGGCGACGCTGCGTGTCGTGGGGTACGACCTGTCGACGGGCAAGGAACTATGGACTGTGCGGGGCATTGCCCGGGCTGTGTGCATGACCCCCGTCATTGGCGAGGATAACACACTGTATGTGACGAGTTGGGCTGCTGGCGGCGACGCAGGCGAGCTGATTCGCCTTGACCCATTCGAGAAATATCTTGCCAGCTTCGACAAGAACGGCAACAAAATCATCGAAGAAGCCGAGGCGACCGAGCTACCCGTCCGGCCGCGTTTCAGTCAGATCGATCGCGACAAGTCGGGCACGCTCACCGAGACGGAGTACAATTACTTTCGCATGCTGTTCGATCAGAGCAAGAACAACGTGCTGGCGATCAAGCCGGGCGGGGTGGGAGACGTGACCGCAACCCATGTGTTGTGGTCGCATAGCAAGCTGTTGCCGTTTTGCTCGTCGCCGATCGTGTATCGCAACACGCTGTTCACGGTCAAGGATGGCGGTATCCTCAGTAGCTTGAATATCGGGTCGGGCAAACCCTTCAAGCAGGGGCGCGTGCCAGCCACGAACGAATACTACGCCTCGCCCGTGGCGGGGGATGGCAAAGTGTATCTGCTCAACGACGAAGGCGAGGCCACGATCGTCAGTGCCGAAGGGAGTTGGCAGGTGCTGTCGAGTGTCAAGTTTGGCGAGTCCACCTATGCCACGCCAGCGATTGTCGACGGGCGGATTTATTTACGCACCGCCGGGCACTTGTACTGCTTCGCCAAATGATCGCGCGACAAGGTGTGAGCGTCAGCTCTATGAGTGGCTGGCGTTTTGCGCAGCAAAACCCGGCTCAATTCGAGGCGGTGTCATGGGCGCACGCCGGGGTTTGCTGCGCAAAACGCCAGCCACCCTTCCGACCATAACCGATTCCGCTGCTCCACCAATTTTTCAGTCGCTCCCACCTCGACAAGCATGCTGTCGGGCGGCGATTTATTTCGGCAGCGGGGCCTGGGTCACGGCAAAATCGAACCGCACGGCAACTTGACCCGCGCAGGTGACCTTGGCGCGCAGGAAAAACGCATCGCCCAATCGTTCGGTGAGCGAGACCTCGATCTCGATCGTCTCGCCAGGGCGAACCATGCGTTTGAACTTGACGTCGTTGAGTCGAGTGGCGACCGGCACGCCACCGTTGTCGACTGTGACGATTTTCGAGAGCAAGACCGCCCCCGCTTGCATCGCCGCTTCGCACAACAGCACGCCGGGCGTGATGGGGAACTGCGGGTAATGCCCCGCGTAGAACGGTTCGTCGGGCGCGAACCGTTTGCGGCAGACAATTCGCTCGGGCTCCCAGCTGACGATTTCGTCGAGCAAGAGAAACGGCGGTCGATGTGGAATCGCCTGCTCGATTTGCTCACGGCTCATGACGCGGCGACCTCGGTCGACGGCGACTGGCTCGACTTGAGCAGCAACGCGTCGACATCGTTGGCGACAATGACGCCGTAGTTCACGGCCCCCAGCCAGCCCGACATGATGATGCCGACGCTGCCGGCGTGGTACAGTCCACGAACTTGATCGCAAATCGCCCGGCTCACGGCGAGCCCTTCGAACTTGGTGCCAAAGCTGGCCCCTTGCAGATGCTGGGTGTAACGCTCAAACGTCTTGGGAGTGGAGGCTTCGATGTGATCGATTTTGCCGCGAATGTCGGGGACGTATTTCTCGGCCGCCGCGAGTGTGGTTTCGATCAAGTCGGCCTTCGAGGCTTGATAGTCTTCGTCCGATAGATCGGCCCAATCGCGGTAATGAGCGTTGGTGCTCGACACCACCAGACAACGGTCGCTGCCCGGTCGAGTGCGCGGATAGTAGAACGAGTAGGTGCGACTGGTCACGTTGCGGCTCAGCAACGCTTCGGTGCGGAACAACGGAGCCGTCGAACTGAACAGCAAATCGCCGCACGATTCGTCGATTTGCTCGCCGGGCTTGAGCGCCATATAAACCTGCGTGCTGCTGTTGTTGAGCCGCACGGCCCGGGCGTCGTCGATGAACTGGCGATCGAAATGCTCTTCGCCCACCAGGTTGAAGATCGTGCTCTTGAGATTCGAGTTGGCAACAATGGCCCGCGCGCCGATCATACGGCCGTTGACCGTGACCCCGGCGACGCGTCCGTGGCGAACATGGATCTTCTCGACCTGGGCACGAATGCGCACGTCGACACCGTTATGCACCAAATCGTCGCGAATCAGGCCGATGAGCCGGTCGGTGCCTCCCTGGAACGTGAACACCCCTTTGCTCATGAAATTCGAGAAGACGATGCCGTAGCTGATCGCGGGATCTTCGAGCGTCGAGCCGTTGGCGTAAGTGATCGGCTCCATGAGCAGGCGAATCACGTCCTCGCGGCCGGGAAAGAACTTCTCAAACAACGCTCCGGTGCTGAGCGACTGGTCGTCGTAGAAATTCATTCCCCGGGCATAGTCGAAAAAGGCTTGCACCTGGGCCTGCGGCAGGCCGAACTTCTCGACCAGTTGACGCGTGAAGTCGTCGCGGGTGAACGACGTGCTGAGCGAGAACATCGGGTTGTCGAAGCGGATGTTCTTGAGTTGCACGATCGAGTCGGCGATCTCGTCGGTCCAGTAGCGGCGGCAGCTCTTGATCATGCCGACCGGAAAGCCGTGCAAGGAAATGTCAAAGATGTGACCGTTGCGGCGTTTGAACCAGGTGGCCATGCCCCCCAACTGGTAATGATGTTCGAGCAGCAGGACACTGTGCCCCGCCTTGGCCAACGTGTTGGCCGAGGTCAAGCCGGCCAAGCCGCTGCCGATGACGATCACGTCGTATTGATCGCGACAATTAGCCAAGAAGTCTTTGGTCATGCGAAAGCGAGGGGAGTGAAAACGAGGAAAGGCCGTGCAGAGCTACTCGTTGCTCAGGCAATAACGATTGGCCATGGTGATGCCGCTGATGATGGACCCAATGATACCGACAAACCCCTGATCTGTCCCGCAAAGAAAGAGGTTTTTCAGATGGGTTTGGCCATCGAACAATTTGCGCGGCGCGCCATAGACCGCCCCGTTGACATGCCCCGTAAAACGACGAATGGTCGTCGGCGTGAACATGTCGGTGGCCACCGTATGCGTGCGAAAATCGCGGACAAAACGCACGGCCGAGGCGGTCATCTGCTCGTACCAATGCTGCTTTTGCGCACGATACGCCGCGTCGTCGAGCGATTGCCAGCGGTCAAAGTTCGCCAGCGACGTGATGCGGACCGACCCCTCGGCGAGCGGTTCTTCGTAGGCATAGTTGTTCGGGGAGCAAATCACGCCGCTCCGCATGTCGGCCAACGCGTCGGGGCGCCGCCAGTCGAATGTGTCGTGATCGTTAAAGAATACGATCGTCTCGCCGATCCCCAAGTCGCGTGGTTGGCAATCGAGCGTCGAAATGGACTCGATGAACGAGAGCTGACCTGCGCTCGGCGGAGTGGGCTGAACATCGCACAGACGCAGTGTCTCGACGTGTCCGGCGCTGCTCAGCACCTGGGCCGCTTCGAGTCGAGAGCCGTCGTCCAATTCGACCGAAGTGACCTTCCTGTCGGCTTCATGAATCTTCCGCACACCACTGCGGAGCCGTAGCTCGCCCCCCAGTCCGCGAAACTTTTTCACGAGCAACTTGAGCAGCGTCCGCACGCCATCGAACGGTCGCGCAAACCCTTCGTAGAAGATGCTGCGGAACATGATGCAGAACTGCCCCCAGTCCATGTCGTGTTCGCGGGCACTGCCATAATACATCAGAGGACAGAAGAGCATTTCGATCAACAGCGGGTCGGTCAGGTACTCGTTTAGCATGGCGCGGGCTGACTGATCCATCTTCGCGGCATCGAGTGCGTCGTAGTCGACGATCTGAGCTTGGAGCTTGCGAAAGTTGTCGATCTGCTGGGGGAAGCGTTCGGCAATGTCGCTTTCAAGCTGTGCAAAGTCGTTGGTCATGCGCAGGTCGACCCCGGGAAAGGCAATGCGCGAGCCGAGTTGCGGCTTGAGCTCGAGTTCGTCCCAGGAGATACGAAGCTGCCGCAGCAAGCGCGCGAGCGGGCCCTGCTTGGCCCCTTTCGGGGTGTAGTTGGTGACGGCATGCAGGCCGACGTCGTAATTGCGTCCGCCGAGCCGATAGAACGAGTTCAGCCCGCCGATGGTCGTGTGGCGTTCGAGGATGCAAACCCGTCGGTTGAAATACGCCAGGCGGATGCCTGCCGCGAGACCCGACATGCCAGCGCCGATGATGATCGTGTCGTACATGGGAAAACGACTTGCCGCAGAGCGTGCGTGCCGCTCGACCGCCGCAGTGAGGCAACCGATCGCACTCGGGACACGGACCCCGCCTAGGCCTTTTGCAAATCGCGCATTTTGGGTTCCAGGTACGCGACCGTCGACGCCATCGAGGCCAGTTGCAGGTAGTCTTGCTCGGGCACCTGGATGCGATGCCGCTTGCGCAGCTCCATCACAATGTCGAGAAAATCCATGCTGTCGAGCGAAAGCTGCTCGCGGAACGAGAGTTCGTCCTTCAGGCCCGAGAGATCCTCATCCGGCGCAATGTTCTCAAGAATATCGACAATCTCTGAGCGAATCTCATCGCGAGTCATGCCGTCGTAGCTCCGTTGTAGTCAAAACCACTCGCAATCCCAGGCCGCGAGCGAACCACCAATTTACCGTTTTTGGACGATCACCACAGAGTTAATTCCCAACATGCCGAACGAATTGTTCAAAATCGTTCGCACCGCCCCCGTTTCCTGAGGCTCATTGAGCACCAAGCCCGGCAGGGCGCAGTCGGTATCCAACTCATCGACATTAATGGTTGGGTGGCATACGTGGTCTTCAAAGGCGGGCAGATTGCCGAGGAGTTCCAGTGCGCCGGCCGCCCCCATCGCGTGGCCGATAAAGCTCTTGGTGTTATTGAAACGAGTCTGGGAGCACCCCTCGAAAACCTGACGCAGAGCCGCGCACTCCTGCGCGTCACCCGCTCCGGTCCCCGTCGCATGGGTACTCACAATATCGATGTTTTCCGGATTAAGCTGGGCTGACTTCAATGCCTTGCGGACGCATTCGGCTTGCCGTTCGGCGTTCGGAAGCACGAAATCGCTCGCGTCGCTGTTCATGGCGTAACCCACGATCTCGCCGTAAATCCTCGCCCCACGGGCCTTAGCGTCGCTGAGCCGTTCGAGCGTGACGAGGCCACCCCCTTCGGCAACCACAATCCCATTGCGGGCCTTGTCGAAGGGGCGCGAGGCTTTCGTCGGATCTTCATGCGAGGCCAACGCCCCTTGGCTCTTAAAACTGGCGAAGATACCAAACGTGTGAATACTCTCCGAAACGCCACCCGCGATGGCTAAGTCAACCTCGTCAAGCCGGAGCATCTGGCAGCCCTGGATAAACCCCGCATTCCCGGCAGCGCAGGCAGCACCGATCGTATAGTGCGGCCCGGTAATGCCCATGTTCAGCGAGATTTCGCCCGCCGGGTTGTTGGCCACCGTGCGCGGGTTGTGGTGGTGCGACCAGAACTTCGTATCGTAGTCGAAACTCTGGAGTTGAAAGATTTCGTTCTCGGTCTCGACGTTTCCATGCTCGGTGACGCCGACATAAATACCCACGCGGTCGAGGTTAACCTTCGGCCAGTCGATGAGCGAGTCGCGCACCGCTTCGTTCGCGCAGTAGATACCCACGCTGCCGGCCCGTGTACCGCGGCGGACCTCTTTCTTCTTCTGGTACCGCAGCTCGTCGAAGTTGCAAATCCCGGCCAGCGTTTGACCTACGTAGCGGATGTCGTACTTTTGCACCCCCGAGCGACCAGCCAGGATCGCAGCGCGGTAGTCGGCCAGCGAGTTACCGTTGGGAGCGGTCAAGCCGATGCCGGTGATCACAATCCGGTCATGATCGCTGCGGCTGCCGGCTATCATCGCGACAAATCCAAGGGACGGTTAGCATGGAAACCCCTGAAGGTATCGCTTGGCCGTCTTATTGACAAGCCGCCGACCGCAAGTCGTTCAGGGCAAATAGCTAACGCGACCTGAGTCGGTCGTACACTCCCAGGCCGGCGAGATCAAGCAACGTTCTTTCTGAAAAGCCCGCTGGCCTTCGTTGATTGACCGATGCGAAGCAAATTAGAACTGCGGGGTTAATTCGTTCCAGGGCTCTAAGCACTGTGAATGTGTGCGGTATGGGACGGGTGGTGTGAATTGACCGCACAGTCTCACGGTTACCCTGCGAATGACTCGGATTTCGGTGCAGGGGAAGTTTATGCCCCAAGATCAATGGCAATTGGTGCTTTGTTTCCGTCCTTCTAAATTAGGCATATTTCGGCCATCGACGGTATGAATTTTGCGTTAAATTGCTGACGTTGCGGCTATTACCTTTTCAACTGAGATCCAATTCTTGGGTACCTGAATGATGAAAAGCCGAATGGTCAACGTAGTTGCCTGGACGATGGTTGCATGGGTGTCGACCATGATTACCGTTGGGGCTGAGCCGCCACCTACGGCTGTCGAGAAGCCGGCGATATTGAAAACCGGCAATTCGTACAGTGTCGTCGCTGAGATCGTGAGCGAGACTCTAAACGGACAACAGCAGCCCGTGCTGCGAGCCGGCCGCTTTATCATCCCTGCCGACGCGTCGGGGGTGAACCTTCAATATCGTTTTGATGATCCAGAAGTCGGCTACACATCAACAAAATTGCGGAAGAGCAATCTCTACTCGGTGACCGAGCAGCGATATCTGCGCGAGCTAGAATCGAATCCTATTTTGGCTCTACCACCGGGAGAATATCGTTTTGAAATCGGCGGTTCGCCAGGGGCGGGAGGAGAGTTGACGATGACGGTCGTTCCTGGCGCACCAGGAACAAAGACACTGGTCCCCCCGACTTCTACCAGTTCAACGATGCCACCCAGTGTGAAACCGGATTCGTTCAATACTTCGCCGCCGACGAAACCATCACCGCCAGCCACTCCGATCGACACGGAGACTCAGACCGTGATTAAGGACATAACCGGCGGCTGGTCGGGCTCGTACACGGTCGAGAAAATCAGCGGAGATGTGAGCGGCCTAGGGACTGTCACGGGTCGACGCGCGATCGGAGTGAACATTCAACCCGATGAGAGCAACATGCCGCTCGATAAGGGGAGTTCGATCATTTTATCCGGCGCGGTATGGATGCCTCCAGGTTGGTTCGGTAAGCCGACTCTCGGAAAGATCGAACGTAAGTCCATACGTTTTTATCTCGTCAGCCAGCCCATGGCACGCGGCGTGCTCATCATTGATTTTAAGGGGACGGTGGACACGGCCGGAGGCGCTATGGAGGGAACTCTCCGTGGATATATGCCAAGGGGCGACAAAAGCGAAGAACTCTTTCAAGGAACGTGGGCGATGAAACGCAAATAGAATGCGCCGGCCGATTCATGGGCGAGAACGTACTGTCGAGCAATAGCACCTTAACTCACCTCGCGGTGGTCAATTAGATGCAAGTCGCGCGACGGCGAGGACTCGATTTCGAGCGAAGAAAATGTTTTGGCCGGCCCAGTGACCACACAGCCGTCAAAAGAGTCTAACTCCTATTGAGGTAGACGCAGCAAAAGAGCCCCGGCGAGCAACGCGAGTCCTGGAAATACCGGGCTTCCGATGGTCGCCCTGGCTCAATTGCTGCGCAGGGGTCAATAATGGACTGCGCCTCAATCGGATGCTATTGCAACGATTGCTGCAACCACTCACCAAGTTTTTTCATTCCTTCCGTCGTCGACACGGTCGGCTGGTAACCCAAGTCGCGCCGAGCGGCGTCGATGTTGAAATAGTGGTCACGCCCCAACTGCAATGCCAAGAAGCGGGTCATGCGGGGCTCGTCATTTTTTCGCAACAGCCGATACACCGTCTCAAGCATCGCGCCGAGGGCGTAGGCCACACTCAGTGGTACGCTGCGTCGCACGGGGGGCAATTGCACCAGCGCGAGTAGCTCGTTGATCCAGTCCCAGCAGTTGACCGGCTCCCCTTGGCTCAGGAAGTACGCCTTGCCTCCGACGCTGGAGTCTGCTGCGAGGGCGTCGGCCGCTTGAAGGTGTGCCTCGGCGGCGTTTTCGACATAAATCATGTCGACGAGGTTCTTGCCCGCGCCGACCTGACGCAACTGCCCAAAGCGGGCGCGCTCGATGAGTCGTGGCACCAAATGTCCGTCGCGCGGTCCCCAGATCAGATGCGGTCGCAACGCACAGGTGGCGAGCCCCGGGCCATGTGCCGCGAGCACTTCGCGCTCGGCGATCGCCTTGGTGTGCGGGTAGTGACACAGCCACCGCTCGGGATAGGGGGCCGACTCGTCGATCCCCGACTGATCGCCGCCAGCGAAGGTGACGCTTGGGCTGCTCGTGTAGATCAGCTTTTGGACCCCCTGTTCGCGGCAGCCGGCGAGTACGTGGCGAGTCCCTTCGACGTTGATGCTGAAGTATTGCGACCACGGTCCCCAGATACCGGCAACCGCCGCGACGTGATACACGGTCGTGATACCGCGGCAGGCTTCGATCACCTTGTCTCGCTCGCGCAGATCGCCCAGCGCGATCTCGACACCGAGTTGTTGCAACTCACAAGCCGGTCGACGCACGAGTGCCCGAACCTGCTCGCCCCGCGCGACGAGTTGCTCGACCACGTAGCGTCCCAAGAACCCCGTTGCTCCGGTGACGAGAACCGTCATGGCTGGGGGATCTCAAGATCGCGGCAGATTTTTTTAGCAAGCCCCTCGTTGACCTCACGGTGGCGTGGAACTGCCGAAACTTTTTGATTGGCTCGATGAACGAACAGCGAGTGTCGTCCGCCTTCACGCAAGAACTCACATCCGTGTTTGGTCAGAGGTCGAATGAGGTCGACTCGCTTCATGGATCAAGTATCAAAAGCGGTTCACGAATAACACCGGTCTCGCCTTGCAAACGCTCCTCTGCCAGTAGTCGATTGCCTTCTAGGACAAGAGCAACCGCCTCCTGCAAGTTTTCTCGAGCCTCATCCAGCGTCGTCCCTTGCGAGTTTGCCCCGGGCAACTCCTCCACGAAAGCGATGTAACCTTCGGGTACTTTTTGATAGACCGCAGTTAAATTCATAGCCAAGCTCCTAGATATACCTGCCCTATTTTATTCCAGAACCATTGCCTCTGCCCAGTTGATTTGCGGCCCAGAGCGCCAATTTCTCGCGGAAGATTTTGGCGTTGTGACGAATATCGACTGGAAACGAGCGATGGAACAAAAATTGATCGATATCGCGCGTTACGTCGTGTCGCTGGCCTAGCTCACGCAACTCGGCAATCCATTGCCGCTCAGACTCGCCACTCTGCGGCCAATGTTCGGCGAGCGGCTCGACGACCATCACGGGCGTTTGACTCCCGGCGGGGCCGACCCCGACCAAGGCGCTTCGCGCCGCGCGCGGATGCTGATTAAAGACCCCTTCGCACGGGTCGGTAAACAACGTGCCGCGGCTCGTCGTCACGCGATGGGCCAGTCGGCCGCAAAACCAAAACCGTTCGCGCTCGTCGAGGTAACCGACGTCACCCATCCGATGCCAGACTTGGTCACCCTCGGCGATCTTGGCCAGGGCGTTGCTCTCAATGCGCGTGACGTATTCGCGCGTGACGACCGCCCCACGCACGATGAGTTCGCCGATCTCGCCGCGCGGCAACTCGTCGATCTCTGCAAGCGATACGATCGGGCCCTCGACGATGCGAATCACCTTCCAATCGATCTGCGGAAAGCGTGTCCCGACGCAGGTGCCGGCCCCGGCGGCCCACTTGGCACGCGTCTCGCCGAGCACTTCATGGGCCGATATCGACGCCACCGGCAAGGCCTCGGTCGCTCCATAAGGCGTTTGCATGTCGGCATCACTGGGCAAACATGCGAGCATCGTTTGCATGACGCGCGGCGGAATGGGTGCCCCGGCCGAGTACACATGCCGCAGCGATTCGAGCACGATCCGCTGTTGCTGGCAGTAGGGTCCCACGCGATGCCAGACGGCCGGCGAGCCGAAGGACTGCGTCACCTGCCAATCGCGCACCGCCTGTACGATCTTGGCGGGGTCGGCCCGCGCGGGGCGTGTCGCGTCCATGTCCGGTATCACGGTCGTCAAGCCGAGTGCCGCGTTGAAGAGTCCGAACAGTGGGAAACACGCCAGATCGACGCCGCCCGGTTCGATAAAGTAACGTGCGCGAATCTCGGCGACTTGCTCCGCGAAGTTGCCGTGATGGTACAACACTCCCTTGGGCGGGCCGGTGCTGCCGGTGGTGAAGATGATCGCCGCCGGGTCGTCGGCTTGAGTCAGGGCGATCTGTGCGAACTCACTTCTCCCTCCGGGAGAAGGTGGCGAGTGCAGCGAGACGGATGAGGGGTGTACTGAGCTGTCATCAAGATGGGGTGCCGAGTCACACTCTGAACTCCCCTCACCCGGCCTTCGGCCACCCTCTCCCGCTGGGAGAGGGAAATGGAGCAACTCGGCGAGCGTGCGTCCGCCCCAAAACCACCGCCGGCCGACGGTCACGTTCCAGCGTGCCTGTGGAAACCGCTTGCGATACAACACGCGAGCCAGTTGTGCGCGGGGAATACCGACGAACCCTTCGGGCCGTGCCGCGGCGAGGCAGTCGATCAAGTGCTGCTTGCCCATGCCGGGGTCGATGAGGATCGCCACCACGCCCGCCTTGAACAGGGCAAAGACCAGCGTGACGAACTCGATGCTTGGAGGCACGAGCAGCGCCAGTCGCGTGCCCCGCGGCACGCCCCAAGCACGCAGGGCGGCTGCGATTCGATCGCTGTGCTCGTCCAGTTCGCGAAACGTGATCGTGCGATACGCGCCGCGGCGGCTCTCGACGAGCGCCACTTGATCGCCTCGCTGCCGGGCCTGGTCGTGCATGAGCGCGGCAACGTTCACGGTCGCCTCGAGTCGCGTCATTCGTGCGCTCCTCGCTGCACTTGCTCGGCCACGTACTCGAGCACCAACGCGGCGACGTCAAGTTGATGCGCCTTGGCGAGGGCTTGCCAGCCGGGGACCGCGTTCACCTCGATGGCATAAAGCGCGCCGTCGCGGCCGGGGAGTAAATCGACCCCCGCCACCGGCGCGCCCACGGCTCGAGCGGCACGATGCGCCAGCTCGCAAAGCTCCGCGTCGGCCGTGAACGGTTCGGGCGTTGCGCCCCGGCTGATGTTGGTTCGCCAATCGAGTTCGTTGCGGCGTCGCATGCCAAAGACCTGTTCGCCGATCACGAGCAGCCGTAGATCGTACCCTTCGTGTGGAATGAACTGCTGCAAGTACAGGACCGCGCCGAGCTGCTCGAGCATTTTGAAGGTGCGTTCGGCGATCGCCTCGTCTTGCAAGCGAGCGATGCCGCGCCCCTCGGCTCCGAACAGAGGCTTGAGCACCACGTCTCCCCCGAGTTGGGCGAAGGCCGCGAGCGCGTCGTCGGCTGTTTGACACACGAAGGTGCGTGGTACCTGCAGGCCGGCCTGTTGCAGCAAGGCCGAGGTGAGATACTTGTCGACGGCCGCCTCGACCGCCTTGGGCGGATTAACGACCACGCGCCCCTGTCGTTGCAGACGCCCCAACAGGTCCATGCGAAACACGACCTGTTCCAACGAGCCGGGGGGCATCGTGCGCACGAGCACCGCGTCGACGCTCCCCAGGTCGAGGCCTTCGCTCATGAGCGTCTCGTGCGCGCCGAGCGCGGCATGCATCGCGCGAAACGAACAAGGCACGATCTGATGCCGTGCTCGAGCCGCTCGCGTGAGATCGCGCAAGTACCAACTCTCGGGATTGCAGAGGACCGCGAATTTCATGTGCCGCAGAAGAGTAGGCAGTAGACAGTAGGCAGTGAGGAAAAGAGTAGACAGAGAAGGGTTAGGAGGTGAACGACTTGTGGACGAGCGCGGGGTTCAGTTTGCCGAAGCGGTGCGTTTGACCCGTGTCGAGATTCATGAAGCAGATACGAGCGGGACTGAACAGCAACGGATCGATCTTATAGAAATCGTAGTTGTAATGACGAAATATCTCGCCGAAGGGCTGTCCGTAGTCGCTCGATGAGCAACTCGGCACTTGGGGACCGAGTTGCCTGAGGCTGTCGTCGTCGCCACGCACGTACAGTGTCACGTCTCCACCGTAGAGAATGGCGTCGTTCGTGCGACCAATGGCCGCAAGGTCATCCTTGGCGATCGGAGGCAACGGCGCGACGCCCCAGCCGCTCACGACGCGCGACACATCGAAATGCAACTCATGGAGCTTGTGCAGGGCGGTTTCGACGCTGCGGGCAACGACCTGCACCGAGCCAGCCAGCGAGGCCGTGGGTGCCACGGCGAGGCAGACCTCGCGCGGCTCGACGTTGCACGAGTGCGCAATCTGTTCCACGATTTCTGGCGGCGGCAGCTTGCGGGTCTCCAGTATGCCAACGACCCGCGTGGCGAGCTCTCGCAGGCCGATGTCATTGAACAACGGCTCCTTGCTCCCCGCGGCCCGCATGGGTCCCGAGCCCAGGGCAAAGAACTTGCCGTGCGCGAGTTGCCAGCCGGCATATTGCGAGGCCAGACACGCCGCCACCGGATGATCGGTGCGGACCGCGACGGCCGGTCCTGGCCACAACGTGGTGTCTCCGCTCACAACGGCGACCGTCGCCAGATCGGCTAGGCACAACTGGGCGAGTTGCACGCCGGCCTCAAGTCCCCCCGGGACCGCGATGCCCAGATCCAGGACCGTTGCACCGGCAATTTCCTGCACCACGGCATGCAAAGCTGCCGCCGAGTTCACCATCGTATCGAAGCGTTGAGCCGAACGGGGATTGAGCAACATGAGAGGGTTCCGAGTCGGAGCGGGTGTGCTCAGGTTTTACGGCATGCCCGCGCCGCTGTAAATCGCCTGTTCGAGATGGGTTCGTTTCCGGGCCTTGATTAACGCAAGTGGCTTGCCTGAAGACACATGCGTATCGTATCGAGGTCTAACGCCGATGGCTCAGGTCGCGAATTTGCCTCGCGAATCGCCCCCGTTGTTCTGACGGTTCGTGAGCTATGTTTCCTAGGTGCCCCTTGGCAGGGCCGATCGAGCTGTGTCGCGCCGTGGCCAGCGTCGTTTCCTCGTGGAGAACTTGTCGTGGTACGCAAATGGGCTGAGCAACCCTGGATGTGGCTGGTCGTCGGACTGCTCGGCGGAGCGTGGCTGGCAGATTTGTCTCGGCCGACACCGGTGTTTGCCGTGGCCACCGATCGCCAGGAAAACTTTGCACTCGCCACGTGTGCGGTCGACACGGGGATCGAGGCGGTCGTCACGCTCGATTTTCTCACCGGAGACATGAATGGCGCGGTCCTCAACCCGGGCACGCGCAAGTTCAGCATCAGCTACCATCGCAATATCGTGAACGACTTCAAGCTTGAGGCAGGCAAGCCTCCGAAATTTGCGATTGTGACCGGCGACGTCTATCTACGCACCGGCAGCAATTTCAAATTGGCCCCCAGCGCCATCTACATCACTGAAGTCAACAGCGGCAAGATGGGCGTGTACACCTTTGCCTACAACTCCACGACGTTGGCCCGACCGGACCTGACCTCGCAGCAGGAGTTTGTGCTGCTCGACATGGTCCCGATCCGCTCGGTCCCCATTCGCGATTAGCGAATCAAAAACGAACGGTATCACGCGAGCTTCCACGGGGCGCGGTACGCGCGATGAATGAGCGCGTCGGCCTCGGGAGCGTTCGGGCAGCGTAGCTCGGCGGCGTTCCATTCGATCTTTTTGCCGAGTCGATAGGCGACGTTGCCGAGGTGGTTCGCCTCGGTCAGCCAGCCGGAGTACTCGAAGTTGGCTGAGGGTTGCGTGCCGTTCTTGCAACACTCGAGCCACTCGAGTTGCTGACCCGGCGAACGCGCAATGAACGGCTCGGGCGGTTTGAAGCCGGAGAACTTGTCCTCGGGCAGCAACTTGTACTTGCTGTAGTCGCTGAGCAGCATCCCCTTGTCGCCGACGAACAACACGCCGCTGGCCCAGTTGGGGATCGTGCCGTCGATGAATTGCGGCGGCTTGTTGACCCCTTGGTACCAGGTGAACTTGACCGGAGGCATGTCGCCGCGGGCGTCGTACTCGTAGGTGGCTTGCATCGACGCGGGGGCGAGTTCGGGATGAACGCTTGGCCCCGACGCCTCGACCGTGCGCGGAGCCTGGAGCTTGAGCGCCCAGAAGGGCAAGTCGTTCCAATGGCTGCCGAGGTCCGACATCGTGCCGCTGCCAAAATCCCACCAGCGATACCATTTCGGGCCGGGAAAATACACATCGTGATACGGTCGCGCCGGGGCCGGTCCCAGCCACAGGTCCCAATTCAAGCCGGGTGGTATCGTCGCGGGCTCGGTGGGACGGTTTTGGATGGTCACAATGTCCTTGTTCTTCTCGGCCTCGGCGGCCGAGCCCTGCCATCCCCAGGCACGCGAGACCCACACGTGCGCCTCGCGGACCGGTCCGATCGCTCCGGTCTGGATCAACTCGACCACGCGGCGATAATTTTCTCCGGCGTGAATTTGAATCCCCATCTGCGTGGCAACCTTGGCCTTGGCGGCTGCCTCGCGAATCACACGCGACTCCCATATGCCATGCGTGAGCGGCTTCTCACAGTACACGTGCTTACCCAACTGCAAGGCCGGTAGCGTGGCGAAGGCGTGTGTGTGTTCGCAGGTGCTGACGATCACGGCATCGAAATCTTGCGCGCGGTCGTAGAGCTTGCGGAAGTCGACGTACTTTTTCGCCTCGGTGAACTTCTCGCCCACTCGGGCGAGTGTGGGCTCGTAGACATCGCAGATGGCGCTGACGTGCTCTTGCGACGCGGCGGCGAAGTGAGCGCCACCCCGGCCGCCGACACCGATCAGCGCCAGCTTGAGCTTGTTGTTGAGATTGCGACCGCGCACGATCGCCGGCGCGGCGAAGGCCAACGAACCCGCCGCGGTAGTGTGCAGAAAGCGACGACGTGAGACGCGAGGCATCGGATTTCCTCCCAACGTTAAAAGGTTGTCTTCGTCAGCGTATCCTATCGACTACTCGAACAGCGGGCGATGCTGTTCGCTCAGGGCCTTGAGTCGCGGCAGATCTTCCGCGAGCACGTAGCGTTGCTCGATCAGTCGCTGCGCCACGCCAAGGTACTGCTGCTGGTAATCGGAAAAATCACGGTAACGCTTGAGCAGCGCGGGACGAGGGTCCTGGGCCTGCTGTGCTTGCGTTTGCGTTTTGAGTAGCGGAATGTACGCGCCTTGCAGGCCCAACAGTTCGCCCGGTGCGCCGATCCGTTCGCTGCGCATGTTCCAACTGGTGTATGTGGCCACCGGAGCGTCGATCGCCGGCAGGTTGAGCGTGCCTAGTTCGTTGTTGTCGGCCCGATACGCGGGCACTTTCGCTCCGTATCGCCCGAGCACCTTGGGAGGCTCGATCGTGGTGATCCGCCGCAAGGCCCAATCGGGTCCGCGATCGACCAGCGGCGGCAAGTGCATGACGAGCGGATAGGTGACCCCGGACAGTTTATGCCAACCGCTGTTCGATTCGTGGAACGCTACAAGCGAGCGGTCGCTGAGTTTTGGGTACACGCTCTTGGGCGGCTCGCGACCTTCTCGAACCCAGGCATCGAGCGCCACGATCAGACCACGGAGCAACGGGCGATAATCGGCCGGGTTGCCGATGAGCTGCGCGCCCCCTTTTTCTCCCGGCAGCCCGCTCCCCGCGCCATGCTGGGTGCCGCCGAAGGAGTAAATCCGTACGTCGCTGGGAATCTCCGCGTCTTTTTCGCCGCGTGGGTCGGTATGCACCAACGAGCCGCTGCGGTGCCAGTACTCGCTTGAGGATTGCGTGTGCATGACCTTGGGCACCGTGTTCGTCTCGCGACACTTATGCAAGATGCCGTCGACCTGGCCGGTGAACGGGTCAGTCGAATCGCCATAGGTGAACGGGAAATAATCGGCCGGGAAGAGCATCTCCTCGTGCTGGCCATTGGTGCGTGTGGGGCTCGCAAAGCGGTGGTTGAAAAAACCCAACCCGCCACCGGCGACGTGCGGCATGACGCCATCGAACACCCGCCGTCCCTGTTCATCGACATTGAAGCCGTCGAACAAGAACTGCCGCAGCAAGCGTCCGCTCTGCGAGGTGCCAAAGCCGAGCACGTATTTGACCGCTGGGGAGCCGTCGGCCCGCCGCAAGGGGTTGGTCGCGCTCGTGTCATGTCGCAGGGCGGAGAGCAGATCGCGCATGCCGGCCATGCCGGTCCCTTGCACGACGCTCCCTTCGGCCTCGTAGACCACCTCGTAGATGTAGCCCGGCTTGACGCCCCCTTTGATCTCGACCTCGACGAGTGGTAACTGACTGCTTCGGCCGTCGGCATCGACATCGGTGACGACGAAGCTCCACTGGTCGGGATAAATTTCTTCGCGCGGGTCGTCGGCGTTGAGTCGGCGTGTGAGTCGCGGCGGGGTCGTGGGGTTGCTGGCGGGACGGTAGCTGCCCAAGATGCCACGGTGCGCGATATTGGCCTTCTGGGCCTCGCTGCTCACGACCCAGTCGGCGCGCGTTACGCCGCGGAGCGGTTTCCCTGCTTCGATCGCGACGGGAGCGGTGAACTGCAAGCGGCCATTGCCCGGCAGCACCTCATGTATCCAACCGCTCCACATCACAATGTAGCCTTGTCGCAGCAGAAACTCGTCGGCCCCACCGTTGAACATATTCGGCGCGGTCTTGTTGCCACGGTTGTTCACATCGTACAGCAGCGTGCCGCTGGCTTTGCTCAGATCGCGTGGCGCCCAAATCTCGATGTCGCCGGCGAACTCGACGAGCCCCTGGGCGTTGCGCGGCGCGAGCTCGACATCGATGATCTGGCTGTTGACCTTGGCCTTGGGGTCGATCGCATAACGCACGCGGCCCGTGAGCCGCTCATACGGCCCGCGATCGCCCATCGCGCGCCCCTCGGCATACGGTTCGCGCTCTTTGATTTCAATTTGCACGACGGCCGCCGTGGCGAAGGTGGTCCACAGCGCGCCCACGAGCGCGGCGAGAGAAGCAAGTTGACGAAGCACGAGAACCTCCTGGAAGCAGCCATGAAGCCCAGACACTGTGGACATATCATCACGGACCCATGCGTGTGTCAAGCAAGTTACCGCCGATTGTAGCGGGAATGCCGGTCGTGAGGCTGTGCCAACTTGTCTTACTGGACATCGTCGAAGCGTGATGGATAGTTGAGCAGCGATCGTATTCAAACGCCTCCAGGTTCAAAAGCGTCATGCAAGTCGTAATTACCGCCGTGGGCCCCGATCATCGCGGACTGGCCGATCCGATCGTGCATTATGCGACCGGTCAGGGAGCCAACATCGCCGAGATTCAGATGTACGATCACGACGAGGAGCGGCTGTTCGCCATGCTCTTGCGCATGGAGCTGCCGCACGCTGAGTTTGCCGCGCTCCGCGAAGCGATGCAGGAGATCGCCAAGACCAAGCAGCTCTCGATTCGTGTCTGGTCACCCGACCTGCGGGCAAACCGGCCTCGGATCGCGATCTGCACGACGATTCGCGCCGAGACGCCGTTGGCCCTGTTGCGTGCGATGCGAGACGGTCAGATTCAGGCCGAGCCGGCCGTGGTGTTGGGCAATCGGGCCAACTGTCGCTATCTGGCCGAGCAGTTCAACGTACCGTGGCATCAGGTGGGCGACGAGCGCGGCGACGCCGATGACGAGCAGTTGATCGACCTGTGCGATCGATATGAGGTCGACTACATCGTACTGGCCCGCTATATGCGAGTGTTGCCGCCGAGTAGCTGCTGGAAGTACGCAGGCGGTCGGATCATCAATTTGCATCACGGCTTGCTGCCCAGTTTTCCGGGCATACGACCGTATCACGACGCATACCGTTCGCGGATGTTGACCTTCGGTGCGACGTGTCACTTTATCGTGCCCGATCTCGACGCGGGGAACCAGACGATCTATCAGTCAACGTTCCAGATTCCGCCAGGGATGCCGCTTGCGGATGTGATTCGCTTGGGACAAGAGGACAACGAGCCTCGCTGCTTGGTCGAAGGGGTGCGACGCGTGGTGGCCCGTGAGGTGCAATTGCATTTTCATCGCGTCGTGGCGCGTGGGCGTCGGCAGGGTGACATGCAGCGGCACGACGACGCACGTTAGTCGAACCAGGCGTACCCCAAGGGTGCCATTGCCACGTCCGCGTGGCAATGCTAGTCGAACCAGGCGTAGCGCACGATGCACCACAGGGCGCGTAGCCCGTCGCGCCAGGTGATCTTTTTTCCGTCGGCATAGGTGCGACCGGTGTAGCTGATCGCGACTTCGTAGACGCGCACCCCCTTGATTCGCGCCAGTTTGGCGGTCAGCTCGGGTTCGATGCCGAAACGATCTTCTCGCAGCCGGGGCAACAGTTGCGCGATCAGCTCGCGTCGAAACGCCTTGCAGCCGGTCTCCATGTCGCTGAGGTTGAGTTGCGTGGTGAGATTGCTCAGCAACGTGAGCAGCCGATTGCCTAGGTAGTGCCAGAAGTAGAGTACGCGATGACTGAGCCCCAGAAAACGGCTGCCAAAGACGACGTCGGCGTGCCCCTCGACAATGGGTTGCAAGACGCGGCGATACTCGGCCGGATCGTACTCGAGGTCGGCGTCTTGCATGACCACGATGTCTCCGGTGGCCTGCTGGAAGCCGTGTCGCAGCGCCGCCCCTTTGCCCGCGTTGCGCTCGAGTCGCAGCACGCGAACGTTGGGATGTGCCCGCCAGCGTGCGAGCCGCTCGCGTGTGCCGTCGGTGCTGCCATCATCGACGACGATGACCTCGAGGGGCAAGTCGGTCGCCAGCACGCGCTCGATGAGCGGATCGATCGTGGCTTGCTCGTTAAACACGGGCACGACGACCGACACGCGCAGATTTGTTGGCCACGAATAGATGCCCAACTGCCGACCGAACGACGCACCCAAGCGTTCGAGCAGTTCGGTGGTGTTGGGTTCGTTGGGCATCGTGAGCGTAACGCGAAGCGCGAGTCTGCATGGTGACTGTGATATCGTAGAGCGAAGCGGCGTCGCGCGACAATTGCGATTATCCTGAAGCGATCACGAGAGATTTTGTGCGCTATTGTCAAGATGAAAGCGCGCGAGAAAAAAATGCTGCGGAAAAGTTGCTTGACATATTCCGAATGGTTCGCAAAATACGCGAGTGACATTCACGTGCGTATTCAAGTTGAATGTTGCTCGCGTGGTGCAGGCCACGCGACAAAATGCAGCGATGGTTGGAACGAAGTAGTTTTACAACGAAACAGAGAAATCGCCGTTCGGCTTAAATGTCGCGGGGCGATCGAAGCATAACGGCTGGCGTTCGTCGGCCTATCGGGGAGGCACTTGATTGTGAAGCATTCTGCGCGTTGCGCCCGTTGGGGAGCGACGTCGCGGTCCTCTTAACTCGTCATGGAGATTTGGAGGGCGGCGACGTATGGATCGACTGTCGGCGATTCGCTCGCGGCCCGGAAGTCCCCTCCAACTTTTATCTCCAGTTTTGTGTTAGCCTCGGTGGCATGATGCTTCCGAGGCTTTTTTTATGGGTTGCCGCTATCATGGGTGTCCGTGCACGCGCCGAGCCGAGACGATTACCGGCGGACGGAGCACGCGCCGCGAGGATGATGCGTTGAAACCGTGGATCGTGAATTGCCTGAAGATCGTCATCGCGATCGGCATCTTGGCCTATTTGGTCCGCGATGTTCGGAGCGATCAGCTTTTTACCGAGTTCCTCGCTGCACCGAAAGATTATGGGCAATTCACGCTCGCTTGGTGCGTCTGTTTCGTGGGAGTCGTGCTCACGTTCGTGCGCTGGCACACGCTCGTGCGAGCGCTCGGGCTCCCGTTCTCTTTTTGGCGAGCCATGCGACTGGGCTTCTTGGGCTACCTGCTGAACTTCGTCGCCTTGGGGGCTGTCGGAGGCGATTTGTTCAAAGCGGTGGCCGTGGCGCGCGAGCATCCTCAGCGCCGACCCGAGGCCGTGGCGACCGTACTGTTCGATCGAGTCATCGGCTTGTATGCGCTGTTCGTGTTGTCGGCGATGGCGGTATTGTGGTTTCGGCTCTTCGAGGCACCGCATCGCGAGACCCGGTTGATCGCTCAAGCCACGCTCTTCGCTGCGGCGCTGAGCACCCTGGGGCTGAGCGCGATGCTGGTGCCGGGCGTCAGTCGCGGGCGGATCACGCTGTGGCTGACCGAGTTGCCGCGCGTGGGATCGATCATCGGCAAACTCTTGGGCGCGGTGCGGCTGTATCGACAACAGCCTGTCGTTCTGGCGGTGGCGTTGCTGCAGAGCGTCGCCGCGCAGGCCTGTTTTGCCTTGACCTTCTACCTGGTCTCGCGCGGTCTGCCGGGAGCGAGCCCAGACTTGGCCGAGCACGGCGTGATTGTGCCGCTGGCCATGATCACCGGCGTGTTGCCGCTACCGATGTCGGGGCTCGGCGCGTTCGAGATGGTGGTCGATTTGCTGTACCGCTACGTCCCCACCACGGTCTCGGTTCAGCCGGGCCAAGGGCTGATCGTGGCGCTCGTCTATCGACTGATCACGATCGTGATTGCCGCCGTGGGGGCGATCTCGTATCTAAGCCTGCGCCACGAACTGGCCAATGTTCAATCGCCTGACTTGAGCGAGGTCGAAACCGGCAACTAGGCAACCTCGGTTGCGTGGCCCCTCGTTCATAACCAACGCGGAGAACACAAGACATGGGTTGAGGTACGAATTCGACGCTGCTTGACGGCGCTGGTATGCTCAATCATTCGTCTCGGGCCTTTTGTTGCGACTGCTCTGAATGAATCCAGCGATCGACAAACTTGTTCAACAACTGACCACGCTGCAGCTTTTGAGCCCGGCCGAGGCCGAGTCTGCGCTCACGCAATATCGCACGGCCCATAGCTTCGTCGACGAGGCCGTGTTCGCGCAGTGGCTCGTCGACCGAGGCCGACTCACCGATTATCAGCGTAAAGAGCTGCTGGCGGGTCGCGGCTCGGGACTCGTGTACGGCGATTACATCGTCGAGCAGTTGGTCGGAACGGGCGGCATGGGGCTCGTCTATCGGGCCCGACATCGCAAGCTGCGCCGCGTCGTGGCGCTCAAAGTATTGCATGCCAATCTGAGCCATTCGCCCGATGTGGTTGCCCGCTTTCAACGCGAGGTGCAGGCGTCGGGTCGACTGCAGCATCCCAACATCGTCGCGGCGCTCGATGCCCGCGAACAAGTCGGTCTGTACTATCTGGTCATGGAGTTTGTCGACGGTATTGACTTGGCCCATTGGATCAAACAGCGCGGAGCCATGTCGTTGCCAGCGGCCATCGACTGCATTTGGCAAGCGGCCCGCGGTTTAGAACACGCCCACGGCGAAGGGATTATCCATCGCGACATTAAGCCAGGTAATCTGCTCATCGATCGGCAGGGGACAGTCAAGATTCTGGACATGGGCGCCGCCCGACTCGACAGCCTGTGGGGCGAACCCCCGGACGAAGACGACAACGAATGCCTCACGCACACGGGCAATATCCTGGGGACGGTCGACTACATGGCCCCCGAGCAGGCGCTCGACACGCGCACGGCCGATGCCCGCGCGGATGTGTACAGCCTGGGCTGCACGCTCTATCGACTGCTGACGACGAAGAAGCTGTATCGCCGTCAGACCATGCTGGAGCGGATCCTGGCCCATCGCGAGGCCCCCATCCCGCGATTGAGCGAATCGCTCAGCGATGTACCGCCGCGGCTCGAAGCGATGTTCCAACGAATGGTCGCCAAACGGCCTGAAGATCGCTATGCCTCGATGAGCGATTTACTCCACGATCTCGAGTCGCTCCGCGTCGAGTTGGGTCCACCCGCATGGGATTTACCCGCCACGTTGTTCACGATGTCTGGCGGCGCGCATGATCCCGAAGCCTCGGCAGCCGTGGCGAGTTCGCAGGCCGTAAACGGCTCGCGCGCGTTGAACGCCGAGCAAGGCGAGCCGCGCACGCAAGCGGGGGGCGACATCACCCAAGCAGCCGAGCGCAACCCGCCGTTGGAAAGCCGAGCCGCGCCGGTCCAGGTTGTGCCGGTGCCCGCAACCTCCGGCTGGGTCTTGCCCGCCACCATCGGCAGCCTCGTCGGACTCGTCGTGCTCACGATGCTGTTGGCCCCATCGAACTCGAAAGTCACCAAGTCGCTGAAGAGCGCGAGCAAGGCTGCCGAGCGAAATATCCTCAAAGAGGAAGGCTGGGTCGCCGACCCCGCCTACTCTGAGCGGACCTTGGAACGAATGCGCAAGGAGCTTGACTCGGCCCTGCAACTCTGGGAGCAGGCGCAACAGCGCACACGGCAAGAATTCGATCGGCAACTCGACGACGAGCGTCGCAAAGGAGAAGAACTCATCAGGCAATTGCTGGGCGAGGCCGACAAGCTTGAGCTGAAATAGCGTCACGCACGCTCAATACGCCTTGGCAAGAATGGCTTGCCGCGTCAGCGGCTTGCCGCTGAAAATGCAGGTCCCGCTCGTCGGTGAGTCGCTCAAGGGCAAACAGCGGACCGTCACCTTGAGTTCCTTGAGCTTCTCTTGCACCGCGGGGTCGGTGTCGTCGACGTGCGAAATCGCAAACCCGCCGTGCATCTCGGGCTTGTCTTCATTCTTCGGCGTGAAGTAGCGGATGAACTCGGCTTGGTTGTCGATCGGTCGCGTGTTCTCAACGCGATGCTTGAGCGCGCGATCGAACAGTGATTGTTGCACCTCGTCGAGCAACGCCGCGGCCGTCGCGGCGAATGCGTCGCGGGAAATGATCGTGGTCTCTTTGGGGCCTTTGTCGCGGCGGGCGTAACAGATGTTGCCGGCGGCCATCTCGCGCGGCCCGATCTCGACCCGCAGCGGCACGCCACGCTTGACGTGATACCAATTCTTCTCGCCGCCACGCATGTCACGGGCATCGAGGTGGACGCGAATCTTCTGGCCGTGGTAGTCGCTCGCCGCGAGTTGCTGCTCCAGTCCTCGGCAGTAGTCGAGCACCGCCGCGCGTTCTTCCTCGGTTCGCGTGACGGGCAGAATCACCACCTGTTGCGGGGCCAGCCGCGGTGGCAACACCAGGCCGTCGTCGTCGCTGTGGGTCATAATCAGCGCGCCGATCAACCGTGTCGACACGCCCCAACTGGTCGTCCAGGCAAACTCAACCTCGCCGCTAGGGTTCTGAAACTTGATCTCCTGAGCACGCGAGAAATTTTGGCCCAAAAAGTGTGACGTGCCTGCCTGGAGCGCTTTGCGATCCTGCATCATCGCCTCGATGCAGTAGGTGTCGACCGCGCCCGGGAATCGTTCGCCGGCGGTCTTCTCACCTTTGATCACGGGCAGTGCCAGGTACTGCTCGGCAAATGTGGCGTAGACGTCGAGCATGCGGCGTGTTTCTTCGACCGCTTCGTCTTTCGTGGCATGGGCCGTGTGCCCTTCTTGCCAGAGAAACTCGGCCGTGCGTAAAAAGATGCGGGGTCGCATTTCCCAGCGGACGACATTCGCCCATTGATTGATCAGCAGCGGCAGATCGCGCCACGACTGCACCCACTTGGCAAAGCTGGCGCCGATAATCGTCTCGCTCGTGGGACGGACGATGAGCGGCTCTTCCAATTCGCCCGTGGGGCGCAGGCCCCCTTGGCCGTCGGATTCCAAACGGTGATGCGTGACCACGGCGCACTCTTTGGCAAACCCCTCGACGTGCTCGGCTTCCTTTTCAAGAAAGCTTAGCGGGATGAACAGCGGGAAGTACGCGTTCTGATGCCCCGTCTCCTTGAACATGCGATCCAACGTCTGCTGGATCAACTCCCAAATCGCGTAACCCCAGGGCTTGATGATCATGCAGCCCCGGACGGCCGAGATCTCGGCCAAGTCGGCGGCCTTGACCACCTGCTGGTACCATTCGGGATAATCTTGCTCGCGGGTCGGGCTGATTGCGTTTTGCTGCTTGGCCATGAGTGCGGTCGTTGCGGTTCGAGAGGGTCGTGGTGACGAGTGTAAATTCAGAGCAGCATTAAAAACCGCTCGTCCCTATTTGAATAGCCCAGTTAGCAATGCTCAGCCAGATTTTGTCTGCGACCTTACTGCGAAACTCGAAGCGCGGGACGTTCAACCCCCGATGTACGGACCTGCGGCCCTATCGCCGAGGGCTATTGATGCTCACATAACCAGCTTAACAGGCCGAGCAACGCGAGGCCGGTATGATCAGACTCCCGCTGGTCGTCCTTCTGAACTTAACTACTTGAACCTCAATCAATAGCTCAATCTCATCCCCTGGGAAACTGCCGGCAGTACTCATACAAGGCGATCGAGGTCGCCGTGGCCACATTATAGGCGTGAGGCGAGCCGTAGACGGGAATCTCGACGACGTCGTCGAGTCGGCGCAAGATATCGTCGTCCAGGCCGTTACGCTCGTTACCCACCACAAGCACGCAACGCCGTGGGAAAGCGTACTCATGCAGATTGTGCGAGTCGGTGGTCTGTTCCAGGCCCACGAGCCGGTAGCCATCGAGCTTCAACTGATCGAGCACCGGGCCAAGCGTGCGATGCACGCGCAGAGTCACACCGCTCGGGTCTCCTTCGCGGCCGCCATCATCCACGGCGTCGCGGGCAATTTTGTCGATCAGCTTCGCCTGCCCGCAGCAGATCAACGTGCGAATCCCGCAACAGCCAGCCGTGCGAACGATGCGCGACAAATTCACGTTGCTGCGCAGCGGCGCGCAGGCGACGATCAACTCGCGGGGCCGATCCAGTGACGAGGGGGGCTTGTGTCGCTGCTGCGAAAACGAGCGCCCCGATTCAGCGTCGGTCACGGCTCACTACTCTTTCTTCGCCTTGATCGTCGTGCCGGCCAGCTTGCCCGCGATGATCGCATCGAGCGCTTGGGTTAAATGATCGAAAGCGCCGCCGGTCCAGTTTTGCTGCATCGCAAAGCGATCAAAGTCGTCCATGCTGATCGAACTCTGGCTGCGAACGCTGGCCTGACGAATGGCCTTGGCCGAGGGCAACTGTCCGGCGAAACCATACTGCGTGAAGGTCACCGTGCCTTTCATGCCGCAATCGGCCAGCGATTGAGGGGGCGCGAAAGGCTCAAGGTAGTGCAATTCGGCGCGTTCGTTGGCCGTGGTGAATACATGCAACTCGACGCCCTGATCGCGTTCGTCGACCAACGCTCGTACAAATGTCAATTCGTAGCTGGGCGCGTAACGCTCACGCCCCTGGGAGTCCCGTTTCACCAGCGTGCTTTTGTTGATCAGCACAAGCGTGCGCAGCGACTCATCCGAAAGCGACTCGTCGGGTCGGACGAATAACCCGTGCCCGCGCAAGTCGCGTATCGATGAGTCGACCATCTCGATCGAAGGCTGCGACTTGGCCGAGCTAAAATCCGCCACGGCCACATGGGCCCGATCGTCCAAATACATCTGCCCGCTCATGTCTCGTTTCACATGCACGCCAAAACAGAGATAATAACGCCGCACGCGATCCAGAATCGTCGAGCCCGAAAAGAACGGCAGCGTGCGTTGATCCCCCGGGGTCATGTCCATGCCGACCGCCAGAAAGCTGTGCCGGCTGTAATCAAAGGTCAAGGGCATGTCGAGCAATTGGCCAGCAGCCGTCCGTGCGTCGCGCACCACACGCTGCTCTGTAAGGTGCGGAACATGCAGCGGCTTGCCGGGCGAGACGAGCACCCCCATCCGAGCGGCTGCTTGCTCATGAGCCACCGCCAACTCGTCGTGGGTCCGCGGAATCGCATGCACGACCGTGCCGACGAGGGGCAGTTTGTCGGCCCGCGCCGTCCCACCGAGCCCCAACAGGGCAATGAATCCGACCAACACGCCGCGTAACATCGCTCGACCCTCTCGGACTTCCACAAGGCCCACGCCAAAATTGTCCTGTGCGCACGGTGCAGTGTCTAGGCGTCATTTGGGCCAATCGGGCCCAATTATCGGGCCTGGCGAGTTTGGGAGAACGCGCCTCCATGCCCGCGGAGGAGATCATGCGAGTCGTCGACCTTGCTTTCTGGGCACTTTAGCGAGGCGCTGACGGTTGTCCGGCGACCGGTAAACTCGGCGCGGTTTAACACACTCGCCGGACCCTCACAACTCGCACCCCGTCTCGGGTGGTCGACTGAATATGCGGCTCATAACGGTCGATGGGACTATCTGTTGGCCGATTGCCTCCCCCTCAAATCGCAGCCGCGGAACCTGTTGACCACGATGAGTGTTGACCTCGCGCGACAAGATTTGCTCAAAGAACTTGAAGCCCGGCAAGACGATGTGCTGCAACAGCTCATCGCGCTGGAAGGCCAAGTTGAGCAAGCACTCGCCGAGTTCGCGCCGGTCGTCAAAGGCACCGCGCCGACCGTGGGGTTGAGGCTGGCCACGTTGGGCACCGAGGCCGCGCGAACGACGCTGCATTAAACACGCCGGCCTCGGTGCAATGCCCCATCTCCCATGCGAACGATCATCACCGGAGCTTCGAGTGGGATCGGTCGCGAACTCGCCACGGTCATGTCGGCCGCCTCGTGCGAGTTGATTCTCAACGCGCGTCGCCACGAGAACCTTGCACAACTCGAACAACAACTCGGCCAGGGTGTTTCATCCATCGCGGGAGACATCACCGAACCGAGCGTCCGCGAACAACTCATCGAGCATGCATCGTCACGCTGGGGCGCTCTCGACGTGCTCGTCAACAACGCGGGGGTCGGAGCACTCGGACGCTTTGACACATCAAGCAGCGACACACTACGCCGCGTGCTGGAGGTCAACTTCTTTGCCGCGGTCGAGTTGATTCGCCTCGCGTTGCCGCTGCTGAGAACGGGGTCGCGGCCAACCATCGTCAACATCAGTTCGATTCTTGGCCATCGTGGCGTGCCCCGCAGCAGCGAATATTGCGCCAGCAAGTTTGCTCTCCAGGGGTTCAGCGAAGCGCTGCGGGCTGAACTGGCGCGCGACGGCATGCACGTGCTCGTTGTCAGCCCCGGCACAACCGACACCGAGTTCTTCGAACATGTCGTTGAACGATCGGGCAACACCCGCTGGGCCCAACAGCGCGGGGTGAGGGCCGAGCATGTCGCAATAGCCACCTGGCGAGCGATCGAGCGACAGCGGCACGAGATCGTGCCGAACGTGCGCGGCCAGTTGCTCGTGTGGCTCAATCGGCTTTGTCCGTGGGGGGTCGACAAGCTGCTCGAACGCTATGGCTAGACGCAAGTTACAAAGTGACAATAGGTAGCGACCCGGGCCGATTCTATATTTGGCGCGCCGCTTCGAGACGAATCGCCCTCCAGAGCCTGTCGGTCGCTCGATGACCGCCTTGCCAGCTCCTAGCCAAGTCGCCGAGTTTTCGTCTAAATCAGCTAGTCATCAGCCTTTGCACTCGGTTAAGCTATAGGTTCCTGCCCCACCTAATTTCCCCCTCCCCATTTTTTATTTTGCGAGAGGCGTCCTATGTCGCACCTGTCACGACGACGTTTTCTAGAAGACTCGATGTTTGCCACCGCGGCTGCCATCGCTGCCGGCCAAAGCCAACGCGTGTTGGCCGAAGAGGGCAACACCAGCGGCAAGGGCGCCAACGATCGTCTGGGCGTGGCCATTGTCGGAGCCAAGGGACGCGGTCAAAGCCACATCGGCGCGTTCACCGCCTCGGCCAAAAACAACACCGAGATCACCTACATTGTCGATGTCGACGAAGCCATCGGCCAGCAACGCTGCGATGAACTCGAGAAGAAGCAAGGCCGTCGTCCCAAGTTCGTCAAGGACATGCGCCAGGCCTTTGATGACAAGAATCTCGACATCGTCAGCACCGCGACTCCCAATCATTGGCACGCTCTGACGGCCATTTGGGCCATCCAGGCCGGCAAAGACGTGTACGTCGAAAAGCCCGTCAGTCATAACGTCAGCGAGGGGCGGCGGATTGTCGAGGCGGCTCGAAAGTACAACAAAATTTGCCAGACGGGCACCCAGTGCCGGAGTGCTGGCGGCTCGATCGACGCGATCAACTACATCAAGGCCGGCAAGATTGGCGAGGTCACATTGGCGCGGGGCCTGTGCTACAAGCCGCGCGGCTCGATCGGCCCCAAGGGGACCTACGAGGTGCCTGCCAAGGTCGACTACAATCTCTGGTGTGGTCCGGCACGCATGTTGCCCCTTACCCGCAAGAATCTGCACTATGATTGGCACTGGGTGTGGGAGACCGGCAACGGCGACCTTGGCAACCAAGGCATCCACCAGGTCGACGTTGCCCGCTGGGGCCTGGGGGTCAACGAACTGTGCAACAACGTGTTCAGCTACGGTGGCCGACTGAGCTACGAAGACGCCGGCGAGACGGCCAACAGCCAAGTCTGCGTGTTCGACTACGGTCGCAAGACGCTGGTGTTTGAAGTCCGTGGCCTGAAGACCGACGCGCTCAAGGGTGCCAAGGTCGGCAACATCTTCTACGGCTCCGAGGGTTACGTCGTGCTGAGCAGCTACAGCGGCGGCGCGGCCTTTGATCCCGAAGGCAAGCTGGTCCAGGAGTTCAAGGGTGGCGATAATCACTTTGAGAACTTCCTCAAGGCGGTTCGCAGCCGCAATGTGTCGGACCTGAACGCCGATATCCTCGAAGGTCACTTGTCGAGCGCGCTGTGCCACTTGGGCAACATCTCGTATCGGCTCGGCAAACAGATGCCCTTGGCGCAGGCCAAGGATCATCTCAAGGGATCCGAGAACCAAGCCACCTTTGCCCGCTTCAGCGAGCATCTGGCCGACAATCAGCTTGGCGCGAACACCGAAATTGCCCTCGGTCGCTCGTTGGCCTTCGATCCCAAGAGCGAGACGTTCACGGGCGACTCCGAGGCCAACACCATGCTCACCCGCGAGTATCGTGCTCCGTTCGTCGTTCCGGCCGCCGGCAAGGTTTAAGGGCGGATTTGAATTCCGTCTCGGTTTATAATCTCGGGCGTCGCAATCCTTGGGTGGATGGCGACGCCCGAGTCGTTTAACGAGGTCGTCTGCTCATGGTCTTGCGACGTATTTCATGGTTGCTGATCTGCTCGTGGTGCGGACTCATGCCTGCGGCGCTCGGCGCTCAACCGCAAGCGAGCGCGACAGCCAAAGTTGCCAGCCCTGTCACTCCGGCCGAGTCGCTCAAGCACTTCGTGATCGGTGACGATGTCCGCATCGAGTTGGTCGCGCACGAGCCTCAAGTGGTCGACCCCGTCGCGGCTCGTTTCGACGAAGACGGCCGGCTATGGGTCGTCGAGATGCGCGACTATCCGCACCCGCCGACCGACGGCAGTCCGCCCCGCTCCAAAATCAAGCTGCTCGAAGATCGCAACGGCGATGGCCATTACGAGACGGCTCACGTGTTCGCCGAAAACTTGCTATTCGCGACCGGCGTGCAACCATGGAAAGGGGGCATCCTCGTCACCCTCAGTGGCAAAATCGTCTATCTGCGCGACAGCGACGGTGATCATCGGGCCGATGTGAGCGAGACCTGGTTCACGGGCTTTACCGAGGAAAATCCCCAACTGCGCGTGAATCATCCGCGGCTCGCACTCGACAATCGACTGTATGTCGCTTCGGGCCTGCGTGGCGGCAACGTCGTCAATGCCCGCGATCCGAAACAGCCGCCGATCTCGATCGCCAGCCGCGATTTTCGCTTCGATCCGCATACACTGCGGGCCGAGTCGATAGGCGGCAGCGGACAGTTTGGCGTGACGTTCGACGATTATGGCCGGCGCTTTGTGGTCAGCAACCGTAACCCGTTCATGCACGTCGTGCTGGCCGATCGGTATGTGAATCGTAACAAGCTGCTTGCGATTCCCACGCTGGTTCATGACGTGGCCGCGGCCGGTGAGTTGTCGCGCGTGTTTCCACTTACGGCTGCCTGGACCACTTCGAATTTACATGCCGGACAGTTCACCGCCGCCTGTGGCATCGACTACTACCGCGGTGATGCGCTCCCGAGTGGCTACCGCAACAATTCGTTCACCTGTGAGCCGACGGGCAACCTGGTCCATCGCGAAGTCGTCTCGCCCGCCGGGGCCACCTTCGCCGCCAAGCCTTCGTTCACCGATCGCGAGTGGCTCGCTTCGCGCGATGATTGGTTTCGGCCCGTGAATATCGACGCCGGGCCCGATGGCGCGCTGTACCTGGTCGACATGTATCGAGCCGTGATCGAGCATCCTCAATTCATGCCGACCGAATTGCAGAATCGACCCGACTTGCGGCTGGGCGACGATCGAGGTCGAATCTATCGGATCGTAGCGAAGGATCATGTTCGCCCCAACTATCAACTCACCCTCTCACAGGTCGCGACCAAGCACCTTGTGGGTC
Organism: uncultured Planctomycetaceae bacterium; assembly: GCA_964652155.1. Lineage (GTDB taxonomy): Bacteria > Planctomycetota > Planctomycetia > Pirellulales > PNKZ01 > CAZZBK01. Next base: position 21,864 of record CAZZBK010000010.1, on the reverse strand, counting down.
TCTTGTCGCACGAAAACGCCTGGTGGCGCGAGACCGCCCAGCGGTTGCTCTTCGAGCGGCAAGACTTGAGTATCGTGAGCGGGCTCGAAACGCTCGTGATGGAAGCGACCCTGCCGCAAGCCCGCTCGCACGCGCTCTGGACCTTGCAAGGGCTCAATGCACTGAGCGAGCGAATGATTCTGTTGGCGCTCGACGACGCCGAACCGGGCGTGCGCGAACAGGCACTCGTGCTTGCCGAGACGCGATTGAACGATTCGAGCAGCTTGCGCGGCGCGGTCGTTAAGCGGGCTGCTGACACGGATCCGCGAGTGCGCTTTCAAGCGGCGCTCACCCTGGGCGGGCTCGCAGGCCGCGATGTCGAACAGGCCCTGGCCGCAGTCGCGTTGGCCGGCGCAGGAGATACCTGGACCCGTCGCGCCGTGCAAACCGGGCTCACCGATCGCGCTGGCGGCGTACTTGGCGAAATACTGTCGCGGATGACGAGCACCACAGATTCCACGGTCGAAACGTTGGCACTGGTGCAAGAGTTGGCTCAACTCATTGGCACGCGGCATGACACGAGCGAAGTGCATGCGATGGCCGTCGCGCTCGACAAGCAGCCCGAGACGGTCCAGTTGTTTGCGGCCTTGGGGTTGGCGCGCGGTCTGAAGATGGGAGGGATGTCTCTGTCGGATTTGGCGAAAAGGTCGTCGAGCAGCAGCGCGTCGATTCAGGCTTGGCTGCGCGCCGCGGCTCAAATGGCCCCTCAAACAAACCAAACCTTGCCGCTGCGCCTCGTGGCCTGCGAGTTGCTCGCGCATGGCGACTATGCCGACGTCGGCAGCGTGTTGAGCGAGTTGGCTCGGTCGGGCGATCCGCAGGAGCTACGCATTCGCGCGGTCAACTCGCTCGCGGCCCATCGCGATCCATCCATCAACACGCTCTTGCTGCAACAGCTCTCGTTGCAGACGCCGGCCGTCCGCAGTGCGTTGCTCGATGCGTTGCTCGCCCAGAGTGAGCGAATCGAAGCCCTGCTCGATGAAATTGCGGGGGGCCGGATGAAAGCCACGGCGATCGACACGACCCGAGCCACGCGCTTGCTCAAACATCGCGACCCACGCATCGTCGAGCGGGCCCGGGGCATCCTAGCCGCGGCGCTGCCAGCCGATCGTGCCAAGGCACTAGCCGATTATCAAGAGTCGCTCACGCTCGCCTCGAATGCCCAACGTGGTCGCGAAGTCTTTCGCAAGAATTGCACGACCTGTCATCGCATCGGCGATATCGGTGTCGACGTTGGGCCCAGCATCGGCGACACACGCACCAAAACGCCCGAGCAACTGCTGACCGACATTTTGCAGCCCAACAAGGCGATCGACAACAATTACCAGAGCTACACCGTGATAACCACGGACGGCGTTACGCTCGTCGGCATCGTGACGGCCGAGACCGGCAACAGTGTCACGCTCAAGCTGCCCGAGGGAAAAGTCCTGCCGCTGCTCCGCTCGAATATCGACGCGATGCAATCCAACGGTGTCTCGCTGATGCCCGAGGGGCTCGAGCGTAACGTCACGCGGCAAGAGATGGCTGACGTGATCGCGTTCCTCAAGAACTGGCGTTATCTCGATGGCCAAGTGCCGCTCGGCGCGCCGCGGTAAGTCGATCACGTCAAAACGACATGACGACCAACCACGACCGATTCGATGTTACTGGGCCAAGAGCAGCCGGCCGGGGACTTGCAGATACCCCTTCACTTCGTTGAGGAACCGCGCGGCCGCCGCGCCGTCAACAAGTCGGTGATCGTACGAGAGCGACAGCGGCATCATGAGCCGAGCTTCGATGTGCCCCTCGTCGGTCACGACGGGCATTTTTCGGGAGCGGCCGATGAGCAGGATGGCGACCTGCGGCGGGTTGATGATCGGCGTCGAATAGGTGCCGCCGATGGCCCCCAGGTTGCTGATCGTGAACGTACCTCCTTGCTGGTCTTCGATCTTGAACTTGTTCGCCTTGGCACGCTCGGCAATGTCGGCGAGCGCCTCGGCAATCGCGGGAATCGATTGACGATCGACGTCGCGAACGACCGGCACCACGAGTCCGCGATCGGTATCGACGGCCACGCCCAGGTTGACGTATTCCTTGTACACGATCTCGTCGCGCTCCATGTCGAGCGAGGCGTTGATCAGCGGGTGCAGCCGCAAGGCCTGGGCAACCGCCTTCATCACGAAGGGCATCATCGTGAGCTTGAGACCGCGGCGGGCGTAGTCGTCCAAGCTGGCTTTACGCATGCGCTCGAGTTCGCTGATATCGGCATCGTCAAAGTTGGTGACGTGCGGAATCGATTGCGACGAAAGGACCATATTGGCCGCGATCGTCTTGCGAATGCGCGGCAGCGCTTGACGACGGACGACACCGAAGTTGTCGCGCGACTCGACCCCTTCGGGCACGACGCCGGCGGTGGTGCGTTGCGAATGGGCCGGTGCGCTGGTGGCTTGATGTCGCACGGCCGAGACCACGTCCTCGCGGGTAATGCGACCGTTGGGGCCGGTGCCGGCCACGCGGGCGATATCGATCCCCAGCTCACGAGCCAAGCGGCGAACCGAGGGGCCGGCCGGGGCCACGTTCGCATCGTCGTCGAGCGTCGGCGCACTGGCGGCGACGGGCTGCACGGGAGCCGGCGCGGCTGCGACCGGAGCCGACACAGGGGCCGGCGCGGCCTTGGAAGCTGCCGCGGCAGGCGCGGGCTTGGCGGCCGGGGCCGGCGTCGAGGGCGCAGCCGGGGCCGCGACACCAGCCTCGACGCTGACAATCACGCCGCCGATGGGGACGCTCTGGCCGCTCTTAACGTGCACCTTGACGATCTTGCCCGCGTGCGGGCAAGGAATCTCGACCGTGGCCTTGCCGGTCTCGACCTCGACGACCGGTTGATTGGCGCTAATCACGTCCCCTTCTTTGACCATGACGTTGGTGACGTCGCCGGCGGCGATATTTTCGCCCAGGTTGGGGAGCTTGAAATCAATGGCCATCACTCACTCCACTCACGTATGTTGAACTAGCAGACTTTCAGTGTCGATTTAGGTTTATGCGTCCCGCTTATCTCGTCGCGGCTAACAAATTGATCCTGAACTCAACCCGCGCCCCACATCCCTCACCCCTTCTGCTACGAGAACAGCGGATCGGCTTTTTCGGGATCGATGCTCAACTCGCGGACGGCGGCAGAGAGTCGCCCTCGGTCAAACAGACCACGCTGGGCCAACTGACTGAGCGCGGCAATCGTGACGCATTCGGCGTCGATCTCGAAGTGCCGACGGAGCCGCTCGCGAGTATCGCTGCGGCCAAGCCCGTCGGTGCCCAGGGCATACAAGCCGCCGGGGACCCAACGGGTAATCTGCTCGGAGACCAACCGCACGTTGTCGCTCGTGGCGATGAACGGGCCTTGCTCCCCTTCGAGCACTTGCTCAAGGTACGAACGACGCGGCGTCTCGTTCGGATGGAACAGATTCCAGTGCTCGCAAGCGTGCGCTTCTTTGCACAACGTCTTGTAGCTGGTGACGCTCCAAACGTTGCTTGAGACACCGTACTTGGTGGCAAGAATCTCGCTGGCGCGGATGGCCTCGCGCAGGATGGCGCCGCTGCCGAACAATTGCACGCGCGGCGAGTTGGCACCGGCATCGACAGTGCTGAACTTGTACATGCCTCGAACGATGCCTTCTTCGGCTCCGGCGGGCATGGCCGGCATGCGGTAGTTCTCATTGTGCAGCGTGATGTAGTAAATGCACTCGGCACCCCGCTCGTACAATTCACGCAGGCCGTCCATGACGATCACCGCGGTCTCGTAAGCGAACGCCGGGTCGTAGGCGCGAACGGTCGGAAAGGCCGAGGCGATCAGGTGGCTGTGGCCATCCTGGTGCTGCAAGACTTCACCGTTGAGCGTCGTGCGACCCGCCGTGCCGCCGAGCATAAAGCCCTTGCAGCGCATGTCGGCCGCGGCCCAAACCAGGTCGCCGATCCGCTGGAAGCCGAACATCGAGTAGTACACGTAGAACGGAATCATGTTGACGCCGTGAGTCGAGTACGAGGTGCCCGCCGCGATGAACGACGCCATCGAGCCCGCCTCGGTGATCCCTTCCTCGAAGATCTGCCCGTCCTTGGCCTCGCGGTAGTACAGGAAGTTGTCGCTGTCGACCGGTTCGTACAATTGGCCCGTGTGGGCGTAAATGCCGCACTGACGGAAGAGCGGGTCCATGCCAAAGGTGCGCGACTCGTCGGGCACAATCGGCACAATGTGCTTGCCGATATTCTTGTCCTTGAGCAGCCGAGCAAAGTGCTTGACGAACGCCATCGTCGTCGACACTTCGCGATCTTCGCTCGATGTGAACGAATCGGCAAAGTCGCTGTTGGGAGGAATGATCATCGTCGGGTGGACCGTGGGCCGCGAAGGGACCGGGCCACCGAGCGCTTCGCGACGCGCCCGCAGGTATTGCATTTCGGGGCTGTCCTCGGCCGGGCGATAAAACGGCGCCTTGACGACGTCCTCGTCCGAGATCGGAATGCCAAAACGGCTGCGGAACTCGCGCAGCTCGTTTTCGTTGACCTTCTTTTGTTGATGCGTGGTGTTGCGGCCTTCTCCGGCCTCGCCCAGCCCGTAGCCCTTGATCGTTTTGGCGAGAATGACCGTCGGCTTGCCGTTGTGGTTGTCGGTCGCCCATTTGTAGGCGGCGTAGACCTTCTCGGGATCGTGGCCGCCGCGCTTGAGCGTGCGGAGCTTTTCGTCGCTCAGGTGCGAGACAAGTTCGAGCAACTCGGGGCTCTTGCCGAAGAAATGCTCGCGGATGTACGCGCCATCGCTGACGACGTATTTCTGGTACTCACCATCGACGACTTCGCCCATCCGTTCGACGAGTGCGCCGGTCGTATCGCGTTCGAGGAGCGGTTCCCAGTCTTCGCCCCAAACGACCTTGATGACGTTCCAGCCCGCGCCGCGGAAGGCCCCTTCGAGCTCTTGAATGATCTTGCCGTTGCCGCGCACGGGCCCGTCGAGGCGTTGCAAGTTGCAGTTGATGACGAAGATCAAATTATCGAGCTGTTCGCGGGCCGCGAGCGTGATCGCGCCAAGCGATTCGGGCTCGTCGCACTCGCCATCGCCAAGGAACGCCCAAACCTTTTGACCGCTGGTGTCTTTAATGCCGCGGTCGGCCAGGTACTTGTTGAAACGCGCCTGATAGATGGCCATGATGGGTCCGAGGCCCATCGAGACGGTGGGGAACTCCCAAAAGTCCGGCATGAGCCAGGGGTGCGGGTAGCTCGACAAGCCGCCGCCGGGGGCCATCTCTTGGCGAAAGTTGACGAGTTGCGCTTCACTGATGCGGCCTTCGAGAAACGCCCGCGAGTACATGCCCGGCGAGGCATGCCCCTGAAAATAAATCTGGTCGCCCGAACTGTTCTCGCCCTTGCCGCGGAAGAAATGGTTGTAGCCAATTTCGTAGAGCGTGGCGCTTGAGGCGAACGTGCTGATGTGTCCGCCGAGACCGTAGTCGTTTTTGTTCGCGCGGACGACCATCGCCATGGCGTTCCAGCGAATGATGCTCTTGATGCGCCGTTCGAGTTCGCGGTTGCCTGGGAACTGCGGCTGCTGGTCGGCGGGGATCGTGTTGACGTAGGGGGTGGTGATCGAGAAGGGGATTTCGACCCCCTGCCGGGCCGCGTTCTCGTCGAGGATGCGGAGCAAATAGCTCGCGCGTTCCTTCCCCTTGGCCTTGATCACATATTGCAGCGACTCGAGCCATTCGGCGGTCTCGGCTGGGTCGATGTCCACTCTCTGGGGGGCTGAGGTTTCAACCTGTGCCATGCGGCAGTTCTCCGGTAATCCACGTCGAGCTGGCCAATCGATCAATTATGACCGCATATTCAGGGGATGCGGGCGCAGCTTGCCTGCGGCGCTATTATTTCGCAGTCGTTATCGGTCGTAAAGGCGTAAAAGGTTAAGGCTTACAAGTATTTACCCAGCTAATACTGAGCAGAATTTTGCGCCCCCGCTCGCAGACTCGCCCCGTAGGACTTAAAATCGGCTGAAATCGATCATCCATCCCCCCTCGTTGTGACCGGAGTCTGCCCGACGATGCCCACCGTATCTGCTACCACGCTGACCCATTTTGCGACCCAACTGCTTCAAGCTGGTGGAGTTGGAGCCGACGAGGCCCGGCTTGTCGCCGAGAGCTTGGTGGGAGCCAACCTGCGTGGCCACGATTCGCACGGCGTGATGCGCATCCCGTACTACCTCGACACGGTCGTCAAGAAGGAGACCGTTCCGAGCGCCCCGTTCACCGTGGTCAAGGAAACCGCCACCACCTTGGTCGCCGATGGCCATTGGGGCTTCGGCCAGACACAAGCCCGCAAGCTGATGGACGCGATCATTCGCAAAGCCAAGCAGCAAGGAACCGGTATCGGCACCCTGCGACAAAGCGGACACATCGGCCGGCTGGGCGAATACTGCGATCAGGCCGCCGACGCCGGGCTCGTCTCGATCATCATGGTCAACACGCACGGCTGCACGCGCCGGGTCGCCCCTCCCGGCGGCAAAGCGCCGCGACTGGGGACCAATCCGCTGGCGTTTGGCGTTCCGAGCCCGCAAGGGACGATCGTGCTCGACTTCGGCACCAGCGCCACGGCCGAAGGTAAAGTGCGGGTGAAAAAAATCGCCGGTCAGCAATGTCCCGAGGGGTGGTTGCTCGACTGCGAAGGGAAGCCCACGTGCGATCCGAACACGCTCTACGCTGATCCGCCCGGCACCATCCTGCCCATGGGGGGCAATCAGGCGTACAAAGGATTTGGCCTGGGCTTGATGATCGAGGTGTTTGCTGGCGCGCTCTCGGGCGGGTTCACCATTCGTGAGAAGCCCCGTAGCCAGAACGGTAATTGCGTGTTCATGTTGGCTGTCGATCCCGATCATCTTGGCGGGGCGGGACACTTCTCATCCGAGATCGCAGGGCTGGTCGAGTTCATTCGTTCGTGCCCCACCGTGCCGGGTGTGAACGAGATTCAATTGCCGGGCGACCCCGAGCGACGACTGTTGGCCGAGCGCGGCACGAAGGGGATTCCGCTTGACGATGGCAACTGGAAACAACTCGTCGAGTGCGCGACCAAGCTCAAGGTCACGCCCCCGACGGTGTAACACTCCAATAGCCGGTCCGTCTCGGACCGGTCGTGTAATTTTAGCGGCGTTCTCACGCGATGCCGATAACAACCGGTCCCTGAGGAACCGGCTATGCTGGTAACAGCCGGTCCATCTCGGACCGGCTATTGGGGCAACACCTTGCCGAGCTTGTGATCGGCCGCTGTGAGTCCCTTGCGATAGCTCCTGAAGCCGTACATGGTCGGCTGGTACGGATCGACATAGTCGACGTTGGCTTTTGCAGGCACGTCGAGCTCCAAGCCCCAGTAGACACCGTTCACGACCAGGCGACGCAAGCCTTCGCTTTGCAAGTCGGTCGCGGCACCCATCGTGGTGCAGAGCACGCGACTCGTTTTGTCGGTGGGGTGCTTGAACTCGCGGGTCCAGACGACGGGCATCATCGGGTCGTTGATCCCTTGCTCGTCTTTGCTGCCCGAGCGTTTCTTGCGATAGTCGGCCGGCGGATCGTTGGGGCTCATCCCCTTGAGCACCTGGCCGCGCATGATGATCTTGGCGTCGGCGGGCGGGGCCGCCTCGTAGACGTCGCTGTCGGCAAACACGTCGGTCACGCCCCGCAGCAGCGGATGGCTCTCGGCTCCCGGCTCGACAATGCCGCGGCAGGCCTCTTTCTTGTGCACGCCCCAGTGGCTGACCCAGCGTTCGCCCAACACGTCTTTGCCAAAATTGTTGTAATGGGCGTAAGTGCCTTTCAAGCCTGAGAAGGCATGCGTGCTGGTTCGCAGACCGATGATTGGAATGCCACGCTGCACGGCCGTCTCAAAACGTTTCATGACGTCGTCGCTCCAACGGCGAAAGCGGAGCAGCATGACGATCGCATCGGCCGAGTCGAGCGCCTCGCTGTGCGAGAGGCTGTCGCTTTTGTCCGGATTGATCGTGCCATCGGCATCGACCGAGAAGAGCACCGTACAGCGGAAGCCATGCTTCTGGCTGAGGATTTTGGCCAGCATCGGCAACCCTTCCTCGCTGCGATACTCTTCATCGCCGCTCAGCAGCACGACGTGCTTATTGAGCCCCGGCCCGCTCTGCGGCTCGTAGCTGATGTAGTCGGCACCGAGCGCTGAACTCGCCGCCATGACAAACCATAACAACACGCCAAGCAGATTCAGTTTCATGTTCATGAGCCACGAAGGGTGGGGGCGATGAAATAAAGGATCAACTGTCCACGAGTCGTGCGATGCGCTCGATGACTCGCGGACGGAACCGTTCTAATTTATCCTCTCGCACAAGCCGCTTCGAGAGGTGCGCGCGGCGATATTACGGGAAATATGCCGTCCCCGGTCGATCGTGTTAAGTCGATGCAACTCAGCTGATTAACCCCAGACGTCGAGGTTGACCCCCAACACCTGCCGCTGATCGGCTTCGATGGCCTGAATGATCAGCGGCTTGGGGGCGAGCTCGCGGACGATCGTGATCGGCAATTGCTCGCCGACGATGCCGCCGGCGATGAGTCGATCGACATACCATGATGCGCCCAGCGAGCGGGGGCCACTGTGCGAGTGGGCCTTATACAGCCAGCGGGGCACGATCCGATAGCCCACCGCCAGTCGTCCGAGTGGCGCATGGGCAATTCTGTACAGAGCTGCGCCTAGCAGTGGACTAGCGAGCAGCGGCGCGATGGGATGAACCATATCGAAACACGTGGACGAACGAGCGTTGCCCCAACGTTTCGAGCTTATTCAGTCGCGCTGTCCGATGCCAGTAAAAAACGCTCGGCGTGAATTAAGCCGGCTTCCACAACCGTCCCTGAGAGGTATCGCGACGCGCAAACTCGGCGTCGATCGCTTGCCGCAAGCCAGGCTTGTCGAGACACCAAGCCGGCCCCACCAAGTAGTTCGGCGGCGCCTCGCCATGTACCCGCTCGACGACGCACCGCGGATTGAGCAGTTCCAGGGCGTCGACCAACACGCTCACGTACTCGTCGCGCTCCATCAACCGCACCTCGCCCGAGAGCACCTGGTCAGCCAGCGGCGTCTTATGGACCGCGTACAGATTATGCAGCTTCACCGCGTCGACATCCAGCGCGGCCATCGCACGCACCGAAGCAAGCATGTCGTCGCGCGACTCGCCGGGCAGCCCGAGGATGAGATGCACGCAGATTTCAAATCCGCGCCCCCGGCTCCGTTCGAGGGCATCGATCGAGGCATCGTTGTGATGTCCGCGGTTCATCCAATCCAGCGAGCGGTCGTGGATCGTTTGCACGCCATACTCGACCGACAAGTAGGTCCGCTCGGCGTAGCCTTGGAGCAGGTCGAGCACGTCGTCGGCCACACAGTCGCCGCGCGTGCCGATCGCCAGCCCCACGACCTGCGGGTGCTCGAGTGCCTGATCGTACACGGTCTTGAGCCGATCGAGGGGCGCGTAGGTGTTGGTCGCCGGTTGAAAGTAGGCCAGAAACCGCTCGACATCGAATCGCCGCTGGATGCGACGAATCCCCTCGTCGATCTGTTCGCGAATGTTGGTCCGCGGCAGTCGACGGCTCGGGCTGAAGCTGCGATTGTCGCAGAACGAACAGCCGCCGATCGCCACCGTGCCGTCGACATTCGGACAGGTGAAGCCCGCGTCGACGCTCACCTTTTTAATCTTCGAGCCGAACCGCTGCTTGAGAAAGTGTTGGTAGGCGTGGTAGCGCAAACCCGCCGAGCGCCAGTCGTGTTGGTCCATGATCGTCATGCGGTTGATCGTAGGACCTGCCCCGGCAGCATGCAAGCCGCAATCAACATAGCTTTGCAGCGTTCACGAGGGTCGCCCCGACAACGTGCTGCCAGGGACGCGTAGCGATCCGAGGCGCAGCTCGCGGACGCTTCATTGCCCTCTTGTGGCTTCGCCACCCAGACAACAAGTTGTCTAGGCCACCCATGCGCCCTCGGGCTTAGCCTGTGAGCCATCTCTTCCAGTCGAGGCCGAAGGGCCGTGGGAGCGCGAGCTGCAATTTCTCCGGGTGCTTGGCGAGCTCTTTGTTCATCTTGGCCACGATCGACTCTTCCTGCTTATGAATGAGCTTGCTTAGGGGTGGCGTGAGCAGATCGCCCACCTCTTGCACGAGCGGGCCTTCGAGCTGCCAGACCTTGCGCAGGTCGAACTCAACCAAGTCGAGGGTTGCGTTCTGAACGTTCGGATCGAGCACAAGCTGCGTTTGCGACGAGGCACTGTCGAAGCGGTAACGCACCTCGCCGGCGATGCGTGCCTTGACCGTCGCGTCGGCGTCGCCGGTCCCGTTGAGCAGCTTGACACCCAATCGCCAGCGTTCGAGCTGCACATGAACTTTCAGCGGCGACATGGCCTCGATCACGAACGCGATGTGTCGGGGGCCGATGGTGTGGGCGTCAGCGATCTGAAAGCGCAATTGCCGCTCGGGATCGACGAGTTGAATCTCGTACCGTTTCCACAGCCCATGATTGACGTTCTTGGTCTTTTTTTCCAGCTTGAGTGGCCCTGGATCAGCCTTGAGCCCCACGCCGGCGAACATCTCCTTCTGGTCTCCCCAATCGTCTTTCCCCTCGATGGTCGGCGGCAGCGAGTCGATCAGCACGCGGCGGATAAACCGCGAGAGAGACTCACGTTGTTCGGGCAGGATATGCTCGCCGGACGGTTCGGCCGCCAGGCCGAGTTGGGTGGTGGTGGCGAGCCCCGCCGTCAGACTGACCTGACGGAGCCAAGCTCGGCGAGAGATTAGCGACGGCTCACACATAGACCCTCGATCGGCTTTGCTAGCTGGGGCAACGTTATTCTTCATCGAACGGCGCGGGGTCCCGACTCGACTCGAAGTCGGCATCTTATACGCAACGGCCGGTCCTGGAGTTCGTAGACATCGGCTGACGTTTCGAGCTCTGGTGGGTGGCTCGTGACGCGAGAGCCGGATAAAATGCGCCGCCCCGGCATTGTACCCGCATCGTGAGCCCATCCGCCATGCCAAGCTTTGTCACCCACCTGGAAAGCGCCCTCGATGGGACGCATTTACCCGCCGATCGACCGCAGACGCTCCACCGCGACCGCCCGCTGTGGGTCCGGTACGACCTCTCAGCCATCGGCCGGGTGCTCACCAAGGCGGTGCTGGCCACGCGGCCGAAGACACTGTGGCGGTATCGTGAATTGCTGAGCGTGGCCGACGATGCGAATATCGTCACGCTCGGCGAGGGGCTCACGCCCCTGTTGCCGGCACCCAAGCTCGGCGCTCGATTCGGCCTGGACGACGTCTGGATCAAAGACGAGTCGCAATTGCCGACCGGCAGCTTTAAGAGCCGGGGACAGGCACTCGCGATCAGCATGTGTCGCCAGTTCGGCATTCGCCGCGTGGCCATTCCCACGGCAGGAAATGCTGGCGGCGCGATGGCGGCCTACGCCGCTCGAGCGGGCATCGAGGCCTTTGTGTTCATGCCCGACGACACCCCCGCGATCAATCAATATGAGTGCCAGCTCTATGGCGCGCACACCTTCTTGGTCAACGGGCTGATCACCGACTGCGGCCGGATTGTCCGCGAAGGAAAACCGCACCTCGACTGGTTCGACATCTCGACGCTCAAAGAGCCCTACCGCATCGAGGGGAAGAAGACAATGGGGCTCGAACTGGCCGAGCAGTTCGATTGGCAATTGCCCGACGTGATCCTGTACCCCACCGGCGGCGGCACCGGCTTGGTCGGCATGTGCAAAGCGTTCGATGAGCTTGAACAACTCGGCTGGATCGCGCCGCTCAAACGACCGCGGATGGTCGCGGTGCAGAGCACGGGTTGCGCCCCGATCGTGAACGCCTTCAACAAGAACGAGCGTTTCGCCGAGCCGGTCACCAACGTGGCGACCATCGCCAGCGGCATTCGGGTCCCGGCCGCGGTCGGCGACTTTATGATCCTCGACGCGATTCGAGCCACCGGTGGCCGCGCGATCGCGGTCGACGAGCAACGCATTCGCCACTGGATGGCCCTGGCCATGTCGAGCGAGGGGATCGCCGTGTGTCCCGAGGCGGCCGCGTGTGTCGGCGCCCTCGAGCAACTCGCCGCCGAGGGGTGGATCAAGCCGCGCGAACGGGTCGTGATCTTCAACACTGGCGCGGTGCAGAAATATCCCGAGGCGATGCGTGTCGACTTGCCTCGAATTGATCGTCATCAGCCCATCGACTGGGCGAAACTAAGCCGTCCCGCATAATAACCTCCCCCAGCCGGCGACACGGTCGTCGAAGGATTTAGCGATGCAACTCTACTTTCGCGGCCAGTGGCACTCTCGGTCGGAGACCATCTCGGTGCGCAATCCTTACGACCACACCGAGATCGACACCGTGCCCAAGGCCAGCGAGGCCGACGTGGACGACGCCCTTGCGGGGCTCGTCGAGGGGGCCGCGGTCATGCGCCGCACGTCGGGCTACGAGCGCTATCAGATCCTCTCGCGGGCCGCGCTGTTGATGGGGGAACGCCTCGACTCGCTCGCCCGGACCATCAGCCTGGAAGAGGGCAAAACGCTCTTCGAGAGCCGCATCGAAGTGCTCCGCGCCAAGGAGACGATGGAACTCTCGGCCGAGGAGGCCAAGCGACTGAGCGGCGAAACGTTGCCGCTCGACGGTTCGTCGGCTGGCAAAGGTAAATTCGGGTTCACGCTCCGCGTTCCGTGCGGGATCGTTGCGGCGATCACCCCATTTAACTTCCCGTTGAATCTGGTGGTCCACAAGGTCGGCCCCGCCCTGGCCGCCGGAAACGCCGTGATCGTTAAGCCGGCGAGCGACACGCCCCTCTCGGCCTTGCACCTCGTCAAGCTGTTGCTCGACGCGGGCTTGCCTCCGCTGGGGATCGCCTGTCTGACGGGCTCGGGGAGCGTCGTCGGCGAAGCGATCGTCCGCGACCCTCGCGTCCGCAAGATCAGTTTCACCGGCAGTCGCGATGTCGGCGAACGGCTCTGTCAGGTGGCCGGACTTAAACGGGTGACGATGGAGTTGGGCTCCAATAGTCCATTGATCGTGATGCCCGATGCCGACATGAACAAGGTCGCCGAGGCGACGGCGGCCACCGGCTTCGGCAACGCAGGTCAGGTCTGCATCTCGTGTCAGCGGTTGCTTGCCGTCGGCGACGCCTACCAGAACGTGATCGACGCCGTGACGCCCCGCGTGGCGCAGATCCGCTGCGGCAACCAGCTCGACCCGCTGACGAACATGGGTCCGATGGTCCGCGAGGCGGACGCGATTCGCGTCGGCGAGTGGGTCGACGAGGCGGTCAAAGGGGGCGCTCGCCTGTTGACCGGTGGCGGGCGGCAGGGGGCTCTGTTCGAGCCCACGCTGCTGGCCGACGTCGACCCGCGAATGCGAATTAGTTGCGACGAACTTTTTGGCCCCGCCGTGGCTATCACGCGCTGCGCGAGCGTCGAGCAAGCGATCGCCATCGCCAACGATACTCGTTACGGCCTGAGCGCGGCCATCTTTACGCAGTCACTCAACACGGCGCTGAAATTCGCGCGCGAGGTCGAGTCCGGCAACATCCACATCAACTGGGGGACCGCCTGGCGGGCCGACCTCATGCCCTACGGCGGGCTCAAGGAGAGCGGCTTTGGCAAAGAGGGGCCAAAGTACGTCATCCACGAAATGACCGAGGTGAAAACGGTCGTTGTTCACGACTTGGCCTAGCGGCCCGACTCGAAACGCGCTCGGCCCAGGGGGTTATTGAGGTTCAAGTAATTAAGTTAACAGGACGACCAGCGGGAGTCCGTAAATACCGGCCTCGCGTTGCTCGGCCTGTTAAGTTCATTATCTTAGGATCGTTAGCCTTCCCAGCGGACGACGAGGTCGCCGGTCTCGACGCGGGTGCCAGGGGCCGCGAACACTTCGGCGATTTTGCCGCTGCGCTCGGCGTACAACGTCGTCTCCATTTTCATCGCTTCCATGCTGAGCAGCTTCTGCCCTTGTTTCACTTCGTCCCCTTCGTGCACCGCCACGGTCACGACCATGCCGGGCATCGGTGCCCCGACGTGCAATGGGTTCGCCGCGTCGGCTTTCTTGCGCGCTGACGCGACCGCTTCAATCGACTGATCGCGGATCGACACGTCGCGCGGCTGGCCGTTGAGTTCGAACGACACCTTGCGATGCCCGTCGTCCTGCACATCGCTGATCGATAGGAACTTGACGATGAGCGTCTTGCCCCGCTCGATTTCAACCGCCGCCTCGTCACCGGGTTCGGGCCCATAGAAAAACAGCGGCGTGGGGAGCATGCTCGAATCGCCAAAACGATCTTGATGCGCCACCAACTCGTTGAACACGCGCGGGAACATCAGGTACGAGAGCACGTCGCGGCGTTGCGGCTTGCGCCCGAGAGTCTTCTCCAACTTGGTTGAGGTGGCCTCGAAGTCGGCCGGCGCGAGACCATCGCCCGGGCGACCCTCGACCACCGCCTGGCCACGCATGACGCGCTCGATGAGCTGGCTCGGGAATCCGCCGGGAGGCTGTCCCATGCGCCCCGAGATGAGGTCGACGAACGACTCGGGGAAGGCCAGTTCGCGCTGCGGGTTGAGCACGTCGTCTTTGCCGAGGTTGTTGGCCACCATGAAGATCGCGAGGTCGCCGACCGCTTTGGACGACGGCGTCACCTTGACGATATCGCCGCAGAGCTCGTTCACCTCGGCATAGCGGAGGCGAATGTCGTGCCAGCGATGGGCGAGCCCGACCGCCTGGGCTTGCTCGTACAGATTGGTGTACTGGCCGCCGGGCATCTCGTTGTGGTACACGTCGGCCGTGCTGGCGAGCATGCCGGCCTCGAAGGGGGCGTAGTACTTGCGAACCACGTCCCAGTATTCATCGAGAAGCTGAATTTTTTCCGGTTCGAGCTGCGTGTCGCGCGGCGTAAAGCGGAGCGACTCGACAATCGAGCCCAGGTTGGGTTGCGAGGTAAGCCCGCTCAGCGGGCCCATCGCGGCGTCGGCGATGTCGAGGTCGACCTCGGCCCCCTTGAGGATCGACGCGGCCTGAATGCCCGCCGTGTCGTGCGTGTGAAAGTGGATCGGAATGCCGACTTCTTGTTTAAGGGTCTTGATGAGCAACTCAGCCGCGTAGGGTTTGCACAGCCCGGCCATGTCCTTGATTGCCAGGATATGCGCACCCATCTTTTCCAATTGCTTGGCCATGTCGACGTAGTACTTGAGGTTGTACTTCGTGCGCTGGGGGTTGAGCACGTCGCCGGTGTAGCAGATGGCCGCCTCGCAGAGCGCGTTGGTCTCAAGCACGGCCTCCATGGCCACGCGCATGTTCGGCATCCAGTTCAGACTGTCGAAGATGCGGAAGATATCCATGCCGGCTTCGACGCTCTCGCGGACAAATTCGCGCACGACGTTGTCTGGGTAGTTCGCGTAGCCGAGCGCGTTGCTGGCGCGGAACAACATCTGGGTGAGGATGTTGGGGATTTTCTCGCGGATGTCGGCCAACCGCTGCCACGGACACTCCTTGAGGAACCGCATCGTCGTGTCGAATGTGGCCCCGCCCCACATTTCGAGCGAGAACAAATGACTGTGCTGCTTGGCATACGTCTCGGCGATTTGCAGCATGTCGTGCGTGCGCAGCCGAGTGGCCAGGAGCGACTGATGCGCGTCGCGGAACGTGGTGTCGGTGATGAGCAGCCGCTTTTGGTCGAGCACCCATTGGGCAAATTTCTTCGGGCCCAATTGCGTGAGCAACTGTTTCGTGCCGGGCTTGATCGCGTCGTCGTCGAGCTGCGGGCGAGGCGCGGGGGTGCGCACGATGACCGCGGGCTTCTTCTTAATGAGCGGATGGCCGTTGACCGCGACGTCGGCGAGGTAGCGCAGCAATTTCGTCGCCCGATCGCGTCGCGCGCGGAAGCGAAAGAGCTCCGGCGTCTCGTCCATGAACCGGGTCGTGACGCCCCCCTCTAAAAACTTAGGGTGGGTGATGAGGTTCACGAGGAACGGGATGTTGGTCTTCACGCCGCGGACGCGGAACTCTTGCAGCACGCGCTCCATGCGGTTGGCGGCGTCGACAAACCGGCGGCCCCAGGCGGTCACCTTGACCAACAGCGAATCGTAGTACGGTGTCACGACCGCGCCGCTGAACGCGGTGCCCGCGTCGAGCCGCACGCCCATGCCCGCCGCCGAGCGATAGTGGGCAATGCGACCGTAGTCGGGCAGGAACTTGTTCTCGGGGTCCTCGGTCGTCACGCGGCACTGCACGGCGTAGCCGCGCGTGGTGATCTTCGACTGATCGCCGAGGTCGATTTCGGAATCGTCGAGCCGATACCCTTGGGTGACGAGGATTTGGCTCCGCACCAGGTCGACCCCGGTGACAGCTTCGGTCACGGTGTGCTCGACCTGAATGCGCGGGTTGACCTCGATGAAGTAGAACTTGTCGGTGTCGGTATCGAGCAGGAACTCGACCGTCCCGGCGCAGACGTAATTCACCTGCTTGCCAATGGCGATGGCGGCGGCGCAAATCGCGTCGCGGATTTTCCCGTCGAGGTTCCAAGCCGGGGCAATCTCGACGACCTTCTGATGGCGACGCTGGAGCGAGCAGTCGCGCTCGTACAGGTGGACCAGGTTGCCGTGCTTGTCGCCGAACAACTGCACCTCGATGTGCCGCGGTCGTTCGATGAATTTTTCGATGAATACGTCGCCGCAGCCAAAGGCCGAGAGGGCCTCGCGCTGGGCGGCCTCAAGGGCGCCGGGCAACTCCTTGGCGTCGCGGACGACACGCATGCCGCGCCCGCCACCCCCCTTGGCCGCCTTGAGGATCACCGGGTAGCCAAGTTTCGCGGCCAGCGAGCAGGCCTCGTCCGGGTTGCTGATCGGCTCGGTGCTGCCCGAGAGGACCGGCACCTTGGCCTGCGTGGCGATATCGCGCGCCGCGATCTTGTCTCCCAGCGCTTCGAGAATCGACGGCGGCGGACCCACGAACAAAATGCCGGCCTGCTCACAAGCCCGGGCCAACTCGGGGTTCTCGCTCAAAAAGCCGTAGCCCGGGTGAATCGCGTCGACGTCATGTTGCGTCGCGACCTCGATGATCCCGGGGATGTCGAGGTAGGCGCGGATGGGTTCGCCCGGCTTGCCGACCTGGTAGGCCTCGTCGGCTTTGAAGCGATGCAGCGCGTAGCGATCTTCATGTGAGTAAATGGCCACGGTGCGGATACCGCACTCATGAGCGCTGCGAAACACACGAATCGCAATCTCACTGCGATTCGCGACCAATAACTTGCGAATGGGATGGATGGTATTCATAAGATGGTTAGTATATCAGCCACTCGACCCGCTCGACTAGGGTGGCCGACGCCGGGTGCAGAGGCGTGCAGATGTCATTCAGCCAACGGCAGATAGGTCTCGTCGCTCAACGGCAACTCGAGCGCCTGCCAGGCCTCGCCGAGCGGCGCGTCGACGGCCACGCGCTCGTCGGTCATCGGATGCTTGAAGGCCAGATGCCGGCCGTGCAGCGCAATCGCCCGCAGTCGCCCGTCGCTGTACGCTGGGCCGAACAGCTCGCTCGATCCGTACAGCTCATCGCCGAGCACGGCATGGCCGCGCGACGAGGCTTGTAGCCGAATCTGATGCATTCGGCCGGTCTCCAACTCGATTTCAAGCCACGTGCCCCGGGGCACATACCCCAGCACGCGATAGTGCAGCACGGCACGCTGAGCGCCCGGGTCGTCGGCTTGCAGAATCTCCGAGAGCGGCCGCTCGGGAATCTTGCGCATCCAATCGATCCAAGTCCCCTCGCTGGGCTCAACACGGCCGCTGACCACGGCCCAGTACACTTTGCGCACCGAGCGATGTTCGAACTGATCGCAAAGCTTGCGGCAGGCGCGAACATGCCGCGCGAACACCATCGCCCCCGACACAGCCCGATCGAGCCGATGCGGCACGCCGAGATACACCTTGCCCGGGGCGTTGTCGCGCGTTTTGATCCACTGCTTGATGCGGACCTCGATGCTGTCGATTTGCGGCGGCGCCTGGGTCAACACGCCCGAGGGCTTCCAGACCACGAGGCAGGGACCCGACTCGTACAGCACATGCGGCCCAGGGAGACTTGCGGAGTCGGCCGTGCTCATGTTTGGGCCGTCAGTACGCTGAGGATGCCGCGGCAGAACTCGGGCAGGTCGTCGGGCTTGCGGCTGCTCACAAAGTGCCGATCGACCACCACGGCCGCGTCTTCCCAAACGGCGCCAGCGTTGACCAGATCGTCTTTAATGCCGGGCGAGCCCGTCACGCGCACGCCGCGATACACGCCGGCCGAGATTGGAATCCAGCCGCCGTGACAGATGGCCGCGACCAGTTTGCCGGAGTGATGAAAATCGCGCACCAGGCTCAACACCTTGGCATCGCGACGCAATTTGTCGGGCATAAAGCCGCCGGGGACGACCAAGCCCTGAAAATCACTCGCCTCCATGTCGGCGATCGCCGCGTCGCTGCGGCAGGGGTAGCCGTTCTTGCCTTGATACACTTTGCCGCTCGCCATCGCCGCGACGGTCACATGAGCTCCCGCCTCGATCAAGCGGAGCTTGGGGTACCAAAGTTCGAGGTCCTCGTAGATGTCGTCGACAAACGTGAGGATCCGTTGTCCATCGAGCGGGCGATCGCGGAGCGGCATGGGGCAGTGACTCGAATTTTGAAAACAACACGGGAGAGCAAACCTAGTTGTAGAGGGCTCAACGTGCGGCGACAAGCGGTATCAGCGACGAGAGGAACCGATCGATTTCAAGGCCGCGAGCGCACGCTCACGGGCCTCGGCATGATCGACGATCGGACGCGGATAATGCTGCCCCAGCACGACCCCGGCGGCTTCGAGCACCGACGGCGGCGCTGCCCAGGGCTGATGAATGTACGGCGCGGAGAGTTGTGCCAGTTCGCTCACCCAACGGCGAATGTACGCGCCTTGTGGATCGAACTTTTCGCTCTGCGTCACCGGGTTGAACACGCGAAAGTACGGTGCCGCGTCGGCCCCACAGCCGGCCACCCACTGCCAGCCGAGCGTGTTGTTTGCCCGATCGGCGTCGACAAGCGTGTCCCAAAACCAACGGGCTCCGTCCTGCCAAGAGATGAGCAGGTCTTTGACCAGGAACGAGGCCACGACCATGCGAACGCGATTGTGCATCCAGCCTGTTTGCCACAACTGCCGCATGCCGGCGTCGACGAGCGGATAGCCGGTCAGCCCACGCTGCCAGGCGCGAAGTGACGATCGATCCGACTTCCAAGGGAATTTCGCGTATTGGTCGCGCAGCGGTTGGTCGCTCGTGCGCGGAAAGTGGAACAGCAGATGATACGCGAACTCACGCCAGATGAGTTGCCGCAAGTAGTCGTTGCGCAGCGTGTCGAGTTGCCGCGGCTCGACGCGCTGCGAGGCGAGGGCCGCATGCCACACTTGTCGCGGACTCAATTCACCAAAATGCAAATGGGGCGAAAGCCGCGAGACCGCGTCGTGGTCGGGTCGATCGCGTTCGACGCCATAGTCGCGCACGCTGTGCTGCATGAACTTGGCAAGCCGTTCTTGAGCTCCCGCCTCGCCGGGCTGCCACGTCGCCCGCAGCTCGGTGTCCCAGGGGATCGACGGCAACAGCTTCCAGTCGGCGAGCTGGTCCGATCGAGGCCACTTCGGCGGAGACGCGACCGCGCGCGGAGCCGCCAGCGGCTCGCGCGGTTCGCCATGGGCTTGACACGCGCGCCAGAATGGCGTGAAGACCTGATAGGGCTTCTTCTCTTTCGTGCTGATCTCCCAGGGCTCGTAGAGCAGCGACGTGTTAAAACTCTCGGCCGTGATACCGTCGGCGCGCAATGCGACCTTGACGCGCGTGTCACGTTCGACGATGTCGTGTTCGTAGCGTCGGCCCCAATACACGGCCGACGCGCCGGTCTCGGCGATCAATTGGCGCAGGGTGTCGAGTGCCGCGCCGTGGCGCAAGATCAACCGTGACCCAATGCCCGTGAGGCTCTTGCACAACGACTCGAGCGCGTGATGCAGCCACCAACGCGAGGCCGCGCCCTGGGGCCAGTGCAGGGTTTCTGCCTGATCGTTGATAAACACCGGCACGACACGCGAGCCATCGCGGCATGCTTGCTCCAGCGGCGCATGGTCGGCGAGCCGCAGATCGTGGCGAAACCAGACTATCGTCGTGCGCGAAGGCATGAAAGTTTTTCTCGAACGCTCGGCCCGGCAACGCAGCAGAGCCGGCGAAGACTTGGTGACGCAAACCGATGAGGTCGTCGATCGGATTTGATACACTATAGACGTCACGGTCGACGGCACACAAACCCCGACCGCCGCGAACATCATCTGTACTGACATGGGAGCGAGCAATGTTGACCAATGTGCGTCGTGCGTTACTGCTGTGCTGGGCGATCGTGACGCTAAGCTGCGTGTTGTGCCACGCGGCTGAGCCCGCACAGGCCCGCTCGCTCCGCATCAGTGTCTTTCAGGTCGACGCCACGCCGCCGCTGGGGACTCCGGTGGCATACACGCTGGCCCGATCGATCACCGATCCGCTCTCGGCCCGGGGCGTGGTGCTGCTGGGAGCCGGCCAGCCGATCGTGCTGTGCGCCGTCGATTGGATCGCCATCTCGAACGGCGGACACGACGTCTGGCGGCAAAGCCTGGCCCGGGCCGTCGACACGACGCCCGACCGCGTGGCCGTGCATGTCTTGCACCAGCACGATGGTGTCCGCTGCGATTTTACTGCCGAGGAACTGCTCGCCGCGCAAGGGCTGGGTGGCAAGCGGTTCGATGTGCTCTTTGTGCGCAACACGATCGCCGCCGCCGCGCAGGCCGCCCGCGCTTCGCTCGACAAAGCGCAGCGCGTGACACACCTGGGCGTGGGCTCGGCACGGGTCGACAAGGTGGCGTCGAACCGTCGCATCCTGGGGCCCGATGGCCGCGTGACGATCAGTCGTTCGAGTTCGTACCGGATCCCCGAGCCGATTTTGAGTCGCCTGAAGGAGGAGGCCAATCGACAGGGTTACGACCTGAGCGCGTCGCGTGTCGAGGAAGCGCTCGCCGCCCCCGAAGGGGTGATCGACCCGTTGCTCCGCATGCTGACGTTCTTCGACGACGAGCGACCCCTCGTGTCGTTGAGCTACTACGCAACGCACCCACAAAGTCATTTCGGCAAAGGGGACGTGACCGCCGAGTTCGTCGGCTTGGCACGGACGAAACATGAGCAATCGCACCCAGGTACGTCGCTCGTGCATTTTAACGGCGCGAGTGGCAATGTCGCGGCGGGCAAGTACAACGACGGCTCGCCTGAGTTGCGCGTGGTTTTGACCGACCGCATGGCGGACGGCATGCAGCGGGCCTGGCAGGAGACGAAACGCGTCCCCCTCTCGGCCTCCGATTGCGACTGGCGGGTCAGCCGAGTCCGTTTGCCGGTGGCCTCGTATCTCGACGCCGACAAGCTGCGCGCGACGCTCGAAAATCGACAGCTGGACGAGCGTGAGCGGCTGGGTGTGGCGGGCAAACTCGCCTTCACGCTCCGCATGCAACACGGCGAAGGGATCGAGCTATCGTGCCTGAAGCTGGGGGACGCCTACATCGTGCACATGCCCGGCGAGTTGTTTGTCGAATACCAGCTGGCCGCGCAACAGATGCGTCCCACATCGACCGTGTGCATGGCGGCCTACGGCGACTGTGGGACGGGCTACATAGGCACCGAGATCGCCTATTCTCAAGGGGGTTATGAGACGCAGCCCAGTTCCTCGAACACCGCGCCGCAGGTCGAGCGCGTCCTGCTCGACGGCCTCCGCGCGTTGCT
>CAZZBK010000009.1:0-79047 GCA_964652155.1 uncultured Planctomycetaceae bacterium | reverse complement strand
TGCGATGGATTCAATCGCCGACCGCCAGGTTGGAACACTACATGTTCGACTCGCTCGTCCAGCACCCCTGCCAGTTGACCAACATGCGGGGAATTTTCAGCGACGTGATCGCCGATCAGGTGCTGGGCACCATGCTCTGCTTTGCCCGCAACTTGCACACGTATTTGCGGCAGCAGATTGAGCGTCGCTGGGAACCCGTCGGCGGCGAGAGCGAGCGTGTTTCGTTCGCCACCGGTCCGGGGGTGCAAGGCCCGATCGACCGCGCGCACCTGCACCTGGCCGAGTTGACCCTGGGGATCGTCGGCTTCGGCGGCATTGGCCGCGAGGTGGCTCGTCGAGCCGCGGCGTTTTCCATGCGGATCGTGGCGGTCGATCCACACCCGAGCAACCAGCCAAGCGACGTCGAATCGCTGTGGGGAGTCGACCAGCTCGATCAACTGCTCTCGCTGAGCGACTTTGTCGTGATTGCCGCGCCACATACTCCGCAGACCTCCAAGATGTTCGCGGCGGCGCAGTTCGCGCACATGAAACGCTCGGCCTATTTGATCAACATCGGCCGCGGTGCCATCGTGGATCTGGCCGATCTGACCGCGGCACTCGAGGCCGGCACGATCGCCGGCGCAGCGCTCGACGTGTACGAAACCGAACCGTTACCCTCCGACCACCGGCTCTGGTCGCTGCCCAATGCGATCCTGACGCCTCATGTTGCCGGTTACGCGGCATGCATCGCCGAGCGGCATTTGCAGGTTCTGCTCGACAATTGGCGGCGATTTGCGGCTGGCGAACCGCTCCAGAACGTCGTCGACAAACGACAGTGGTTCTGAAGCCCGCCCTCGCGTCAGCGTAACGTTCTCGGCTAAGATAAGGGCAACCGTTTGTTTACGCCGCGAGCCGTTGGTTGACCATGTCTCAACATTATCAGCTTGGAGATGAACCGATCCCGGGAGCCAAGCTGACGGCGTTTCTTGGTCAAGGGGGGATGGGGTCGGTGTGGAAGGCCCATGCCCCCGGCGGCACCGAACTGGCCGTCAAGATCATCAGCCTGACCGGCGCGCGCGGCGTTAAGGAGTTCCAGGCCCTCAAGCTCGTCCGGTGTATCCGGCATCCTAACTTGGTGCCGCTCGTGGCCTTTTGGCTCAAAGACGAGTCCGGCCGAATCATCAGTGCCGATGACACGCGCGTCGAGGACCTGAAAAAGTATGTAACGCCCATCTCGGCGCTGCAAGACACGATCGAACTCGACGAGACGGCCGAGCAGCGCCCGGTCGAGCTTATCATCGCGATGGGGCTTGGCGACCGCGACCTTGCGGAACGGCTGCGAGAATGTCAGCAGCAGGGGCTCCGCGGCATTCCGCGTGACGAGTTGCTCCGCTACATGGACGACGCGGCCCGCGCGCTCGATTTCCTCAACGCGCCGCAGCACGACCTTGGGGCGGGACCCGTTGGCATCCAGCATTGCGACGTGAAACCGTTCAACTTGGTGCTGGTCGGCGACGCCGTGCAGGTCTGCGACTTCGGCCTGGCACGGATGGTCGGCGATGTGCGGGCCACGAATACCACGGCGGGTACCGTGGCCTATGTCGCGCCGGAATGTCTCAAGGCGCACGAGCCCAGCGCCTCGACCGATCAATACTCGCTGGCCATCACCTACCACGAGCTACGCACCGGCCAGTTGCCTTATGAGAGCCACGTGGTCGCCGACGTGGTCTCGGCCGTGTCGCGCGGCGATCTGTGCCTGGATGCGCTCAGTGTCACGGAACGAGCGGTTGTGCGCCGCGCCACGGCGCTCGATCCCACGAAGCGGTTCGACTCCTGCCAGCAATTCGTGGCCGCGTTGCGGGCCGTGGCCAGCGACGCACCCTGGCCGCCACACGCGGGTACGCTGACGACTGTCTCGACGCAACGACGCAAGCTATTGGCGGTCTTATTGCTGCTGTGTGTCGCCTGGATCGGCGGCGTCGTGGGATACTGGCACATCCAAGCGCAGCGCGCGCTCAACGAGGGCCGAGCGCTGTACGATCACGGGCAATTCGACGAGGCACTCGCGCCACTGACGCGCGCCGTGCAATTTAGCGGCGCGCGCCGTGTCGAGGCGTTACTGCTCCGCGGAACGTGCTACCTCGAGCTGAATCGGCTGGACGACGCGCTGCTGGACCTCAGTCAGGTTCTGGCCATCGAACCCCGCAACGTGCGGGCTTACAGCCGCCGTGGCAACGCGCACCTCAAGAAGGGACTGTTTCAAGACGCCATCGACGACCTGAGCGTCGCGCTGAGTATCTCTCCGGCCGTTCAGGACTACCATAATCGTGGATTGGCGTACGGCCGATTGCAACAGTACCCGCCGGCGATCGACGACCTGACGCAGGCATTGCGGCTATCGACCCATAACGCCTGGGAGATTTACGAGGCGCGCGCGGCCTACGAACTCAAAGCGGCGGACCAAGGGTTGCCGGTCGATCGCGATCAGCTCGAGCGTGACAGTCGTTTTCGCGACTTCTTGATGTGTTTTCGCGATTCGCCCGAAGCGGCGGTTTGGCTCGCGCGCCTTGCCGAGGCCTGGAAATTGGAACGCGCCGATCGCAACGTGATCTTGCGACAAGCCGAACTCACCGCCCGCGAGGTTGTGGCCGATGTGGCGGATCAGAACCCCAGCGAACTCGACATTCTGGCCGAGGTGTTGGCCGAGGAGGGAAAGTTCACCGAGGCCAGCGAGGCGCAGCAGCAAGCCGTCGAGGCGGCCGATGCAACCTTGCGGGGCTATTTTCTTCGCCGCGCCGAGGCCTACCGCCAGGGCAAGAAACCCACGGTTGCCGCGACGACCGAGGAACCGTAAGCGCCTGAGTGCCGATATCCTACAAGCGGCGGGGACTGTCCCCATCGCATTTCGATTTTAGGATCGGCGCTCAAGGCCGGTCGCGTGTCAGCGGCAGTTGCACGAACGGGAGTAACTCGGCGGGCCCCGCCGTGGGGTTCTGCCGCCCCGAGGTGAGCTGCGGCACCTCACGCTGCACGTACGACACGATCTCGTCGAGCGACACGACGCCATCCTGGCTGCGATCGGCCTGGCCCTGAAGCCCGGCGAGCAAGACCTTGGTGAACGCGCCGTGTTGCCACTCGGCGCGTTCTTCGGATTTCTCATGGCCGGCCGAGGCCGTGAGCGTGAGGATCACATCCTGCTGCAAGGCGCGCACGACCGACTTGAGTTGCCGATCGCGGAGCGGCACGATCGCGCCGCTGTGACAGGTGTCGAGCAGCGCCAGTTTGCGGCAGGGAATGTCGGCGAGCAGGTGAAAGTCATCGCAGGCAATCGAACTCCGGTAGTCGCCGCGCTGATATTCGTCGCGCGTGATCGCCTGACCGGCAAAATAATAGCGCTGCGTTTGCGAGTCGACGAAGCCGTGGCCCGCCAGAAAGATCACGAGCAAATCGTCGGGCTGGGCATCGGTCCGCAATTGCTTGTGCAGCGCCGCGAATGTCTCACGCCACGTTTGTGGCGTCACGCGTTCGTTGAGCAGCAACCGCTTGTCTCCCAGCGAGTACAATCCTTGCGTCGACGACTCGAACAGCGACACGACACTGCGGGCATCGGCGACACCATAGGCCAACGGCTGCACGGCCTCGTCTCGATAATGATCGATGCCGACCGCGAGCACGTACAGCTTGGGAGATCGACGCGGCAACGGTCGTTCGCCCTCCTGTGCGACCACGACGCTGTTTTGCCCGATCGTGTCGACCGCCGAAGTGGCCCAGACTTGGATCAAATGCTCGTGTTCACTCGGCAGGCGGGCGTTCCACTCGTAGGTTGACTCGATGGCGTCGTCCAGTTCGCGTCGCTCGACGAGTCGTTCTTGCGACGCGGCGACTCCGTTGGCAAAGACCTGCGTGTTGCTCAACGCCACGTCCTTGGCTAGCCGTACCCGAGCCCGCACCTGCAACGTGTCTTGCGCGACGCGATCGGTTGTCGAGGGGGTCAATATCTCCACGCGCGGCGTGGCGGCAATCTGCGTAGGCACGAGTTGATCGGGTGCAATGGTTGCAGCCTGCTGTCGGGCTGCAAGGGCGGCTGACACGCTGCCGGTGAGCAGCAGATGTTCGAGCACATCGGGTCGTTCGAGTCGCCGGAATTGATCGGCCCGATAGAAATCGGCGAGCCGGTCCAGGCCGCGATTCACCTGCCAGCCAAAGAGCGCGCGGCCGTTGACGGAGGCGTCGTAATAGCCCTCGGGGGTCCAGTAGGCCCATTCGCGTTCTTGCGTCGCCAACAGGGTGGCCAACGGTTGCCAAGCGCTGAGGCTCTGAAACGGTCGCAGCACGAGCTTGCCGCGCAGCGTGTGGAACACGAGTTGCTCGTCCCAGGCCGCCGCGCCGAGCCGCCGCAGCATGACATCGGCATCGGTCGAGCTTTGCGGAGCATCTTTGCCGGGCCAGTCCAACTGCTTGAGGATGTCACCTTCGCGCACGCCGCGAAAATAGAGGGGTCCGCCGGGAGCGACGCGCGTGACCCGCAAGCCGGCCGCTTCGCTTTTCAGTTCGGCTCCCCAACGCCCGAGCAAGGTATTGCCGAGCGTCCAGTCGGCCAGGCTCCACAGTCGAACCGTGCCGTCGCCGCCACCGGAGACGAGGTACTTCATGTCGCGTGACACGCCCACGCTGCTTACGAGGTCTTGATGACCGCGAAAATGTCGTCGCAGCGGGCACTCGCCGCGCTGGGCCAAGTGGAACACGTACAGGCTGTTTTGCACGTCGGTCCCGACGACGAGACCGTTGGGTTGCCCTTGCGGATCGGTGAGCCAGCAGAGGCTCACGGCGCGCCCTTCCCATTGCGGGTCGAGCGTGATGGTGCCGCGCGGCTGGTCTTGTTCGTAAAGCTGAAGCATCCCGCTGGGCTCGATCGCCGCGCGCCACGGGCCTTGCGACCAATTGACGCCCAGCCAGTCATCGACATCCAACTCGCCTTCATCCAGAGCGAGCCCGACGGGGTCAAAACTGTGCGCAAGCTGACCATAGTCGTTGAAGGCGACTTCGGTGCGTGTGTGTCCCCAGGCGAAGCGGTAACGAGGCTCGCGGGCCGCGAAGGCCACTTTGGTCACAGGCCGGGCAGCACTGCTCAAGACGCTGGGGGTCGCGTCGGCGCGCAGGTCACTGATGTGCAAGGCGTGATGGGCTCCGCCCGAGTAGGCAAGTCGTTTTCCGTCGGCGCTCATCGAGCAGGCGAGCACGTGATCGGCGAGCGAGCGTTGCCACAAGAGTTGCCGCGTGGTCACGTCCCAGACTTGCAACCAACTCTGCTTTTGCTTGGCACTGCGCGCGGTGCCGACGACCAGCTGTCGCCCGTCGGGCGAAAAGGCCAGCGCGGTGACAATGCCCGGCACATCGAGTGGCTCGGCTCGAGGTTGTGGCTCAAGCGTCCACAGGTAGGCCTTGCCCGTCAGGTCGGCCGAGGCCAGGTGCTTGCCTTGGCTTTGAGCGGCCAGCGCGGTCACGCAACCCCAATGGTCCTGGTCCCACGGCGTGTCCTGCAACTTGCCGTCCGGGGTGATGCTGCTCAATCGCCAACGCAGCGGCTGCTCGGGTTCGGTGCTGGCACACACGGGCCAAACGATGGTCGGCGCGGGAGCGGTTGGCGCGTAGGCCAGCGGACGAAAGCGCGCCTGGATCGCAATGCTGCGCGCGAGCGCCTCGCCATAACGCTTGATGTCGTTTGCGCTCACTTCGACGGGCGGAGCACCGTCGCGATTCCAGAGCAAAGCTCGGCCCGACAAATCGGCCGAGGCTAGTGATTGTCCGTCAGCCGAGAAGGCGAGCGACGCAATCGATTGCGCATGCCCTTGGAGAGTTTTACGCAACGTGCCCGTGGAACTGTCGATGAGCAGGATTTCACCGAGTCCACCCGAGGCACCGTAGCCACCCAGGGCGACGAGACCATCGTTGGCGACGGCCAGCGCGTAGATCGCGCCGCGGGGTCCCCGGGAGATTTGCCAGTGAAACGAGCGTTCCAAGAGGGGGCGGCGCACCAAGTCGCGCGAGGCCACTTGCATGTTCCAGACACGCAGCGCCTTGTCTTGCCCCGCCGAGAAGAGTCGCCGCCCGTCGGGAGAAAATGCCAGAGCTTGAATGGGGGCCGTGTGCCCCGAGGTGTTCAGCACCAGCCACGGTCGATCGTCATCGGTGGCGACGCGCAGCAGATCACGCTTGGCCACCTCAGCCGCTTGCGCCCAGCATGCGGGGCACGACAGCAACAACCCGCCGAGCGCCACAATCATCTGCAACCAGGGTCGCATCGTCACCGCGCTTCACCGTTGAACATGAGGGTTACTTCGGGGTCGACTTGAGCGGGATCGTGACGAACAACTCCCCTTTGTTGCCGCCGCGCAATAGGGCGACCATGCTGAAGGTGCTGGGTTGCTTGGCGTGCGGCGGCTCTTCGAGCAGCACGCGATCCGTACCGCGCTGACGAACATCTTGCTTGATCTGAGTCGATGCCAAGTCATCGAACATGCCGCGATAGCGCGTGCCTTGCGATTGTCGGTCGAGGATCGACTTGAGCGTTTGCTCGCCGTGGGCCTTGACCTCGTCGCGCAGGCGTTTCTCGTCGTCGGTGAGCGTGACCTCGGGCTTTTTGAAGATCGAATCGGAGAGCGCCGCCAGGTTATCGCTTGGCTTTTCCAAGGCGACGACGATCAGCTTCTCGTCTCCCGCCGGGGGCGTAAACTCGAACACGCTGCCATCGGTCGGCAGTTCGAGCGATTTTTCTGGCAACGCGAGCGGCGGACGCTCACGTTGTTCGGGGAGCAAGCAGACCCGCTTGCCGCTGGCCCCCTCGTGAAAGATGTAGATGTACAGGCCATTGAGTGGCTTGACGCGAACCCGGACCTGATCGCCGATCTTGAAGCGATGCACGTTCGCGTCGACCGGTTCGTCGCCGTTCGGGGTGCGGAGCAGCACGGTGTACTCGAGGGCGACAATCTTCTCGACCCCCTGGGGCAACCCAGGCACTTGCGCGGCGCTGACCGTGCCCTCGGGTGTTTGGACGAACTTGCGGACCAGATCGCGAAACGTGATCTCCTCTGCGGCGACGAGCGGAGAATGCATGAGCAGCCCACAGACCAGTGAGCCCGCGAGCGGAGTGAGTTTCAGCATGCCAGTCGTCCCCTGTGTCGTCGACGATACGCAACCGGCGTGTATTTTACCCGGCTCGTCGCGGGGGGGAAGGGAATTGTGGCCCAGGGCGAAAGATTCAACCTTCGAGGCAAGAGTCAACGCGGGCTCATCGGCTACGGGATCAACGAGCGAGGGCGGTCAGTTGGTTTTTTCGCGGGTCAGCGTGCAGGCCCGCGTGATCGTCATTCCGCGGGTAAAGGTGGGAATGAACCAGGCGTTGTTGTCGAGATTGATGGCCACGGTCACCGTAACGGTGGATGTGGTGTTGGTGATCGTCGAGGGGTTAATCGTGATCGTCGAGCCGCTCACCATGCCGGCACTCAAGATGGTTTGTGCCGCCGATGTGGCGTTGGCGGCGGTGGCCCCTGGAATAATCGCACGGCGGCAGCCTTGGTAGGCGGCGAACGAGGCGGCATTCACAATCTGATTGACCCGCGCGTACTCAATGGCCGAGAAAAAGAACGTGAAGAAGATGGGGCAAACGATGGCGAACTGGACTGTCGACGTGCCCCGCCGTTGGCTACGGCGCAAGCGACGCGATCGATCGCTCGAGTCGGCGTGGGGCGTGGCGGTCGACATGTTCATGGGCCTCAGGGTTACCAGACGTTACTTCGTCAACACGATGGGCAGCGAGTAGGCCAGGTCTTGCCAGGCGGCGGTCAAGCTGGCCGCGTCGGTCGCTGAGTAGAACTTTCCTCCGGTCGTGTTGGCGATGTTCCGCAACACGGTCGTACCGCTCCCCGACGCCAAGAAGCTGATTGTATGCACGGTGATGTTGTTCGAGGCCAGCGTGGCGGCGTAGGTTTCTGGATTAGAACCTTCGTTCCAGTCGCCGTCGCTCATCAGAATCATGATCTTTTTGGCATAGGTGCGCGCGGACGACCCCATCAGCACGCCGTTGGCTCGAGACATGCCGTCAGACATGCCAGTGCCGCCGCTAAAATTTCGCGTCGTGTAGTAATGCACAGCATTGTAAACGGACGTCATACTGGTGGAGAAACCGAGATCGGTCGTGTCGTCGCTGGCCCAAGTCACTACAGCGACCTTGGGAGGCGCATTGGCGGTCGACAGAATGTTCGTAAACGTCTGCACGGAGCCATCGAGGGTCTTCCAGCGACTCCCGTTGGCAGGTGCTCGGTTAGATCCTCGGTCCGGATTGTTCTGATAGGGCGGCGGATACTGCCAATCAACACCCGACAGGTCCCATTTCATCGAGCCCGAACGGTCGAGGCAGAGGCACACATCGCAGGCAAACGCCGAGGCGACCGACGTGTTGCTCAGGGTCAGCGAACTGGTCCCCAAGGCCGGCGCGAAAAACAGTCCGACCGCGCCATTGGTGTTGGCGCCTGACAAGTTGGCCGTGATTTGCATGGCCTGATACGGCTGGGCACCCGCCACAAAGAGCCACGAGCCATCACCTTGCAGTTGTGATTGTCCGACGGCGATGTCGGAGGCGGTCAATTTTAGCCCGTGACCGGCCACGATGTTGTTGTTGGCCATATTGATGGCGGCGGTCATGGCTTGCGAGGAGGTCTGCCCTTGCACCAGCGCCGAGGTCCCCGCCTTGGCGGCGGCATCGGTGGCGGCCTTAAGTTGGGTTTGCACCAGCTCGATGTAGGCCACGTCGATCGAGAACGCGGCCATGGCCATCATCACGACGATGAACACCGCCACGAGCGGGATGACCGCGCCGCGACGTGCCTGACGCAGCGCGCGACGAGTTGAACCGAATTGAGCAATGCGCGATTTCATAGTCGTTCTCCCGAAACCTTTCGGCGCTTCATCGGCGTGCATGAGTGGCCTGACAATGATGTGAATCGTTGTTGCTTGTTCGCGGTCGACTTACATGTGAGGGATCGTGATTCGGGCAGTGAGCGTCGTGCTCCCCACGTAGCCCAAGACAATCGAATTGGCGCTCAGGGGCGCGGAGCAGGTGATAACGATCGTGGTGCCCACCGCGGTCTGCGCCGTCACGGTGGGGGTGATCGTCACGGTCCCCGATCGAACTCCCAAGCTGGTGAGCACGGCACTGGCCCGCGTTTGCGCGTTGGCCGATGTACCGCCGACGGCCGAGGCGACGTTGGCCGCCTCGTAGGCCGCCGAGGTGAGCGCCTGCTGCAAAAAGATCGCGTTCGAGGCCTCGACCACGCCGAATGTCATGGCCATCATGAGCGGCAAGCAAAGGGCGAACTCGACTGCCGCAAGCCCCGTGAGGGCGCGGCGTCGACGAGTTAAGCGATGGCGAATAACTGACCAAGTCATGTGCGTATGCCCACGGGGCGAGTCCGCGGTGTTCCCAGAGAATTGTCCATCTCAAACATAGGTCAGATTCGCCAAGGTGCGGCAGAAAAACGAGCGGATTCGTGAGCCTCGCCCAGCGTGCATGCCGCCCCGGCAAAGTTCGTTGACAAAATGCCACATTTAATCCGTGCGGCCAGCATGGTCGGAAATCTCACGAGAGAGTGGCGCGCCCATTGATATCGACAAACATCCTGAAGTTGCCAGGCCACCGGTGGTGTGCCAGCGTATTGTGACTATAATCAGACCATGCGAGCCGCCTCGGCGACCTCGACGACCCTCTTGAGGTTTGGCGATCTAACATGACGCAACGTGGTTCGATATTGCAGTGCGACCATGGTCAACGACGACACGCCATTGTGCAGTCGATATTGACCGAGGTGTTTGAAGGGCGCATTCATGCCGGGCAGCATTTGGTGACAGAAGACCTGGCCAAGCTCTTTGGCGTCAGCCATACGCCCATCCGCGAGGCGCTTATCGAGTTGGCGGCCATCGGCATGATCGATCTGCTACCGAATCGTGGCGCGATTGTGCGGCATGTCACCGTACAAGAGGTGCTGGAGATTTCACAGGTGCGGGGCATCCTCGAGTGCGAGGCGACTCGCAGCGCGTGTGGACGTTGCAACCCGGCCGAACTCAAGTCTCTACGCAGCGAATTACAGCAACTGATCGATCAGCCGGCCCGGCCGGCCAATGAGTTCGTTGCTCAAGCCCGGACCATCGACACGCGGTTGCACGATCTGGTGACCGCCTCGTGCGGCAATCGCTTTTTGGCTCGCGAGATCAATCGGCTCAAGACGCTGTTTCGCGTGTTTCGTGATGTGTCGTACACGCAAGATGGCGTCCGTAACGATTTCCAACGGCTGTCGGCCGAAACGCACGAGCATCTGGCGATTGTCGATGCGCTCGAGCGGGGCGATGTCGAAGCGGCCGTGTTGTCCATGCAGCGGCACATCAGCAGTGGAGCCACGCACTGGACTCGCATATTTCCTGCCCTGGAAGTTCAACGCTAGTTCAGAGAGTGTGTCGCGCGAACTTACCATTCCTCAGCCAAGAGCAAAGCCGTCATGTTCAATAGCTTGGTGCGTGTCGCTGCCGCGTCGACGATCGTCATGTTTGTGTGGCCATGGGCAGCGGTCGCCGATCCTCCGGCCGCGCCATTCGAGTGTCGTCGCACCACGTCTTCGATCACGATCGACGGCCGAGCCGATGAACCCTGCTGGCAGCTAGCGCAACGGATCGATCGCTTTGTCACGCCCTGGCTACCCGACCAACCCCCGGCCAAAACGGCCACCGTCGCCCGCCTGCTCTGGGACGACGCGGCGTTGTATTTTCATGCCGAGATGGTCGACCATGACCTGTTCGCCGACAAGACCGAGCACGATAGCAACACCTGGGAGAATGACGTTTTTGAACTGTTCTTCCGCCCCTCGACAGACAAGCGGAACTACTACGAGTTTCAGATCAACCCGGCCGGTACGCGATTCGACATGCTCATGCGACACGAGGCGAAACTCGATCGGTTCGAAGACTACCGGCGGCGCGACAAGTTCAACTGGACGGCCCAGGCTGTTGTGCGCGGCACACTCGATGTGCGAACCGATGACGATCAGGGCTGGTCGGTCGAAGGGCGTTTCCCCTGGAGTGATTTCGCGCACACCGGAGGTCGCCCAGCCGTCGGTGACCTCTGGACTTGCGCGCTCTGCCGTTATGATTACGACCAACGCTGGCAGCGGCCCAATCTCTCGACCATTGCCCCGCTCACGCAAGTCAATTTTCACCAGATCGAAAAGTACGCCCCACTCAAGTTTGTCGGCGTTGTTGCCCAATAACGTCTGCACATGCCAATCGCGTGCAACCTCGCCGCTGGTCAGCGATAACGCTTGTCACGACGGCTAATTCCAGCTAGAATCCATCGAATCTGGCCGATAGATAAACTGTCCCATCACCTGCCGGTCGTTCGCCACCCGGGTACGACCCTGTGAACCCACCTTAGGCAGCGAGGCCAATCACGATGCTCAGCATTTTGGGTCGCACGGTTTCGGCTTGTGACGGTCTCCGTCGCCGAGATGTGTTGCGCGCCGGGGCACTCTCGCTGTTCGGAGCCAACCTGCTTGCTCCGCACACAGCCCACGCCGCAATACGCCCGGGCCGTGCCAAGTCGGTGGTGCTGTTCAATTTGTTCGGCGGCCCTAGTCACATCGACATGTTCGATCTCAAGCCGGACGCGCCGGCCGAAGTGCGCGGCGAGTTCAAGCCGATCGACACGTCGCTCGGTGGCGTGCAAATCGCAGAGCACTTGCCCAAGATCGCGAAGCTCATGCACCGCGTGACGCTCATCCGTTCGTTGTCACACGGCTATAACAGTCATAATCCCTACGCGCTGCTCACGGGCTTTGCGGGGGGCAGCGATCGCGAGAACTACTTTGCCAAGCGAACTGACCATCCCGGCATGGGGGCCGTGTGCCAGTACCTGGGTATCTGTCGCAACGATTTGCCCGGCTATGTCTGCATGCCAGCCCATCCCGGCTACAGCCAGGCGTTGCGTCGCGCGGGGCCCTATGGTGGCTACCTGGGGAGCCAATACGATCCGCTGATGACCCTTTGCGAGCCCCAGCTCGAACGGGAGCCCAAGAACTTTTACGATCCTGTGACGCCGCGCGGCGTGCCCGTGCCGCCAACCTTCGGCGAGTTGGAGGGGATCACGGCCGACCGCATAAACCGTCGGCAGTCGTTGCTCACGGACGTGGACCAGCGCTTTGCCCGGGCCAACACGACCGGCGTGGTCGACGTGATGCGCGGCAATCAACGCCGCGCGTTCGATCTGCTCACGAGCGATCGCGCGCGATTGGCCTTTGATCTGACTCAAGAGCCGCTGGCGGTCCGCGAGCGCTATGGCGATTCGCTCTACGGCTCGTGCGCCCTGTTGTCGCGGCGGCTCGTCGAGGCGGGCGTCAAATTCATCACGCTCACGACCGAGAGCAAGGGCTCGGGCCACTGGGACTCGCACGCCAACAACTTTGGTCTGCTGCGCGACTTCAATCTTCCAAATTTCGATACGATCTTTTCGGCTCTGGTGACCGATCTCGAAGAGCGCGGACTGCTCGATAGCACGCTCGTGGTCGCCATGGGAGACATGGGACGAACACCGCGCATCAATCGTGCCGCCGGCCGCGATCACTGGCCTGGCTGCGGCTTTTGTCTCATGGTGGGGGGCGGCGTCAAGTCGGGCTACGTCCTCGGCGCGAGCGACTCAACGGCCGCCTATGTGACCGACCATCCGGTCTCGCCGGGCGATATCGTCGCCTCGATCTATCAACTGCTGGGTGTCGATCCGCACACGATCATTCACGATCTCAACGATCGGCCCATCTCGATCTCGCACGGCGGCAATCCAATCCGGCAGATCCTGGCCTGATGGTGTCGTGTTCGCACGTGCGGTGTTATGATGCGTGCATTCAACAACGCATGTTTTAAGTGACCACGTCATGCAGTTCATTCATCGCCGGTTTTATACCCTGCTCGCAACGGTTTTCTTGCCGCCCCTCGTGGTGCTCGTGATCGGTTTTTCGCCGCTCCACGCCGAGCCCAAGGAGGACGCCGCGCCGAAACTCAGCGTCGACGCGGCGCGGCAACAGGCTCGGCTGCTGCACGAGACCTACGAGTCGACGCTGCAAGCCCTGCACCGTCGCTACTTCAAGGACGATGGCCGGATGCCAGTCCCGTCCCGCGTGCTGGACGAAGTGTTCGCCGATCTGTCGCTGCGCACAAACATCAAGGCCCGCTGGATGGCGGTCAACGCGCAGGTCATGACGCTGGGCCATGAACCGCAGGACGACTTCGAAAAGCAGGCCGCCCGCGAGTTGGCCAAAGGGCAAGATGAATTCGAGCGGGTCGAAAAGGGGGTCTATCGGCACGCGGGCTCGATCAGCTTGTTCGCCTCGTGTCTGAAGTGTCATGCTCCTGCCCCAATGAACCCGACCGTGCATCGCGTCGCCGCGCTCGTCATTAACGTGCCCGTGAAACAAGACTGAATCAGCCCACCATTTTATCGGAAGGCCACTCGTGAATCGCGCCATTTGTCTTCTTGCCTTAACGCTTGCGTTCATGGATGCTTTGTCGGGTTCATCGCTCCGTGCGGCCGATGCGACCCCCATCCCCGCGAGTGTCTTTACGGCCGACGCCTGGCGGGTGGCCGACATCAAAGGCAATGTCGCCGCCGTCGGCAAGCAGGGTGACCGCTCGGTGGTGACCAGTGCCGGCAAGTCATTGCTGCTCGTGTCGGCCAGCGAGCTCACGGCCGACACTCGCGTGCGGCTCCAGTTTCGCTGTGTTGATCCATCCCAACGCAGCGGCATCACGCTCGCACTGGGGTTAAAGAACCCGACCGACCTCAAGGAACGAGGGGCTTATATCACCGTCACCCCCAGCGTCACGTCTGTAACGTGGGTGGCGTACGACCCCAACTCGACGGCGCGGCAACCCGAGACTCGCGGCATCTACAAACCGCAGTTCGTCGTCGAGCGGAGCCTCGCCTGGCCCGAGTCTCTGCGCGCCAACGTCGAGGCGGACATGGTCGCCTCGAAACCGCTCGCCGATCGGGTGCTCACGCTGGATGTGATTTTGCGCGAGCAAGGTTATGAGTTGGCCCTGGATGGCATTCCACTGACACGTGTCGCCGCGGCGTCCGTCGATCCGCGTGGCTTGGCGCGGCTGACGCTCTCGCCGCACATCGAACTCATGCAAGCCAGCACCGAGAAGGCCGCGCCGCTCGACCCTCGCTGGGTCTATCATCCCGTCTCGCTGCAAAGCATTCTCAACGCCCGACGGATCGATGGCGAGGCGGTCGACCCGCGTTCGATCGCCAAGTCGCCGCGGTTCGAGTCGGCGGGCATTCCCTTCGAGTTGGCCGAATCCAATGCTGATGGGAACGATCATGTCGACGTCGGCACCAGTTGGTTCCGCGCGGGCAATCTCGCGGGGCGCTACAGTGGTCGCGGTGCCGATGCGGTCTCGTCTCGCTGGGGTGGCGCGCTGCTCAAAGATCCGGCCCGTCTGACCGTCCGGCTGCCGATGGCCCGGTATCGCGCGCTGCATCTGATCGCCGCGGCCGACAATGACGCCGACGAGGTGCCGATCGTCACGGCGCAGTTCTATCGCGCTCAGGCTGGGTTTCCCAAGAGCTTTGCCTCGGGCGTGCCGGCCTTCTCGGCCAAGTCGAATGCTGGCGACGCCATTGCGATCAAAACAACCTCGGGCAAGAAGGGGCGGCTGTTTCGCGTGTCGATCCCCATCGAGTCGACCGCGCT
Organism: uncultured Planctomycetaceae bacterium; assembly: GCA_964652155.1. Lineage (GTDB taxonomy): Bacteria > Planctomycetota > Planctomycetia > Pirellulales > PNKZ01 > CAZZBK01. The sequence goes on along the minus strand of CAZZBK010000009.1, from coordinate 64,279 downwards.
CGCGGAGTTTGAGGACCTCGACTTCATTGATGTCGAGTTGACCAAGCAGGTGAGGCTCTATCGCGCGTCGCCCGACCCGATGTACTACAGTGAGCACGCGGCTGGATTGCCGAGCAGCGTGCACATTTATGCGCTGACAGCCGAGCGCGCGGCGGTTGGCGTGACCGTGCAGGCCAGCGCCTACGCGCATGTCTGGACCGCCCCCGAGAAACCTCGCTACACGGTCACGCTGACCAATCGTCGCGGAGGTGCGCGCGACGTGCGAGTCGAACTTGTCTCACACGGCCTGCTGGGGCGCGGTACGGCGACCCACTCGGCGATCGTCAAGTTGCCCGCCAGTGGCACGGCCTCGACTGAGTTCACGTTTGAACCCAAGGCGTACGGTTACCATGATGCGATGGTGACCGTCACCGATGGCGATCAGGAAACGGTCGAGCAGATGAGCCTGGCTTACTTGCAGAGCGACACGCGCGAACGAGGCGATTGGGATTTCGGTCGAGGTCCGTTGTTCGGCTTTTGGAATTGGGGGGGCGGGCATCATACCCCCTCGGCGGCCAAGCAACTCCTCGTGATGGCCAAGGCGGGCATTGAGTCGACCCCCGGGTCGTTCGAGGAGTACACCGCGCGACATGGCGAAGAAGCTCGCAAGGTGATGGAACAATTCAAACTGTTCACGCTTAAATTCGCCGGTGCGGGCGATCATTACGTGACCGCTAAATTCGCCGGTGAACTGAAGACACTCGGACTCGAAAAGGCGCGTGAGAACTTTGTCAAAACGCTCACCGAGCGGCAATCGAAACCGGGCCCCAACAGTCGACCGCTGTTTTTGTCTTTTTATCCCGAGCCGTCGATCGGACCTGTCACGCACGGCATCTTCCCGCACTTTATTGGCGAAAGCGAGCACATTTTTAGCGACTACGAACGCGAGCGCTATGAGCTATTCCTGCGCGGGTTTGTCGAAGGGGCCAAGATCGTCCGCCAAGAGTTCCCGCAGGTGAAGTGTCTGTTGCCCCACGGCGACCCTGCGTTCGTGATTCACTTTTTGCGGCAGAACCCGGAAATCGCTCCACTGCTCGACGGTGTCTGCGTCGACATACCCTGCTTCGAACGCCTGCCCGAGCAACAGTTCCATCAGGTCTCGCTGCATCGGCTCTACATGGCCCGCAAGGAAATGCGCGAGGCGGGCATCAAGCAGCCGCTATTGCCGATGTACGAAGGGCCCTGTGTCCCCAGCGGACCCGGCGCGCTCACCGACCAAGAGCATGCCGACCTGACGATTCGCAACAGCCTGATGCTGCTGGTCTACGGTGTCACGATCCAGAACGGTGGCTTCCCCGCCTTCGACACGGCCAGCTATTGGGGTGAACAGCACTACGGCTTTGGCGTGCTTAATCGCGTGTCGCTTGAAACTCCCAAGCCAGCCTATGCGGCGCTGGCGACGCTGACGCGGCATCTTAACCGCGCAAACTTCAACAAGTGGATCCCGACCGGCAGCCTGAACGTGTTTGCCTTGCAGTTCAAGCATTATCGCACCGGCAAGTTGGTGCACGTGCTGTGGACTCTGCGTGGCTCGCGGCCTGTACACATCAAGCTCCCCGAGGGGGCCAAGCTCGCCGCTTACGATCAGATGGATAACCCGCTTGCGGTCGATAAACTCGCCGGCCAGGCTACGTTCGTCATCGATCAATCCCCGTGTTACATCGAGGGGTTGCCGAGCGACGCTCAGATTTCACTCGGTGAACCCGACCACAGCGACGCGGAACCCGATGAGTTGGCCACGCGATTGGCCAATGTGGGAGACGGCTCGTGGACGATCAGCACGCAGCGCGAAAGTGAGTACGAGACGAGCCACAAGCCGTATATCTACCGTTATTCGAGCGCGATGACAGCCAAACCGGTCGACGCGCCCAAGGAACAAGGGGGCCAGGCCTTGGCAGTCCATTTTCCGGCTCCTGAGAAGGATCGCGTATTCGTCCCGTATTACTCGGTGCTCAAGCCGGCCAAACCGATCGCAATTGTCGGCAAGGCCTCGCATCTCGGGCTATGGGTGCGCGCCGCTGGCGACTGGGGGCGGGTCGTGTACTTCCTGCGCGATGCCAAGGGGGAGCAATGGATCAGCGTCGGCACGCGCGGTGCCTGGAACTGCGATGACCTGCACAGTTGGACCAGCTTCAACTTCGATGGCTGGCGTTACCTGCGGATGGAACTGCCGGCCAATAGTCCTTACGATCAATTTCGCGAGTCCGGCAATGCCTGGTGGGGGCCTTACAGCAGCGGCTACGGCAATGTCGACTTGCCGCTTGCACTCGAAAAGATCGTCGTCGAGCGCCGCACGCATGTCATGTACGTCGACGACCCGCAGCCGGCCGACCGTGGCGACGTGTTGCTCGCTGACCTGTTCGCCGAATACGAAACCCCGTTCGACGCTTCGAGCGAGGCGGTGCGACTCTCGGCGATTCACATGAGCGTGCCGAAAGACGTGCCCGGCCTGGGCAATCCGATCGCAACTTTGCGCGACTCCGGCGTAGGCGCGGCGATGAAGATCGACCGGATCACGCTCCCCAATCAAGAGGCTGACGGCACGCAGTGCTATGTTCACTTTGCCAAAGTGGCCGATGTCAAGCACTACGACATCTGGGTCGCGCCGTATGCAGACGGTCGCGGCGCACTGCACCTAGGCAAGGCCTGGAAGGAGCCAGGGCTGTTGCTGCGTGGACTCCGGCCCTACCAGAACTTTTATCTCTTTGCGACCTACACGACCGCCGACGGCAAAGTTTCGCCGCCGTCACCCGCGTTCAAGATCAACCTCGAAGACTTCTTTGGCATGAAGTGATCGTCGGCTGATGTGTTGACTAGAGTCGCTTACGCGATGATCTCGCGGACGACATTGCCGGCGATGTCGGTCAGCCGGAAGTCGCGTCCCGAGTAGCGATACGTGAGCCGCTCGTGATCGAGGCCCAGCAGGTGCAAAATGGTCGCGTGCAGATCGTTGACGCTCACGCGATTCTCGACCGCTTTGAAGCCAAAGTCGTCGGTGGCGCCATGCACATGGCCACCTTTTACGCCACCGCCGGCTAACCACATCGTGAAGCCGTAGTGGTTATGATCGCGACCGTCGCCGTTCTCGGAGACCGGGGTGCGGCCGAACTCGCCTCCCCAGACGACGAGCGTTTCGTCGAGCAGGCCTCGCTGTTTCAGATCAACGAGCAAGGCCTGCATGGGCTGATCGATCACCGCGGCTTGTTTGCGAATGTTCGTGTTGATCTTGTCGTGATGATCCCAGTTGCCCACCTCGAGATGCACATAACGCACGCCGCGCTCGACCAACCGCCGGGCTGCCAGACAGCCATTGGCAAGCCAGCCTTCGCCGTATAAATCGCGCGTCGGTTTGGTTTCGCCCGCCAGGTTCAAGGCCTCGCCAGCCGAGAATTGCATCTCAAAGGCGGTCTCCATCGCTTTGAGTCGAGCCGCGAGTGCCGTGTCCCCCGGTCGCTCCTCGCGATGCCGGAGGTTCAGTGCCCGAATAAACTCGAGTTGTTCGCGTTGCAGACCTTCGGGCAGCTTGTCGTTGCGCAGGTGGCGGATCATTTTAGCGGCGTCAGGGACGCGCGGGTCAATCGGCGTCGCCTGAAATTCGCCCGGCAGGTAACCGTTGCGAACGTATCGCGAGGCGGTGTCCCCCTCTTTGATCGACACGAAGCCAGGGAGCGAATCGTTCTCGTAGCCCAGTCCGTAGGAGACCCAGGCACCGAGCGAGGGATGAATCTGATCGATCCGGCCGGAGAACAAGTGATTGGCCGCTGGCGCGTGATTGGGGTTCACTCCAAACACCGATCGCACGAGGCAGACATCATCGGCACAGGTGCGGAAACGGGGCAGCAACTCGCTGATTTCCAAGCCGCTCTGGCCGCACTTGTCGAACGTGAACGGCGAGGGGAGCAGCCCACCGGTGACGCGCTCGGTGCGGAGTTGCACATCGTGGGGGCGTTGACCGGCGCGCTTGTTGACCTCAGGCTTGGGGTCGAACAGATCGAGATGCGATGGGCCGCCCGCCATGAATAGAAAGATCACGTGCTTGGCGCGCGGCGCGAAATGCGTGGGCAATGCGCTGCCTTGGGCGACGGAGCGCAGCAGGTCGGCGAACACGACGCTCCCCAGTCCACCTCCGAGGAGTCCCAATGCGTGGCGGCGATTGAATGATGGCTCGAACATGACGTTCAGTCTACGTACAAGAACTCGTTACTGGCAAGCAGGCCGTGCGCCATGAGCCGCCAGGCCTCATCCTGTTTCAACGCCGGACTTTCCAGCAGGCGTTGTGCCGCGTTGCGCTCAGCCTCCGTTGGATCACGCTGCAATGTCCAGCGAAACAAGGCTTGCAACCGTGCATCGCCCGACTGGAACGCCTGCGTGGCCCGCGCCGCGAGCGTGGTGGCGCTCTGTTGCATGAAGGTGCTATTGAGCAAATACAATTGCTGCAAGGGGGTGGTCGTGGCGAGGCGTTCCTCGGCATGCTGCTTGGCGTCGGGAAAGTCGAACAGCCGCAATACGTCAGCCACGTTCTGTCGGCTGACTTTGCCGTAGATCGTGCGGCGGGTGTTCTTGGCGTCGTCGAGATTCAGGCTTGGACCCGACATGGTCATATCGAGCACGCCCGTGACCTTGAGCACCGCGTCGCGCCAGGCCTCGCTCTCCAAGCGGCGTCGGTTCATCTTCCAGAGCCAACGATTACCGCCGTCTTTGCTCGCCGGATCATGCTGCAAAAGCGCGAGCGGGTGGACGGCTGACAGCCGATACGTGGCCGACAGGAGCATCTCGCGATGCAGCCACTTGAGCGACCAGTTGGCATCGACAAACCGCGCGGCCAAATCGTCGAGCAATTCTGGATGCGAGGGCGCGTCGCCGAGCGCCCCTAGGTTGCTGGGCGTGCGCACGAGTGGCTGTCCAAAGTGCCATCCCCAGACGCGATTCACAATCACCCGGGCGGTGAGTCCGCGCGCCTCGCCCACGATGGCGTTGGCCAGTTCGAGTCGTCCGCTGCCGTGCTTAAAAGGTTGGGGCGGGCCCTTCGAGAGTGCCTCGATGAACCGACGCGGCACAATTTCGCCCGGTCGGGCCGGGTTCCCTCGCACAAACACCGGCAGGTCGCGAGGCACCCGAGCGCGAAAGACGAGTGATGTCCAGGCCGGGTCGGTCCCATCGATCCACACACTGGCATCGCGCACGCCATTGGCAATCGGACCGGAAAATAGTTGCTCGGCCTTGAGCGCCTTGAGCTTCTCGTCGAGCACGCGAATCGGTTCGTTGTACGGCTCGGTGGGCTGCCGCGATTCCTGCGCGGTTTTCTGCATCGTCTTGGCGTAGGACAATCGTAGTTCGGTGTCGACCATCGCCTCGTGGTTGTCTTGCAGTTTCCACGCGATCTCGTCGGGGGCTTCGACCAACGGCAGCTCGACAAGCCGCGTGCTCGCCATCACACCGGCCAGGGCGTAATAGTCCTGGGTGCGAATCGGGTCAAACTTGTGATCGTGACAGCGGGCACAGGCCACGGTGAGCCCCAGCAGGCTGCGCGTCAGCATGTCGACCCGCTCGTCCCATTCATCGGCGGCGATGACCGCGATCACATCGGCGGCCAGCTTGGGCTCTTTGTGATAGACCGGCGAAAGGCCGAGAAAACCGGTTGCCGCCCGTTCCGAGGGTGGTAAGCCCGGCTGCAAATCAGCGGCCAACTGACGTCGCACGAACTCGTCATACGGCAGATCGTCGTTGAGGGCTCGCACCACCCAATCGCGATATTGATACGCGAATCGCGGCGGCTTGCACGTCGATTCGTTCGTGGGATGGTCTTCGCCATAACGGGCCAAATCGAGCCAGTGCCGCGCCCAACGCTCGCCGTAATGGGGCGATGCGAGCAGTCGCTCCACGAGCTGCTCGTAAGCGTCGCTCGACGTGTCGGCCACGAATGATTCAACCTCTTCATACGTGGGAGGCAAGCCAAGCAGGTCGAACGATAGTCGGCGGATCAGCGTGCGTCGATCGGCTGACGGAGCCGGAGCGAGCTGCTCTTGCTCCAACTTGTGGCGGATAAACCCATCGAGCTTGCGCCGAGGCCACGTCGCATCGGCCACCACGGGCCGCGGATGAGTCTGGAGCGGGCGGAAGGACCAGAAGTCGCGCGCCGCTTGATCGATGACGATCGTCCGCTTGCTCGGTGCCGAGGCGACGCTGCTCGACTCGGGCGGCAGCGGAGCCCCCATCGCGACCCACTGGCGGAAATCGTCAATCACGCGCTGGGGCAATTTGCCCCTGGGGGGCATATTCGAGGCGTCGGGCGAGTAAGCCACCGCGGCGATGAGCGAACTCTCGGCAGGCTTGCCGGGGAACACGATTGCGCCAGACTCGCCCCCTTGGCGAATTGAGGCTGGCGAATCGAGTCGCAAACCACCTTCGAGCCGCTTGGACTGTGCCGAGTGGCAGGCGTAGCAATGCTCGACGAGGACCGGCCGAATCTTGGCCTCGAAAAACTCAACCCCTGCTGGCGAGTCAACCGCGCCGGCCACGCAAGCCACCGCATGCACAACGATCACGACCCTAGCAAACAGGAATCGCATCAAACCATCGCGGGTTGAGGAATAACGGTGGGCAAAGCAATCGGGGAGCATCTCACGCGGAGCAACGGTCATTCGAGAACCGTCGTTTGATCCAATTTACGTGATCGTAACCGTTGATTCAAACGCGAACGAAACATTCGCGGCCCACGCAACAGAAGCGAAAGCAGACAGAATGGGGGTGTTTGAGTAAAAACCGCTAGTGCCCATCTGTCGCCTGAGGGTTAAAATATGGACGATGCCACGGAGCTTGCAACCTGTATCATGAGCGCGTGGAGCGTGGTTCAACTGTCATTGGCTTGTAGTTGACCGAACATATGCCGACATCGAGTACACAACCCGCCCCAACAACCGACGGCCGAAGGAATTCGGACGATGCCGAGCTGCGCGAGCGGGTCTTGTCGCTCAAGCTTCCCCCGGCAGTGGTCACGACGACGAATATTCGTTGGGGGCGTTGGGGGCTCGCATTGCTGTTGCTCGCAGGGCTTGGCGCGGTGGTCTGGCTCAACGAGACCAGCCGCCTGTGGCTGCGGCAACTCGTGGTCTCCCCCTCAGCGGACACGCAACCGACGGCAGCAACAGCGACGGTTAACGAGCCTGCCGTCGTGGCAAAAGCCAGCACAACTTCCGCGTCGTCAAACGTTGTGTCACCCGTGACGCCATCCTCCGCGATCGTGCTCGAGTCGAAAGGCTACATTGTACCGGCACATCAAATCTTGGTGAGCCCCAAGGTGACGGGCATGGTCGTGCGGCTGAATTTGGAAGAAGGTCGTCGCGTGAATAAAGGCGAAGTGCTCGCCGAGTTGGAGAGCATCGAATACCAGCGCGACGTCGAGCGCGCGACGGCGGCACATGAATCGGCCCGGGCTCGATTGGCGGAATTACAGAACGGCAGTCGTCCCGAGGAGATTGCCCAAGCCGAGGCGGAGTTGGGACAAGCCAAGGAGGAAGTGATCGATCTGGAACGAACCCTGCGCCGTCAGCGTGAGCTGTCGAAACAGAATGCCACCACTGAACAAGAGTTGCAACGTTCTGAGTCTCAGTACCTGGCCACGCTGCGGCGGATTGACCGGCTGTCGTTTGCGTTGCAATTATTGCGTAAAGGGCCGCGCGAGGAGCGCATTCTCGCGGCGCAAGCCGACGTGCGGCAGGCCGAGGCCGAGTTGAACAAAGCCCGCTGGCGGCTCGACAACTGCCGCATCGTGGCTCCGATCTCAGGCACGATCCTCAAAAAGAACGCCGAGGAAGGGAACATCGTCAACGCCCTGGCGTTCAATGGCTCGTTCAGCTTGTGCGAGATGGCCGATCTGTCGGACCTTGAGGTCGATCTGGCGATTCAAGAACGAGACATCGCCAAGATCTCTGTTGGACAGCGTTGTCGGGTCCGCACCGAAGCGTTTCCCGATCGGCTGTACGAGGGCATCGTATCGCGACTGATGCCGATTGCCGATCGCGCCAAGGGGGCCGTTCCGGTGCGCGTCAAAGTACGGGTTCCGGCTGCCGAAGAAGGGCAGTTTCTTAAGCCGGAGATGGGGGCGATCGTGTCGTTTTACGCCCCCGACGGCAGCACCGAGCGATAACTCACTATTTGATCCTGGACGAGTACACAGATGGCTCACCCAGCGCCTTTGGTGCGCGTTGAAAACGTGCATAAGCATTTCCGTCGTGGCAGCGAACGGGTCGACGTGCTCCACAACCTGTCGGTCGAGGTTGGCGCCGGCGAGTTCCTTGGCCTGATGGGCCCCAGCGGTTCCGGCAAGACCACGTTGCTCAACTTGATTGCCGGACTCGATCAGCCCAGTGAAGGGGAGGTCTGGGTCGCCCAGGAGTGCATCTCACGCATGTCCGAGTCGCAATTGGCTCGCTGGCGGACACGCACGGTCGGGTTCATCTTTCAGTTCTATCATTTGATGAGCGTGCTCAGCGCCTACCGCAACGTAGAACTGCCACTGCTGTTGCTGCCGTTGTCGGCTGCCCAGCGACGGCAGCAAGTGCTCACGGCGCTTGATATGGTGGGGCTCAGCGATCGGATTCACCATAAGCCGGGGCAACTCTCTGGCGGGCAGCAACAGCGGGTGGGCATTGCCAGGGCGATTGTCACGGACCCCGCCCTGATCGTGGCCGACGAGCCGACCGGCGACCTGGACGCACGCAGCGCCGAGGAAATTCTCGACCTGCTGGGCGAATTGCGCCGTACGCTCGGGAAGACCATCATCATGGTCACGCATGATCCACGAGCCGCTCAGCGGGCCGATCGTATCCTGCATCTGGAAAAGGGAGAACTGGTCAACGCTCCCACGCCCGTCGTCGGACACGCCGGGACCTAGTGCTGGCGCTCGGGATGGAGTCTGGACCTGTTCGCTCAGAGGACACGAGAGATCATGCGACTTTGGCTACTGGTGGCGCAAAACCTGTTGCGGAATCCACTCCGCACGCTATTGACGACACTCGGCACGATGGTGCTCGTCATGGTCGTTACGCTGGTGTGGTCGATCCTGTCGTTTCTCGATCAGGCCACGAGCGAAAAAGCCAACAACCTCAAGGCGATCATCACCGAGAAGTGGCGTATCCCGAGCCAAATGCCGTTGGCTTACGCGGCCAGCTTGAGTGACGCGGCGGCTCAGCAGCCCGGCGACTATCATCCGCTCGATTCGATGACTTGGTCTTTTCTTGGCGGTTCGCTCGATCCCGACAAACGGACCCGCGAGAATAGCGTGTTTGCCTTCTGCCTGGAACCGAAGAAATTACTCACGATGATGGATGATCTCGACACGCTCAGCGGCGAACAACTTGCCGAGTTGCGCGCGGCGGTCGAGAAGATGAGTCAGAATCGTCAGGGCATCATCATCGGTCGTGACCGACTCTCAGCCATCGGCAAGCGCCTCGGCGATCGCTTCGTGCTGCATAGCTTCAACTACAAGGACATCAAGCTCGAAGTCGAGATCGTCGGCGTCTTTCCCGACGGGCGGTACAACAACAGCGCGGCGATCCACATCGACTACCTGACGGCGGCCATGGACGCTTACCCACAATCGCACGCGGGCCAAAAACATCCGATGGCCAGCAAGAGCCTGAATCTGGTGTGGCTCAGGGTGGAGGACATGCAGGCGTTTCAATTGGCCGCCTCCCAGATCATGTCAGCCCCGTTCTATAGCGCCCCTGCGGTGAAGATCGAAACCCAGGCGTCGGGCATCTCGACCTTTCTCGAAGCCTATCGCGACATAGTCTGGGGCATGCGGTGGCTGCTGTCGCCGGCCATTCTGGTCACCTTGTCGCTGGTCATCTCGAACGCGATCAGCATCAGCGTTCGCGAACGGCAGCAGGAATTCGCCGTGATGAAGGTGCTGGGCTTTTCGCCCGATCAGATTTTGCTGCTGGTGCTTGGCGAGTCGATCGTGCTGGGGCTGTTCAGCGGATTGGCAAGCGCCTCGCTCACGCTGCTGGTGGTGAATGTCGTCTACGGTGGGTTGAAGTTTCCGATTGCATTTTTTGGCGCGTTTCTGATCCCCAGCGCGGCATTGCTATGGGGCCCCGCGTTGGGCATTGTGGCGGCGCTGGCCGGTTGCTTCATGCCCGCCTGGCAAGCCCGCAGCGTGCGCGTATCGGATGTGTTTGCGAGAGTCAACTGAGCCCAGCGCGAGGAAACATGTTGCAGCATCTGTTGTCGTCGCCGGTCGTGTTGCCCCTGTCAGCGGGAATCGTGCTCATTGCCCTGTTGTTGCTCGTTGGACGGGTGCCGTTGAGTTACAACATCAACAACCTGTTGGCCCGTTGGCGCACCACGGTTCTCACGGCGCTAGCGTTCATGTTAGTCACGGCGCTGTTGGTCGGCATGCTGGCGTTTGTCAACGGCATGGCCGAGCTCACTCGCAACAGCGGGCAGAGCGGCAACGTCATTATTCTGGCCGAGGGTGCGACCGACGAGAGTTTTAGCAATCTTGGGTTTTCTGACGTGGGAGATATCGAGAACCAACCAGGCATCCTGCGCCAAGAGAACCGTCCGTTGGTGAGTCGTGAGACGTATCTGGTGGTCAACCAACCGATTGAGAACCCGCCGCCGGGTCGTCCGAAGCGGCGTTTCTTGCAGGTGCGTGGCCTGGATGATCCGCGTCTGAGCGGCGCGGTGCATGCCATTGCATTGCACGACGGAGGAAGTTGGTTTTCAGCAGCAGGCGTGCGAGAACAGCCCGGACAGAGCCAGTCGGCGATCGAAGTCGTCGTCGGCGAGGGATTGGCCCGCGAGCTCGCGCGCGATCGCTACGCAATCTCCGTTAAAGAACAACTGACGGTGGGCGATACCTTCGCGCTCAATGAACGCACCTGGGTCATCACGGGGGTCATGCGCAGCTCGGGCATGACGTTCGACTCGGAGGTTTGGGCCAAGCGAGCGCTCGTCGGCCCGATGTTCGGCAAAGAGACGTATTCGTCGCTCGTGGCCCAGGCGGCTGACGCCCCCGCGGCCCAAAAGTTACGCGACTTTTTCAACAACGAATACAAAAAGGCTGCCGTCAACGCTCAAACCGAAGTTGATTACTTCAACAGCCTCAACGACACGAACAAGCAATTCTCGTATGCGATCATGTTTCTGACCGTGGTGATCGCAGTGGGCGGTGTGTTTGGCGTCATGAACACGATGTTCGCGGCGATCAGCCAGCGCACACGCGATATCGGAGTCCTGCGGCTGCTGGGCTTTAGTGGCCCTCACGTGCTCATTGCGTTCTTGCTCGAATCGGTGATGATCGCTCTGCTGGGTGGCATTGCCGGGTGTCTGGCCGGCTGCTTGACACACGGCCTGACGGCCAACAGCATCGTCACCAGTGGTCAAGGGGGTGGCAAGTTCGTGGTGCTCCGATTGATCGTCGACCCTGACACGCTGGCCAAGGGGATGTTGCTCGCCTTGGCGATGGGCGTGATCGGCGGCGCGATCCCCGCGCTACGCACGATCCGGTTGCGTGCGCTCGACGCCTTGCGCTAATCGCTCTGGGGCGGCGCCGCGAGTTACCCGCCCGGCGCGCCTTGTGTATTCACATAAAGTGAGTAGATCGCCGTGCTGCCGCACATGAAAAGCCGGTTGCGGTGCCGACCACCAAAACACAGATTGGCACACCGCTCAGGCAGGTCGATGCGGCCGATCTGCTTGCCTTGCGCATTGAACACCGACACGCCATCGAGTCCCTCTTGGCCCATGCCCCAGCCCACCCATAGATTGCCATCGATATCAACGCGCAAACCGTCAGGGGTCCCCTCAGGCTCGGCCGTGATGAACACGCGACCGTTGACCAGTTGCTTGCCATCAACGCTGACATCGTAGGCCCGGATCGCGCGGGGCGACACGCCGGCCTCGACGATGTACAGCCGGGACTCGTCAGGTGAGAACGCCAAGCCATTCGGGCGATTGACATCCCCGGCGACGACGGCGAGTTGCTTCGACGTGGGGTCCCAACGATAGACATTCGTGGGCAACTCGACCGGTGCCACGTGCCCCTCGTAAAAGCCCAGAATGCCGAAGGGAGGATCCGTGAACCAGATCGAGCCGTCCGATTTACACACGATGTCGTTCGGAGAGTTGAGCGGTTTGCCCTGATAGTTGTCGGCGATCACCGTGATCGAGCCATCGTACTCGGTGCGCGTTACGCGCCGTGCATCGTGCTCGCAGGTGAGTAGTCGTCCTTGCCGGTCACGACTGTTGCCGTTCGAGTGGTTCGCAGGTTTACGAAAAACGCTGACCGCGCCGGTCTCTTCTTCCCACTTCATCATGCGGTTGTTGGGAATGTCGCTCCACAGCAGATACCGGCCGTCGCCGAACCAGACCGGCCCTTCGCTCCAACGTAGGCCCGTGGCGATTCGCTCCACCTTGGCCAGATTCAAGCGATATTTCGTAAAGCTCGGATCGATCACCTTGACCAGCGGGTCGGGGTATCGTTGGCTCGGCTGCCATTCTGCTCCCGCAAGGGGCGCGCTCGCCCATGCTGCCAGAACGCTGCTCGCGGCTAGAAATTCTCTCCGGTTCATCGCTTATATTCCCCTCAGGGGTTGTCGGGTGGGTCGAGTTGTCATCCTGAGTATATCACGCTGCGATTGCGTCCTTGAGCTGTAGCTTACGATCGCTCGAACAGCGAGATCCCGTTTGTCGTGGTTCTCGCTCGGCCCTCTGCGTCGGACGCCATTGGTCGAGCGGTCAGCTCATCGAGCATTTCCTGCAAACCATTGACGGGCACCTGTTTGCAGCCGATATTGCTTTGACCGTAAAGCCCTCAAGTTACCCTAGAACTCGCTCCGTCTCCGGTTCGTTTCCCCCACTGAGGTCGATGATGCAAGCTGCCGAACATCCGAGCCGAATCAAGCACATCCTCGTTCTGCTCGGCCGAGTACTGCATCGAATCGCTCTGCTCATGGTTATTGCCGTGCTGCTCGAATGGTCGTTGTCCGTTGAATCGTCCGCGCACGGTGCCGATTCCACGAGTGGACCGAATATCGTATTCATCCTCACCGACGACCAGGGGTATGGCGATCTATCGGCGCATGGCAATCCGCTGCTGAAGACGCCGAACCTCGATCGCTTGCACGGCGAAGCGTTTCGCTTCACGGACTTTCATGTCAGCCCAACCTGCTCCCCCACCCGATCGGCGCTGTTCACGGGCCGGCATGAGTTTCGCAACGGCGTGACGCATACGATCAACGAGCGCGAACGGCTGACGCTCGACGCGATCACGCTCGCCCAGGTGCTTAAGCAGACGGGTTACACGACGGGAATTTTTGGCAAGTGGCATTTGGGCGACGAAGCGGACCATCAACCCAATCGTCGCGGGTTCGACGAGGTGTTCATTCACGGGGCCGGCGGCATTGGGCAGTCGTACGTGGGCAGTTGCGGCGATGCGCCGGGCAATACCTACTTCAACCCGGCGATCTTGCACAACGGCAAATTCGAGATCACGCAAGGATACTGCACCGACGTTTTCTTTCAGCAGGCGCTGAGCTGGATCGACTCGGTCCGCGGCAAGAAACCGTTCTTTTGTTACATCCCGACCAACGCGCCGCATGCGCCATTGCAAGTGCGGCGCGAGGACGAAGCTCGGTATGCCGACAAGGTCGATCGCGCGACGGCCAAATACCTCGGCATGGTCGCCAACATCGACGATAACGTCGGGCGGCTGCTCGATAAAATTCACCAGTGGGATTTGGATCGCGACACGCTCATCATTTTTATGAACGACAACGGTGGCACGGGGGGCGTCAAGGTTTTCAACGCGGGCATGCGTGGGCAGAAGGGCACGCCCTGGCTGGGGGGCACGCGGGCTTCGTCACTGTGGCGCTGGAAAGGGACCCTGCCAGCGGCTGATTGCGATCGCTTGACGGCGCATATCGACTTTTTCCCGACGATCGTGCAACTCGTCGGTGCTAAGATCAACGCCGACGTCCAGCGCCAAATCGAGGGACGCAGTCTCGTGCCGCTCATGAAGGATTTACGAGCCGAATGGGCGGAACGAACCTTGTTCACGCATTTCGGACGCTGGCCGCGCGGCCAGGTGGCCGACTATAAGTACGCTCGATGCAGCGTGCGTACTAAGCGTTGGCATCTGGTCTGCGACAACAAGACCAACGCCAAAAAATGGGAGTTGTTCGATATCCAGTCGGATCCGGGTGAAAAAGAGGACGTTTCGGCCCGCCACGCCGACGTGGTGACCAAACTTGACGGGGAATACGACCGCTGGTGGGACTCGATTCAGCCACAATTGGTCAATGAAACGGCCGAGTTTCCTGGTGTCAACCCGTTCAAAGCGTTATTCTGGCAGCAGTATGGCGAAGGGGCGACAGCCCGGCCTAAGCCGTTGCCTCCGGAACTGCAAGCAGACGAGAAACAAGAACAGAACAAGGCTCGGTCAAAAAGTGGGTGAGCATCATGACGAGCGAACTGCATATCGAGACCAGCGAACGTGATGGCGTGACGATTGTCCGCCTGGTTGGTTCAGCCGGATATCCGTCGGCCGATCCTTTGCAGGTGGCGCTGACGCAACTCACGGCCATGCGCCCCACGGCCGTCGTGTTTGACGCGGCTGACCTGGATTTTGTCTGTAGCATGGTGCTGGGGGTGCTGGTATCGTTTCGTCGCGCGATGGTGCGAAACAACTCGCGTGTCTCCCTGGCCGCGTTGAAGCCGGCGGTGCTCAGCGCCTTCGAGACCTCGCGGCTCAACGAGTTGTTTGAGATTGTCGAACAACTCAACGACGCCCTCCCCGCCAAGCCCTAGATGAAGCGATGCCCCAGATAACGCTGATCTGCGGCGCGGAGAACTTCGGCTTTGCTCAGTCGGACGAAAACGATCGTCGTCGTTAGAGCTTCGGAGGCGTTGGCGGCTTGACGCCGGGGCGGCCGCCAGGAACGTCGACCCTCGGCGGTGGCGAGTGATGCTCGTTGAGCGTGACGCCGAACGGTCGCCCCAGTTCCCATTGGGCGCGCACGGCGTAGGGTGTTCCCTCATGTTCGCGAATCACCTGACGCAACAAGTCTTCCGACTGTTGGCGTCGCTCGCCGTTGAGGCTGTCCGTGATCGTCTCCTTGCGGAACGCCAGCGACCAACCGTTGGTGGGGCGCGACGGTCCCAGCACGTTCTTGATCGGCTTGGGCTGCTCGCGAAAGGCATCCAAGTAGGCACCATACTCAAACCACCGCACCTGATACCCGAGCACCTGCGCGTAAACCAGATCGAAATTGGCGCGCCAGCGTGGACTCGACTCGCGTTCTTTCAGCGGCTTGACCTTGTCGAGCGCTTTCTCGGCTTCCTGCAAATAGATCACGACCCGTTTGGCATGTTCGATGCAATCCAGAGCCTGCTTGTTGAACTCGGAAGGTTGGATGCTGAACGAGCCGCGCGGCAACTCAAGCTGTCGCGAGATTTGATGGTTCCAGGGGTTGAGATCGCTGATGATTTTCCAGACCACGGCCCGCAACTCCGACTTGTCACGCTCGAAGGCGTAATCGCCGCGGGAACTCAGGTCGGGCAGATAGGGTCGCAGGGCTTCGAGCGTGTATTTGCGATTGCTGCGATTGAGTAGTTGCACCTCGGGGCTCGGCAGCATGAAGAACACGCCCCCGGTTTGTCGCGCCATCCGCGCCTGCTCGTAGGGGCCAAAACCGGCTGGCTGGGCATCGTTCCGCTTGTTAAAGCAGTCCCACTGCAATTGCTCGGGAAATGGCGTTTCCGGCCCGCGATCGATCCGCAAGTAGTAAGGGCCAAACTGCGGTTTCTCGGGATCGCGCCAGACCATGTACGCATACGGATAGCCAAACACCGACTCGCGCCCCAGCACATAAATCGCGCAACGCGCCGAGCGGGCCTCGGCAATCGTGCTCTCCAAGTACTGCACGTTCGTGGCGGGGTCGCCACTCTCGTCACTCACCATGACGAGCAACATCTGACGTTGTGTCTGCTGCGCGATGCCGCGGTAGCGTTGAATGGCTTGGCTCACCGCCTGGCACTGCATCTCGTCCCCAGACGGGTCATTCTGGATACCGTGCATCGCCTCCATGATCTTGAGGTGATCGGATGTCGGGGCAGGCGTATGGACGTTGAAGCCTTTGCCATAGCTGCACACCGCCGTCGCCAGCGCGTCGCCCCGCGCGGTCGAGGCAATGCCCAACTCCTGGTAAACGCGCTCGATGCGAGCGCTAATCTCCTCGCGATCGTCTTCCATGCTCTGCGATTCGTCCATGAGCCAGACGACGAGCACCTTCCCTTTAGCGAGCCGATTGAGAATCTCTTGCGTGATGCGATCCATCGCCTCCTGATAGCTGTCGGCGATCGCGGCCGCTTCGCCCAGCGTTCCCTCGGGCAATTCTTGCGAGAGATGTTTGCCGTTCGATGCGAACACGTTCACCTCGCCGACCTCGACCTTCACGTCGGTCGTGACGGTGCTCATGGTCACCTGCTTCGAGAGTTGCTGCGGCTCGGCCAGCGCCGAGACCGAGCCCATGGCACCCTGGACGGCCGACATCGACGTCGAGACGAGTGACAACTCGGTGCTGGGGCGAATCTCTTCGTCGAGCTTTTGAGTGATCACCTCGTCAGGTCGTTCTTCAACGCTCGAGACAATTTCCTGCCGTGTGTCTTTGTTGACGATCGGCAATAGCCAAAGCCCCATCAGGATGAGTGTCAGCGCGTGAACAAACATCGAAGCGCTACACGACGAGGCGAGAAAGATCACTGACCGGCGACGCCAAGAAGGGCTGTCATCCTCGTCTTCGTACTCATCCTCATCGTCTTCGTCTTCGTCGAGCGAGTCGTCGATGAGTTCATCGTCTTCGTCGGCTGGTTGAGTTGCCGGCAGTGGGGGAGGCGCTGGCAACGGCGGTGGCGTGACGCGACTCGATGTTGCAGCGCCTTCAGCCTGGACGTCGTCATGATTAACTGGCACGCTCACGGTTCGACCTCCGCAGTCACACCCGTACCGAGCACAGACATTACAGCCTATTAATCTACGGCGTTCGATGAGTGTCCGTCAATGGAATTATCTGCAGAGATCGCCCCGATCCATGTCGAAATGCCTGCTGAATTTACGCCCAATCGATCCGCGGCGAGCATCTCGTCGAGAAGGCCGAGGGCTGATACAATGACTAGTTCGTTGGCGAGGATTACGCGGGGCTGGTTTTGCCCCCGCTCCCACACGATTTTTCAAGCGATTTTCAGGTGAATGGTCCGATGACTTCGACGAGTTCAAATGCTCCGCGCACGATGTTTGCCAAGATCTGGGACGCTCATGTGGTTCACGAAGAGCCTGGCCAGCAGGCGATTCTGTACATCGATCGTCACTTGGTCCACGAAGTAACCAGTCCGCAGGCGTTTGACGGCTTGCGCTTGGCGGGGCGCAAGGTGCGTCGCCCGGAACTCACGTTTGCCACGCCCGATCATAATGTGCCGACGACCGACCGTTCGCTGCCCATCGCAGATGTCATCAGCAAGCAACAGATCGATACACTGCGTAATAATTGCCAGGAATTTGGCATTCGGCTTTATGACTTGAACCACCCACAGCAAGGGATCGTGCATGTGATTGGTCCGGAGTTGGGCATCACCCAGCCGGGTATGACGATCGTATGCGGCGACAGTCACACGGCAACGCATGGTGCCCTGGGGGCGCTGGCTTTCGGCATCGGCACGAGCGAAGTCGAGCATGTGCTGGCCACGCAGACCTTGTTGCAGTATCGGCCCAAGACGTTCGAGATTCGCGTCGACGGCGTGCGGCCGCGCGGCACGACCGCCAAAGATATCATTTTGTACATCATTGGCGAGATCACGACCGATGGCGGCACAGGCTATTGCATCGAGTACACCGGTGAGGCGATCCGGGCATTGAGCATGGAAGAGCGAATGACCGTGTGCAACATGACGATCGAGGCTGGTGCCCGGGCGGGCATGATCGCTCCGGACGAGAAAACGATTGCCTACGTCAAGGGGCGCGAGTTCGCGCCGCGCGGCGCGGCTTGGGATGCCGCCGTGGCCCGTTGGCGGCAGTTGCCCAGCGATGCCGGCGCGACGTACGACCGGACACTGATCATCGATGCCGCCCAGGTCAAGCCGCAGGTGACCTGGGGCACCAACCCGGGACAGGTGGCGGCGATCGACGCTGCGGTGCCCGACCCAGCCAAGTTTGCCGACGACAACGAACGCAAGTCGGCCGCGGCAGCCTTGGCCTACATGGGACTCGTGGCCGGAACGCCCATCACTCAGATTCAACTCGACCGCGTATTCATTGGGTCCTGCACCAACAGTCGCATTGAGGACCTGCGTGCCGCCGCCGCGGTGGTCAAGGGGCGCAAGGTCAACGCGCGCGTGCATGCGATGGTCGTGCCGGGCAGCGGGTTGGTCAAAAAACAAGCCGAGCGCGAGGGACTCGATCGGGTCTTCCGCGAGGCCGGCTTCGAGTGGCGCGAGGCCGGCTGCAGCATGTGCCTGGGGATGAACCCCGACACGCTCACCCCCGGCCAGCGCTGCGCCTCGACGAGCAATCGCAACTTTGAAGGCCGGCAGGGCAAAGGGGGACGCACCCATTTGGTCTCCCCCGAGATGGCCGCCGCCGCCGCGATCGAGGGGCACTTTGTCGATGTTCGCCAGTGGAACGACCAGGCCTAGCCATGAGTGTCACGTCGCACCCCTTCACCGCCGCGCAGCTGGAGCAGCTCCCCTCGGGCAGCGAGCGCTATGAACTCATTGACGGGGTATTGAGAATTATGACTCCAGCCAGTTCACTTCACGGTTCAATTGTTGCCCGATTGACAGTTCGCGTAGGTAGCTTCGTCGAGCAGCATAAACAGGGCGTGGTTCTTGGAGCCGAAACAGGATTCTTGATCGAGAGAGATCCTGATACGGTGTTGGCACCAGACCTGTCGTTCATTTCGAGCGCTCGATTGTCCTCCGGTTTAGGACGAGGCTATTTCCCAGGGGCTCCGGATTTAGCCGTCGAGGTTGTCTCGCCCAACGATCGTTGGACCGACGTGGAAGAAAAAGTCGAGCGTTGGCTGCGGAGCGGTTGCCGCTCGGTCTGGGTCGTCAGCCCCACGAGCCGCACGATCGCCGTGCATCACCCAGGCGATAAGCCGCAACTGTTCAGCGCCGCCGAGCAGCTCGCCGATCCCACGGTGCTCAGCGAGTTTACGCTCTCGGTTAGCGAGGTTTTCGATTTAGGTTTGTCATCTTGAGGTAACCTTTCATGCGTGCATTTACCACTCATTGCGGCCGGGTCTGTCCGATGGATCGGCCGAATGTTGATACCGATCAAATCATCCCCAAGCAGTTCCTCAAACGGATCGAGCGAACGGGCTTCGGCCAATTCTTGTTCTTCGACTGGCGTTTCAAGGAAGACGGCACAGACAATCCCGACTTCGAGTTGAACAAGCCGGCCTATCGTGGGTCGTCGATTCTGCTCGCGCGACGTAATTTCGGTTGTGGGTCGAGCCGCGAGCATGCTCCCTGGGCGCTCGAAGATTACGGCTTCCGCGTGGTCATCGCGCCCTCGTTTGCCGACATCTTCTACAACAACTGCTTCAAGAACGGCATGCTTCCCGTGCAGTTGAGCGAGGAGCAAGTCGACGAGTTGTTCCGCCGCGCGACGTCGACGGCGAATTATGAGCTGACCGTGAGTCTCGAGGACCACACGATTCGCGACTCGGCTGGGCTGATTGTGCCGTTCACGGTCGACCCGTTCCGGCGTCACTGCCTGCTCAATGGCTTGGACGACATCGGCATGACTTTGCAACAGGCCGACAAAATCTCGGCCTACGAAGCGGCACACCCGGAAGTGACGCCCGCCTGAGCATGCGTGCTCGCATTAGGAAATTGAGCGGCCCGCTTGCCCTGGGCTCGGCGCTGGGTGAGAATATCGGCCCCTCCCATGAGTTGGCCGGCTTTTCAAGCCGTGTACGGATCTCGACGATTTACGGAGTAAGTTCGTGATGCGCATCAGCTTGTCAACACTTCTCATTGTTGGTCTGGCATGGAACTCGGTGGCTCAAGCCGACGAGGCGGCGTCATTGTCGTTGCCGCGCGGACTGGCCCCGCTGAAGATACCCGCTGACAACCCGCAAACCCCGGCCAAGGTCGAGTTGGGCAAGCAACTGTACTTCGAGCCGCGATTGTCGCGCGACAATACGGTGAGCTGCGCCAGTTGCCACGACCCGGCCAAGGGCTGGAGCAACGGCGAGGCGTTTGCCACGGGCGTGCGTGGCCAAAAGGGCGGGCGCAGCGCGCCGAGCGTGTTGAACTCGGCCTACTATCCGTTGCAGTTCTGGGACGGTCGCGCCGTGGGGCTCGAAGGACAGGCGTTGGGACCCATCCAGAATCCGATCGAAATGGACCTCACACTCGACGAGGCCGTCAAGCGACTCAATGACATTCCGGGCTATAAGCAGCAATTTCAGGCCGTGTTCGGCACGAGTGCCACGCCCGACGCGATCGCCAAGGCGATTGCCGCATTCGAGCGGACCGTGCTCTCCGGCGACGCCCCGTTCGACCGATTCGTGGCAGGAGACAAGTCGGCGCTGAGCGAAGCGGCTCAGCGCGGCTACAAAGTGTTCTTCAATCGTGCGCATTGCAGCGCCTGCCATGTCGGCCCCAACCTGAGCGACAATGGGTTCCATAACCTTGGCGTCGGCATCAACGACAAAGAGCCCGACGTGGGACGCCTGACCGTGTCGAAGCAGCTCGGCGATCGCGGCGCGTTCAAAACTCCGACCTTGCGTGAGATCGCCCGCTCGGCGCCCTACATGCACGATGGCCGACTGAAAACGCTCGAAGACGTCGTCGAGTA
Organism: uncultured Planctomycetaceae bacterium; assembly: GCA_964652155.1. GTDB lineage: Bacteria > Planctomycetota > Planctomycetia > Pirellulales > PNKZ01 > CAZZBK01. The sequence continues at coordinate 43,374 of CAZZBK010000009.1, read as the reverse complement.
TTACAGTCGTGGCGGTACTCCCAACCCGCAATTGGATGAAGAGATCTATCCGCTCAATTTGACGGCGGCCGAGAAGAGCGATTTGGTGGTGTTTCTCAAGGAAGGCTTTGCGAGCGCGAAGTACCCGTTGATCGCGCCGCCGAAACTTCCCTAGCCGTCGTGGGTGATGAGCGGTGTCCAGCAGGCCTTGGGGCTGTAACGCCATAGCGTTCTCCTCGACGTGGTTCTGATTTTTGCTTAGCCAACGACTTTTGTTTGAAGGAGTCTTTTGATGTTGCAGTCATGGAATCGAATTGCGGTCGCCTGCCTGGCCTTGGCCGCCTTGCCCGTGGTGTGTCAGGCCCAGGTCAAAGTCGCGCCGGTGATTGCCGGCTTGCTCAATCCCTCGGGCTTGGCCGTGCAGCCGGGCACCGGGCACTTGTTCATCGCCGACAGCGGTGCCTTGCGCATCTTGCGTCTCGATCCCTCCGCGGCCGACAAGGCCCACTCGGTGATCAAGGGGTTCACCAAAGACATTTATGGCAAGGGGCCGATGGTCGACATCGGACCGTTGGGCGTCGCGTTCTTGGATCAGAACACGTTGGCCGTCGGCGATGGTGGCAAACCGGACGGCCAGGAGTTGGCGTATATTTTCGCCGTGCCCGAGTCAGGCAAGGCCATTCAAGTCTCCGACGCCAAGCAGACGCTGGGCCCCATCGCGGCGGGCGAAGCGTCGCAAAAGGGTGAGGGGAATTTCTACGGTCTCGCCGTGGCCAACGGTGCCGCCTACATCACCAGCAATGGCGATGACACCAAAGGCTGGGTGCTCAAATTCGATTACGCCAGCGGCAAAGCCGGCGCGCTGAAGCCGTTTATCGCTACCAAGGTGGCCGTGAACGTCGATGCCCCGGTCGCGATTACCGCCGACAAGGAAGGTCGTCTGGTCATTGGGCAAATGGGCGAGATGAACGTCCCGGGCGACAGTCTGCTCACGATCTACGACGCCCAAGGCAAACTGGTTGCCAAGGCCGAGACCGGCTTGTTCGACATCGCCGGCGTGGCCTATAGCCCCAAGAGCGGTAAGCTCTACGCAGTCGACTACGCCTGGATGGAAAACTCCAAAGGGGGCCTCTTCCGGCTCGACACCAAGCTCGATGGCGACAAGTTGACCGTGAAAGCCGAGTTGATCACCGCGCTCGACAAGCCGACGGCTTTGGCCTTCGCGCCCGACGGATCGTTGTACGTGACCCTGATCGGTACGGCCAAGAGCCCGGCCGAGGACCGTCCCGGATCGCTCGTGAAAATCACGGGCGACCTGTAAGCCACGTTGAACGTGCGTTGCAATCGTTTCATTTAGACCGCCGGGGAGTAAAATCCTCGGCGGTTTTGTTTGCGCCCTGCTGCCTGATGCTTTTTTGCATCGTAGATTTAGAGCAGCTAACAACATGGCTGGGGACCGTCCCATTTTTCGAGTGCCTCTGAGAACAATGGAACGGTCCCCCGCTCCGCTTTTTTGACCGAGGATGGGTTTGTGAGTTTGCGGCGCAGCTGGTGGATTGCTCTGGGGTGGTTGGCGTTGGGGAGCTGCTTAAGCAACCCCGTCGCTCGTGGTGCCGTCGTGTTTTCGACCTTGCTCGACGACGCGTCGCTCAACCGCTTGGAGCGCGAATTGTTGCATGACGGTCACGACGGCACGCTGGAGGAGCATGACCTGCTGACGGCGGCCCTCGTTGCCAGCGGCGTGCGTGACGAAGGCTCGTTGAGCCGCTATCGGCGGCAAGTGCGCCTCTGGTCACACCGGTTGCACGACCAAGTTCGGGACCAAACGGACCCCCTGAAACGCGCTCGCCTCATTGTCGAGTTCCTCCACGACCAGGTGTTTCGCGGCGAGTACCGCGCCGTCGAAAGCGATTTGCGCGAAACGATCGATCGGGGCGATTATGACTGCCTCACCGCAGCCATCTTGTTCCGCTGGCTCGATGAGTCGATTGGCGGCAACGCTTCGATCCAGTATCAGCCGGCGCATGTCAACGTGCGGCTCGAAGTCAATGGCCAGGACTGGATCGTTGAGCCGACTTGCCGTACCAGCTTGCCGCGACTGTCTGCAGGTAAGTCAATGGTGACACACAATTTACATGACACATCGGTGGTCGCCTTGATGTACTACAATCAAGGGGTGAACCAGATCGAGCGGGGCGATTTTGCCTCCGCCGCCGACTCGAACCTGAAAGCGTTGCGGCTCTTTGCGGGGCACAGCGACGCGCGACGCAATTTGCTCGCCGCGTGGAACAACTGGGCCGTCGAGTGTCATGCCGGAGGAGATACGAGCCGGGCGGCTCAACTGCTCCAATTGATCTTAACGATTGCTCCGGAAAGTGCGCAGGCTCGGCGCAATTTGCAGTCGATCACCGCCCCAAAAGCCCGCCCATAAATTTGGCCGTCGAGATTTGACGCCCCACGGTTTCTGACCTAGATATCCTTTGCGTCCCAAATGTGATGTTCGGGCCGCGAACTCGTCTTTCCGGCCGTTCAGGCTACCGAATTGGGTCCGTGGATCAACAGCATGGCAACTCGTTTGGCCAATTCTTCCAGCACGCGCACTCGACGTCTCGTCTTGCCACGTTACGACCACCGCCAGGCGGTCGAGCGGCTGATCATGAACTTGGATGTGAATGCGTCTGGGGCCGAGCACCGCTCGGAGCGGCGGTTTCACTATCCTCGATTGCTCGTCGTCGAGCCGATGGATGACTTTGGCCAAGTTGCGGGGGACCGGTTGACAGTCGTCGGCAAGCAGCTCTCGCTCTCCGGACTGAGCTTCTTTCATCCCGAGTCGCTTCCCTATCGGTGGGTGGCTGCCGAGTTGGAAGTTCAAGGCGGGCAGAGCCTTAGGTTGCTGATGGACCTGACCTGGTGCCGCTTTACACCCCACGGTTGGTACGAGAGTGGTGGCAAAATTCTCGGCGCGCTGAACCCCGTCGAGTAGCGCGACGCTCAATTCCCGAGAGCCATCACTCTCGGGCGGGCCGGTTCGCTCGACAAGCCGTGAGCAACGCTCGGGCGATGGACGTCTCGGCTCAAAATCCCCCCTCGGCCCCTCGCTTGCGCCAATCTCGGCGCGTTTCCGGCTCAAGTTGTCTGACCAGTCTGACTTGGGTGTCTCGTTGGGGTGCAGGTCGAGTCGGCCGCTTTGCACCACCTGTAAGGCGTGTTGTCGGGGGTGAGTTTCGCGCCTTAAACCCTTGACGCGCATTTTCCTTGCGTTTCGCGTAAGCGCCGTTTATCGTGGCGCAAATGGCCCCTTGTGTTGTCGCGTTGAGCCTCGTCACGCAAAAAGCGTAACCTCAACCACAACATGAAGTTGTCAACCAAGTGGCCAGTACTAACGTGCTCCGGGTGTGATGCGGCGGGATAGCCGTGTTGCTCGGTGCGTTAGCGTCACCTCGCGCCCGCTTAGAAGGACAGCGCTGTGCCTTATCGAGCCTGGGATTTTATCAAGCGAATCTTCACGAGTTGCGGCCAGTCCCGCGCCCGGAAGTCGAGCAAACAGAAGTTCTTTCATGGCCCCGTGATCGAGCCATTGGAAGAACGTCGTTTGATGGCGATCCGTGTCTGGAGCGGATTGGGCGGCGACGCCAATTGGAACACGCCGGCAAACTGGGTTGGCAACACCGCGCCGTCGGCCGACGATGCGCTGCTCTTCGACTCGACAGGCCAGCAAACCACGACGAATAACAACTTCGCCAACGACACGCGCTTCCGCTCGATCACCTTTGCCACCGGTGGGTATTCGATTTCGGGCAATCGATTTGCGTTGCTCGAAGGCATCGTCAACAACGGCACCTCGACCGTTGCCGACACGATCACGGCACCGATCACGCTGGCGCAAAATCAATCGTTTATCGTCAGCAACACGGCCGCGACGTTGGTGCTCGGCAACCTCAACACCGGCACGTTGCTCAATGCGACCTTCGATGGCTTGGGGACCATTTCGGCGAGCGGCTCGATCAGCGGCGGCGGCGGCATCACCAAGACGGGCCTGGGCACCTTGGTCCTGTCCGGAAGCAACTCGTATGACGGGCTCACGCAAGTCAATCTGGGCACCGTCGACGTGCGCAGCGCGAATGCCTTGGGAACCGCCAATGGCTACACCGTGGTCAGTGTCGGCGCGGCGGTGCAGGTCGACACCACATCGAGCATCAGCGAACCGATTGTGCTCGCCGGCTCGGGCGTGGGGGTCTCCAGTACCGGCGCGCTGCGTAGCTCGGTGAGCGGTGCGTCTTGGCTGGGTGAAGTGCAGTTGCTTGGCAATGCCGCCATCGGCGCAGACCCGGGTGCCTCGCTCAATTTGGGTGGCGCGGTGGAGGCCTTGGGGACCGGTTTAACCAAGGTTGGTGCAGGTACCGTCGCATTAAGTGGTAGTTCCTCCAATCTCATCACCGGCACCGTCTTCGTCGCGCAGGGTGTGCTGGATCTGCAAAAGTCGGCCGGTGCCCGGGCCTTCCAGGGCAACGTGATCATTGGCGACTCGACGCAAGCGGCCGGGACCGCCATGGTCCGAACCTTGGCAAACAATCAGTTGCCGAGCCTGGATTTTAACGGTGTCAATGCGGTGGGGGTGACCGTCCACGGCTCGGGTCGGTTGGAAATGAATGGCACCAGCAACACCACGGGGTTCGTGCTGCTCACGCGTGCCGCCACGACGGCCGGTTCGGTATCGGACCAGTCGACGGGCGTGCTGTCGGTGCGCGGCAATATCGTCGTGCAGGCGCTACCGGGATCGAGCGCCTTGACTCCCGCGGCGTCGATCGGTGTCTCGACGTTGATGTTTGGCCCGGAATTTGGCAACGGCTCCGCGGCAACCGCGAATGTGGGCTTGGTTACCGCCACGCATCAGATCAACGTGGCCGACTCGCAATTACCCGCCACGGCCAACGATCTGACGGTCTCGTCGGCCATCGGGGGCTTTAACAACGTCGGCTGGGTCAAATCGGGCGTGGGTACCTTGAATCTCTCGGGCACGCTGTCGGCCAGTCCGATTGCCAGTACGGTGGTGTTGGCGGCGGGTGTGCTCGGCCTGAGCAGCAACACGGCACTTGCCGGCACACAGACGCTAATCGTGCAAGGGGGCGAATTGCAGTCCATGGGCGGCGCGCGAACGGTCAACGCGCGCGTCAACCTGGATGGCAACTTGTCGGTCCGCGGCACGAATAATCTGACGTTCGCCAATACCGTTGTGCTCAGCGGCGGCACAATCAACACCATTACCCGCACGATCAACGTCGAAGCGGCAGGCCAAGTCACCACGTTCAACCAAGGGCTGAGCGAAGACCTCTTTGGCAATGTCAATCTCACCAAGCTGGGGCGCGGCGAGATGAACATTCGGGGCGCAGCCAATGTCAGCGGCAACGTCATCCTGGCCACCGACGGCGGCACCGTGCGGTTGAGCGGGTCGGGAACGTTGGTCGATACGCCGAGCATCACGCTCAACCATGCGGCGCAGTTGATCCTTGACAATGCAACCACCTCGGGGCTTGATCGCATCAACGACTCGGCCACGGTGACGTTGAATGGCGGCCGCGTCGAATTGATCGGCTCAAACGGCGTGGCAAATTCCACCGAACGCATCGGTCCGGTCGTACTGGCTCCGAACGCTCCGTCCACGATCGCCGCCTCGAACGTCGGATCCGGCCAGAATGCCCTGATCATGAGCACGCTCACCCGCACCACGGTGAACCCTGGCATGGTCAGTTTCGTGGGGAGCGGAGCACCACTATCGGCCTTGGGAAACAATGCGATTTTGGTCGAGAACAATCTGCCGACCGTGGGGGGCGTGGCCAGCGTGTTGAACACCTCCGCCACGAACGGCATTATCACGGGAGCCGTCTTGCAGGGACCGGGGGAGATGGACTTCGCTACGGTCACCGGGGGCAACTCCGTCGGCTTTGCTATCGTGCCGCTGCCCGCCGGTGCCTACACGACCGACCTCACCAAGGCGACCGCCACGAGCAATGTTAAGTTGACCGCGAACACCGTGCTGCCCGGGGCCATCTCGGTCAACGCCTTGTTGCTCAGCGGCGACGGTATCAACCTGTCGGGGAGCGCTCAACTGACGGTCACCTCGGGGACAATGATCAGCGACGGTGTCGGCAATCAGATCTCGACCTCCTGGCTGTCGTTGCCCAGCACAGACAACATGATCCTGGTCAATTCCGGCAATCTGTCGGTGAGCAGTTCGATTGTGGGATCGACGGCAAACCTGACCAAGTCGGGTGTTGGTCATTTGACGTTGCTCGGCAGCAACGAGCACATTGGCTTAACGAATGTCAACCAAGGCGTGCTCAATATCCAAAACTCGGCCGCGCTCGGAAACGCCAATGTCGGCGCGGCGGCGGCGGGGACCGTCGTCCTGCCGGGCGCATCGCTCGAATTGCAGGCCGGGACGGCTGGCCCCGTGCAGATCAATCTCGAACTGCTGACCCTTATCGGCAACGGATTCAACGATCAAGGCGCGCTACGCAACATCAGCGGCAACAATTCTTGGGTGGGGGACGTGGCGCTCACGGGTACGACCACGGACGTGTATCGCGTGTTTGATTCCTCGATCAACTACACCTCCAATGCCACGACGATCCGCTCCGACGCCGGGCGGCTCACGCTCAGCGGCGTCATCTCGGGAACCAGCGACCTGATCAAAACCGGCCTGGGCACCGTGGAGTTTGGGGGCGTGGCCGCCAATACCGCGACGGGACCTTTGCGGATCGCCGCCGGCACCCTCGAATTCAATAAACCGACCGCCCTGAACGCTTGGGCCAGCAACCCCATCATTGTCGGCGATAATGTCAGCTTCACGCCGGCCACCTTGCGGCTCAACAACGATCATCAGATTCCCGACACGTCGTCCGTCATTGTCGGCGCGAGTGGCGTACTCGACCTGAATAACAGCAGCGACATCATTGGTGGATTGACGCTTGCTGGCAGCTTGGCCTCGGCCAGCGTGGTCAACACCGGCACCGGCGTGCTCACCGCCCCCGCCAGCATTGCCGTGTTGTCGCGCGGCAACGTCGCGACTTCGGTCGCCACGATCAACGGCACGCTCGCGCTCCAGACAGCCACGGCCAACCCGGTCGCGGCACCGGTCGCTTTGACCATCACGATCGATGTGCAAAACATCTCGGGCGATGCGGGGCCCGACCTGAATATCAATGGCTCGATCATCGATGGCTCGCGCAATTCCAATGCCATTATCAAGACCGGCAGCGGCACGTTGCGCTACAGCGGATCGAACGCGAATACCTATAGCGGCAACACCACGGTCAACGAGGGGACGCTCGAACTCAATAAAACGCCTGGGGTCAACGCGCTCACTGGCGGCTTGATTGTCGGCGATAGTTTGGGCGGACCGCAGGCCGATATCGTGCGCTGGGTGCAAAGCGATCAGCTCAGCGACTACCAGGCCTTTGTCACCGTCAGCGCCTCGGGCTGGATGAACCTCAATGGCCAGAGCGAAACGATCGGCTCGCCGACGGGGGTCACGTTGTCGGTCACCGGCGGTGTCGTCGACACCGGGGTCGGCACGCTGACCTTAGGGACACAACTCAGCGCCAGCAGCGGCGAGTTATTCCTGGCGGGTGCGGCGGGCTCGCCGGCGCGGATCACCGGCAATCTCGACTTGGGAGCCGGTACCCGATTTATCCAAGTGCAGTCGAATGCCAACGCGGCCACGATTGCCTACGATGCCGAAATCGCAGCCAATGTCACCGGTCCCAGCAACGCCACCTTGCGATTCTTGGACGCCGGTCGCGTGCTGTTCTCGGGCAGCAGTAACACCTTTGCCGGCGATGTCATCAACTACACCGGAACCACGTTCTTCGTGGCCAGCTACTCGTCGCTCGGCACGGGGACCATCCAAACCGGTGGGTCCAGCGTGGGGGGCTGGAACGGTCCAGTCACGCTGACCAACAACGTTCAGATTGGCGGCGCCGGTGCCCTCACCGTGCCGCTCGCGAATAGCGTGACCTTTGCTGGCCCCGTGAATGTGGCTCTCGACTCGTTCCTCAATCCGGCCAGCGCGTTCACATTAAACGTGCCGCAACTCGCCACCGTGACCTTTGCGGGTGGGCTGGGTGAATCGCTGACGGCGAATACGACCTGGACCAAGAACGGCGCGGGGACCGTGATTCTCTCGAGTCGCGACACGCTTAGCGGCGCATTGACGTTCAATGCCGGTACGCTGTGGGTGCAGGGCAACGGCACGCTGATCAACACGCCGAGTATCGCGCTGGGGCCTGGCGCCACATTGCACCTCGACAATCGGCAGGTCAATCTCGACAACCGCGTGGCCGATGCGGCGGCGATCACCCTCAATAGCGCAACCCTGCTGTTCGAGGGGATGCCCGGCAACGCCACCTTGGCCGGTGTCACGTCGACCGAGAACGTCGGCGGAATTACGTTCAACACGTCCACGCTCGTCGGGGCGGGCCCCGTCTCCGACGCGATCATTGTCCGCAACAGCGGCACGACCGGTTCCGGCGCCATCCTCACCGCGGCCAGCCTGACGCGCGGCGGGTCGTCCTTCATCAACTTGGTCGGCGAAGGGCAAGCCCTCGGCAGTGCCAGCAGTAATCTGCGGCTGCGGTTCACCGCGGCCTTGGCGGGGACGTCCAATAACGTCGCGCCGTACGCCGTGTTGCTGGGCCCCGGCGGCACGACCGACTTCGTGCAGCAGACCTCGGCGGCCTTGGGTATTTCCCCCGCGCCGTTCGTCACCAGCATGACGGCGGCAACCTCGCAGACAATGAACGTCAAGCTCTTGAGCAGCGATTCGGTTGTAGGCCGGCAAACCGTCAACAGTTTGATGTTCATGAACGATGGCATCACTCTGTCCGGCACGACCGGCACGCTCTTGTCGGTGAGCAGCACTGCCGGTTTGATTTACAATGCGTCGGGAAGCAATGTCTCGATCGGCGGTGCCAGTGTCGGTGTCATCGCGCCGCTCAATATCGCCAGCGACACGCTCTCCACGCTGACCGTCAACAGCAACATCATTTCCTCCACCTCCGCGCCTTCCTCGATCTTCAAGCACCTGCCCGGCACTCTGGTGCTGAATGGCACCAATTCCAATTTCACGTCGGCTCTGACCGTCAACTCCGGCGCGCTCGTGGTCTCGACCAGCAACGCCCTGGGGAGCACCGCGGGCAACACGACCATCAACCCCAGCGCTGAACTCGATGTGGTGGGCAGTGTCACCCCAGGCAACGTCACCATCTCGGAAAACCTGGTGGTGTCGGGCAGCGGCACGGGGGGCACGGGGGTGATTCGCCTACTCAATAGCCTGCCGCTGAGCGCCGAGTCGGCCATCCTCGCCGGGACGATCACGCTCGGCGCGGCCACCGAAAGCTGGCTGAACGTTGACGCCGGCGGTGCGATCGCGGATCGCTTGTCGCTGCGCGGCGTGGTGAGTGGCGGTGCGGTGGGGTTCAATCTGGTCAAAATGGGCCAGGGCATCCTCGAATTCGGCGGCAGCGCGAACAACACCTACACGTCGCCTACCCGTGTGAATCAGGGCACGCTGCGCTTGTCCGCCAGCGCCATTGCCGTGCCGACCACGCTGACGGTTGGTGATAACGTCGGTGGTCAAGATGCCGACCTGCTGGAAACCAATGCCAGCGATAACATTGCTAACGTGGCAATCAACATTGCCAGCACCGGGCGGTGGAATTTTATCAATGCCACACCCTCGTCCGAGCAGCAAAGTTCTTCGATCACCTTGTTCACCAGTCCGGTGGGGCGCGGCGTCATCTCGACCAGCACCGGCACGCTCACGCTGGGCTTTGCCGCCGGGCAGTCGCTGATCGTCTCGACGGTGGCGGGCACGCTCGGCAATCAAAGCTCCGCGACCATCGACGGCTTCGTGAATTTGAACGTGGGCGGCAGCACTGTCCCTTCCACCTGGACGATCGGCGATACGATCGCCATCGAAGATCTGGCCGTTCGAGCCACGATCGCCGATGGCGGTTCGATCAATCCGTGGATCAAAGCCGGCACGGGCCGCATGGCTCTGTTCGGTGCCAACACGATGAACGCTCCGGTCAATGTCAACGCCGGCGAAGTGGTGCTCTACAACCTCAATGCCTTGGGCAGCACGCTAGGTGCCACCAGTATCGCCCCCACCGGGCAACTTATCATCGGCGTTCCCAATGTCACGTTCCCCACGGAAACGCTCGTCCTGGGGGGTGTCGGCTCGAATGGCGCTGGTGCGTTGCGGTTGAATCCCACCGCGGCCCCCGCGATCGTGCAATGGGGTGGCAATCTTAACTTCACCAGTGCCGGTTCGATTGGTGTCGATTCAGGTTATAGCCTGGAGCACATCGGCATCATGTCCGGCAACGTTGCCGTCTCGAAGGTTTTGCCCGGCACGCTGATCTTGGCGGGCAGCAACAGCAACACCTTTACCGGCGGTTTCAATCTGCTCGATGGCACGGCCGCACTGCGTAAGTCCGCCTCGGCGATCGCCGTGCAAGGCACGATCACGATCGGCGACGACTTTGGTGGCACGGCCGGGGATCTTTTGCTGCTCCTCGACAACAACCAGATCACCCCCACCAGCGCCATCACCATCAATTCGACCGGCTACTTGAATCAGAACTCGTTTGCTCAATCGTATGGGCAGACGAGCGCGGCCACCGCGATCACGTTAAAGTACGGTCCTACGTCGAGCGCACAATTCGGCGGGTTGGGCAATACCGCCACACTCCTCGGCCCACTCAATTTCAGCGTTGGCCCGGCGACTCCTGTCGCCCTCGGTGTTTTCAATACCTATTCGTCTCCCGCCGCTGCAATCACCGCCAATCTCAATCTGGGCGCTTCGAGTGTCTCGTTCAACGTGCAAGACGACCCCTTTATCGTGTCCGAACTGTCGGTTGGCGGGACACTCACCTCATTGGCCGGCGGGGGCTGGATCAAGAATGTCGGCCTTGGGGCGATGCAAATCGGCTCGAGCAATTCGTCCACCATGCTCGGCAACGCCACACTCTCGGCCGGCGTTATCGACATCGCCAACAACGGCGCCCTGGGCAATAACCCGCTGCTCGTGGCGGGCCCTGCATTCTTGCGGACCTCGAGCGCGCGAACGATCAATACGCCTATCAACCTCACCGCCGCCTCGTTAACCTTCGCGGGCCGAGGGAATATCACACTCACCGGCAGCATGGCGTTCAACGGCACCGCGGCCCAGAGCCTTGTGTCATCGCTCAATTCAGCCAACACGTTGACCTTCAGTGGCGGCACGTTGCTGCAAACCTCCGGCAACAACACGATCACGTTGACCAACAACACGCTGAACAATCAGGTCCGCTTCCCAACGGCGATCACGCAGGTCTCAACCGCGACCACCAACCTCAGCAAGGCGGGCGTGGGCACCGTACTGCTCTCCGCCTCGGATACCTTCACCGGCAGCGCTCAGGTCCTCAGCGGCGTGCTCGCCATCTCCAACTCAAACGCGCTGGGGGCGGCCTCGGTCATCACCGTCAGCGGCACGGGCACCTTGGCCCTGTCGGGCGGCTTGTCGGTGGCCAACACGCGAATGGATCTAGGGAGCCTCGGCTTCGGCAATCGTGGTAGCGTCCGCGTCACCGACAACTCCAGTAATACCTGGGCCAACGACCTGCGGTTGTTCCCCAATGTCAATGTCATGATCTCGCCGGATAATTCCGCCAGCAGCCTGAACTTCTCTGGCTTGGTCGCCAGCGGTGGCGGGACAACGCTTATCAAATCAGGCTTTGGAACGGTTCAGTACAGCGGCTCGGCGGGCAACAATACGTTCAGTGGCACCACGCAGATTGCCCGAGGCACGCTCGAGCTCAACAAGCAGGGGAACATCGCAATTGCCGGTCCGCTCGTCGTGGGAGACGGCGGCGGCACGAACGATTCGGATCTCTTGAACATCCAGCAAACCGGCCAGTTGGCGGGGGGAGTTGCCCTGACGGTCGGCTCCTCCGGCTTGTTCCAACTGCAAACCGGCGTCACCGAATCGGTTGCCAGTTTGCTGATGTACAACGACGACCTGATGAGCGCCGATGTCCTGATGAACGGGTCCAGCTCCCTTTCGATCACCACCGGCGGAATCACGGCCGGCCCCACGAACATCGGCGTGACCACGGGCGTGGGCCCCGCCGCCTCGATTAGCGGTGGCGCGGTGGCGATGGGGGGCGGTACACGCACGTTCCTGGTCTCGGACTCGACCATTCCCAACGCCAACGATGACCTCGTGGTGAGTTCACCCTTCTCGGGTTTCGCGGGCATCAAGCAGGGGACCGGCACGCTCGTCTTTTCCGGTCTGGTGACGGAGTCGTATTGGACCAATCTTACGGGCACGACCGTCGTGCGCGGCCCGGGCCTGATCGCCGACCTGACGCAGCTCACCGCCAGCGGCGGTTCGTTCGTGGTCGATCAACCCACCACCGACGCACCGTTAGGCGTCAACGTCAATATCCTGTTGGGAGGTGGTGAGTTTCGCTACAACGGCTCGTCTGGCAATGCCATCGCCACCTTTGGCGGCTTGGTCGTTACCCGCTCGAACACCCCCTCGCGATTCACGTCGATCGTCTCTCCCGGGGGAACCAATCGAATCGATTTTGGAACCCTCAACTTCGACAGCTCGCTGGGGCTGACGGGCTCGAATCCTGGCATTGTCCTGATGGATGGCGGTAGCAATCCGATCGGCAGCACGGCAATGAATAACGAAGTGCTGTTCTCCGCAGGCTTGGGAAACCTGGGCGAGGTGAACAATGTGCTTCCCAGTATCCTGCTCGTTAACTCACAATCCCCCGGTGGACTCGACTTCGCCGAGGATCGGTTCGATTTGGGCTTGGGCGCGCAGCGGATCAAGCCGGCGTTAACCGTCAATGCCTCGGGGCCAGCCGATCTGCTAACGACCACCCAGCCCATCAAGATTGTCCAGAGCGGCGTCTACGACCTATTGGGCGGCTACAATATCAACTCCTTGATGATTGCCACGTCGGGCGTGACGCTGCAGAACTTTGGCACGCTGAACATTGCCACCGGCTGGTTGGTGAACACCGGTGATAATAATCTCATTCAAGGGCCGTCAGACCCCACCAGCAATGCCGGAAGAATCTCGCTCTCGAACGCCCAGGCCGGCATTGGGCCTTCGTATCTCTATGCCTCCAGCGGTACGCTGACCGTCACGGCCCCCATCGTCTCGGCGTCGAACCGCGGCGTGCTCAAGTCCGGTGAGGGCCGGGTGAATTTGACCGGCAACAACACGTTCTCGAACAACTTCACCATTGCCGAAGGGATATTGGGTGCCGGGAGCAACAACGCACTCGGCTCCACGTTGTCACAAACGATCCAAACGCTGAACTTTTTCGGTATCACCGGCGGTACGTTTACCCTCAGCTTCAACGGTGCCACGGCCGGCCCGTTTAACCCGAACCAGCCCACCAACGCGCTCGCCCTCCAACTCCAAACGAGTCTGAATAATTTGTCGACCGTCGCGGGGGTCAACGGCTATGTCTCGGCAGACGACGTTGGCAGTTCAATAACGCTCACCTTCTACAATTCGTTCAACGGACTGAGTGTCGCGCCCGTGGTCGTCACCCCAACCGACATCGGCGGTTTCATCCAGGTCGTTGCAACCACGGGCGGCACGGTCCTATCCGGCGGAAGCAACACGTTCGTGCAGTCGGGAGCAACGCTCGACGTCTACAATCTTGCCACGATCGTCAACGAAACCATCACGCTCAACGGCACCGGTTTCAACAGCCAAGGCTCCTCGCTCGGTGGCCTCGGTGCCCTGCGTGCCGAAGGGACCACGGCCTATCTCACCGTCAACAGCGGCCTCATCGCCGCCGTCAACGGCGCGTCCATCGTCACCCCCTCGGCGACCGATTACTTCACGCTCAACGGTCGCTTCTCCAACTCGACCTCGTTCCGTAAATCGGGTTCAGGCACACTCGAATTAACCAGCAGCTTTTTGAATACCATCTCGGGTATCGCGTTTGTCGATCAAGGGACGTTGGTTTTGAATCAACCCAGTTCCGCCCCGATCGGTAACGTCATCATCGGCGACAACGACCTGACCGGTGGACCCGACACGATTCGTCTCAATCGCGGCAATCAAATTGCCGGGGCTCCCGTCAACGTCGTGATCAACCGCTCGGGCGTGCTGGATATCAACTCGAACTCGGGCACACTGAACAACGTGAGCGTGATCGGCGGCTCGATCGTCGACACAGGTCAATCGACGGTGTCTCATACGTTGAATATCACGCAACTCAACATGCGCAGCGGCACCATCGATTTTGGCACCGGCGCCGGCTCCATCTCGCTCACGAACGTGGGGACGCTCAACGTCACGGCGGGCGGGACGACGCGCATCAATGCGCCGATCGTACTGCCCGTGACCGGTGGTTCCGCCCGACAAATCATTGTCGAAGATGGTCCCAACGTGATTGACCTGCAGTTCGACGGTCCGATCAACGCCACGAACGCAGCGGTTAAGACGGGTGTCGGCGCGATGCTGATTAACAGCCCCAGTTCGTTCGGCTTCATCAATGAACAGCAGTTGGTCAATCTCACCGGTCTGATCAACTTTCAGTTCGTGTACTCCACGCTGACGGGATCGTCGATTTCATCCGTGCTTACCAGCGGCTCGGATATTTTTGACATTCAGGCGGCCTTGGAAGGCATCATCGGCACAAACAATGTCACGGTGAGCAGCACGGCCACGGAAGCTTTCTACAATATTACGTTCCTGAACACGCTCGCGGGCAAGAACGTATTGCCTCTCAGGTTTACAGATAATCAGCTCTTGCTGAACTGCTCGGCGACCACGCTGGTGGACGGCGGCAATGGCTTGCTGGTTGCCCAAGGGGTGCTGGCCCTGGGGGTCGACAATCCGCTGGGCACCACCGGCCTGACGATGCTCAACAACACGACGCTCTGGTCTTACGGCGGCGATCACTCGTCTGCCATGCCATTGGGTATCGGCGTGGCGACCACGCCCGCGACCAGCGTCACCCTCGGCGGGCGACGCGACTACGGCGGTGCCTACTCGTTGTTGATCACGGGAGCGACGACGCTACTGAGCGCCACCAATGCAATCCAGGTGGCCGACCCGCTGGTCAGCATCACCCTCGCCGGTCCGATCTCCGAGCAAGCGCTCAACACGATCGTGAACAAAACGGGCATTGGCGAACTGATCTTGTCGGGCGATAACACGTATACCGGTGTCACGACCGTGTCGCAGGGGCTGCTCACCGTCGCGCATAACAATGCCTTGGGGACGTCGGGCAATCCCAAGCAGATTCTCACCATTCCGTTCGCCGACGCCGGAACAAGCTCGGTCTTCCGGCTCACCTATAATAATGCTTTTACAACGACCGATATCGGGTTTGTCAACACGACCCCAGCTCAGTTGCAAGTGACCGCTGCCACGATGGAGGCGGCGCTGAACAATCTGCCGGTGTTTGCCTCGGTCGGGCCCATTCGCGTCACCAGCGCCACGACCAACGCCCAAAGCGACGGGGTGTTCACCGTCGAGTTCCTGGGCGGATTCTTGCGAGCACCGGCCAGCGGCTTGTCGATGGATGTCACGAGCCCCGTTCCCATCACGAACATCGTCCCGTCGCTCGTGGCCGCGACGACAGGTCACACATACGTCACCGCCGGCGCGGCGCTCGCCTTTTCGGGCGGCGTGACCGTGCTTGAACCGGTCATCGCTGTCGGACGCGGTTGGATCGGCGGACCCAGTCAGCGCGGTGGACTGACAGCCATGGGCGACAGCCAAGGCGCGGTTCGATCGGTTGCCGGCAATAATACCCTGTTGGGATTGTTTGACGCGCGGGCCACCGCTGCCGCCGTCGACACCATTTATGTTGGCGCCAACGCCGACAGCACGCTGAACTTCGCCTCGCAAATCACCGGAACCCTGATCTCCGGCACGATCTCATTGGGCAACCAACTGGTTGAGACCGGTGCGGGCACCGTCGCGTTCAGCGGCCAGGGGAACAACCTGTTGACCGGCGCGAACTTCGCATTCGGCAACACCTTGGAACTCAATCGCACGTTCAATCCCGGCACCCCCGTGTTGGCGCTCAGTGGACCCTTGGTCGTCGGCAACAACACCAGCACCTTTACCAGCGTGGTGCAACTCGACGGCGCAAATCAAATCCTGCTTGGCCCGACGACCACCCTCTCGCTCTCGGCCAATGGGCAGCTCAACCTCAACGCCGCAACCGACGCCTTCAATACCATTACGGGACAGCTTGGGCCTAATCGCAGCTCATCGATTCTGATCGGCTCGGCGAGCCAATTGTTGCTCAATGGCAACGTGACCGTCAATGCGCTCCTGGGTGCCACAACGCAGTCGACGATGCAGATCACCGGCAATGGTTCGATCGTCTCCAGTGGCAATCGCATCTTCACGATCAACGATGGGCCTGCCGCCAATGATCTATTGGTCAGTGTCGCCTATGGTAATTTCGGCACCGCCGCGGCCGGTATCAGCACCTTGGGGACCGGTCGAACCGTGCTCAGCGGTAACAGCACTTACACCGGTCAGACGACCGTTGGTGCCGGTATCTTGAATGTGCAGCACAATAACGCGCTGGGGAACGTGCTCTTGGCCAACAGCAACACGGTCGTTCTGGCCGGTGCCTCGCTCGAATTGCAAGGGGGCGTCACCCTCCGCGAGTCTCTGCAGCTCAGCGGCCTGGGGTTTGCCAGTAGCGGTGCGCTGCACAGTGTTGGCGCAGGGACCAATGCCATCGTGGCCGGTTTACCCGCGACGCCGTTTATCGATCTTCGTTCCACGTCGGCGGCCGCGGAAAACATTCAATTCAATTCCGACACCGGAAGTTACCTCAACATCGGGGTGGAGATTCGCGGCACGAACGTCTCCACCGGTCTGCTGGCCAACAACTTGTTTAAGGTCGGTGGCGGCACCCTCGCCTACTCAGGCACCGTTCCGAACGGCTACTCGGGCGCGACGGTTGTCAGCGAAGGCTCGCTGTTGCTCTTAACCAGCAATAACAACACGAGCATTCTCGGTAATATGACCATCGGCAATGCCCGCATCGACGGCCCCTCCGCGTTGGTCATGGTGGACAATACCAAGTTGGTCGGGGCCGTGGCGATCAGCGTGCTCAACAATGGCTCGTTTGTGACCAATCCCGACAAGCCCCAGCCCATTCGCTCGGGAATCACCGGGGTCAACTTCGGCATCGGTCCGTCCTCCTCGGGGAACGTGTCCGGTCCCACGAACTCCGCGATGGCGATGGACTTTGGTGGCAACGTGACCACCTTTATCGCGGCCGGCGTCACGTCCACGGCAGCCCCGGCGACCTGGACCGGAAACATCAGCGGCAACGGCCCGATTACGTTCATCACCAACGAAGGCGCTGGCAACGTCGAACTGATCGTGTCCGGTGCCATCGATGGCTCGACGGTCACCAAAAATGGTTTAGGGACGCTCGTCCTCGGCGGCGACAACACCTACAGCGGCTTGACGACTGTCAATGCCGGAACGCTGGTGGTTGCCAGTGGCACCGCATTGGGTGCCGTGTCCAATGGCACGTCGGTGGCGATCGGTGCAACCTTGGCCTTCAGCTCTGCCGGTACCCTCAACTACGCCAATAACGAAGCCATCACGCTCCTGGGTGGTTCCGGTGCCGGATCGATCGGCGTCAACGAAATTCAGACGCTCAATGTCTCCGGTGGCGCGACGCAGATGCAACTCATCTTCGACGGCCAAACGACCGCGCCGTTCGATCTCACGCAGGGGACCGCCACGCAGCTCCAATCCGCGCTGCAATCCTTGAGCAACGTCGGCTCCGCGAACGTGCTCGTCTATGGTCCCGTCGGCGGGCCGTTTGCCGTGACGTTTGTGAACGGCTTGGGTGCGCTTGACGTACCCGCCCTCGTGGCCACGACCAGCGGTGGCGGCGCGGTGGCGGTGGCGACCACCACCAACGGAACGCAGCGGGCATTGGTCAACGTACCCCGTGCGGGCGCGTTGGCATTTATCACCGGCGACACGAACTTCCTCGGCTCGGTGACGGCCTCGGCCGATGCCACGATCGGCGTGACCAGCGGCAATGCCACCATCGCCGGGTTGGCCACGTTCAGTTCACCCAACTTTTATGTTCGCGGCGCGGGCAACCTCACCTTCGAACAAGCGGTCGCCGGCACCGCGATGGTCAAGGGGCTCGACACCACCGATAGCGGCGTGTTGACCCTCGCGAGCTTGAGTAACACTTACAACGGTTCCACGACCATCAATGGTGGCGTGGTCTCGGTCGCTTCCTCGGCCCATCTGGGCCTGGGCAACGCCATCATTTTCAACGGCGGCACGCTACGGGCGACCGGCAGCTTCTCCAACGCGCGCGGCATGACAACAGGCCCCTTGGGAGCAACCATTGACGTCAGCGGCGGCGCCTCGCTTACCCAGGGCGCGGCCATCACAGGACCAGGCTCGCTCACCAAGATCGGGGCGGGTACCCTGCTGCTGCAAAATGCCGGCAACAACTATTCCGGCGGAAACGTGATCAACGCCGGCACGTTGACACTCAATCCGGGCGTCTCTCTCGGAGCCACCGCAGGAACCTTGACGGTCAACGGCAGCCCGGGCGGAACCATTCTCAACCTGGGCAGTAGCCAAACCGTCTCCGGACTCATCGGCTCGGTCCTCGCTGGCGCGGCTACCATCAATCTCAACGGAGCCGCCAACACGCTCACCATGAATCAGGCGTTCGACTCGTCGTTCGATGGTTCGATCACGGGCGCCAACGGCCGATTGGTTAAAACCGGGGTCGGGACCCTGACGCTCAATGGCAACAATACCTATAGCCTGGGAACTTCGATTCTCGGTGGCGTGTTGAGCGTGAGCAGCAATGGCAATCTGGGCGATGCCGCCGGCACCTTGACCTTCAACAACGGCGCGACCTTGCGCGTCACGGGCAATGGCTTCACGACCAATCGGCAGGTCACTCTCAACGCCACCAATGGTGGTCAATTTGATATCGCCGCCGGTGGAGCGCTCAATGTCACGGGCCAGGCCAGCGGGGGGGGCTCGTTGACCAAGATCGGTGCCGGCACGCTGATTCTCAACAGTGTCAGCAACAGCTACACCGGCGGCACCTCCGTGCTGGCCGGCACGCTCAGTATCGCGCAGGACGCAAACTTGGGCGCGAGTGCTGCCGGCGTCACGTTATCGGGCGGCACGCTGCTTGCCTCGAACACCTTCAGCTCGCCGCGAACCATCACCCTCGGTACGGCAGGCGGCACGATCGACGTCATCGTCTCGTCGACCTTGACCCTCGCAGGCCCGTTGCAAGGGCCCGGCATCTTGACCAAAACCGACAGCGGCACGCTCGTCTTGAGCAACGCCTCCAACAGTTATTCAGGCGGCACGGTGCTTGCCGGCGGCACGCTGCAAATCAGTTCCAATTCCCATCTCGGCCAATCCAGTGGCTCGCTCGTGTTTAGCGGCGGATCGTTGCGCTCGACTGCCTCGTTAACCTCCAGTCGCGCGGCCCTCATCCAGTCGAACACCAACGCCACGTTCGATGTGCTGTCCGGCACGACCTTCACGTTTAATGGTGATGTGACCGGCGTGGGCGGCGTGATCAAAATTGGCGGCGGCGAACTCGTGCTCGGTGGCAACAACGCCTACAGTGGCGGCACGACCATCAATGTCGGCACCATCACGATCGATCAAGATCAGCGTTTAGGCGTGGCGACATCGGGCATTCTCATCAACAGCGGGGCCACCACGGCCACCCTCCGTACCACCACCTCGTTCGGCACCACACGCACCATCACGCTCGGCGCGGGGGGCGGTGCCTTTAGTCCCGACTCCGGAACCATCTACACCGCCAACGGCACGATCACCGGCACTGGACAGCTCTCGGTCCTGGGCTCCGGCACGCTATTGCTGACGAACAGCAATTCCTACCAAGGCGGCACGCTGCTCAAGAACGGCACGTTGAGCGCTTCGTTCGACAACCAGTTGGGCCAGCCCTCCACGAGTGTGACGCTGCAAGGCGGCAATCTCTTCGCCAACGGCTCGTTTAATCTGCTCCGTCCCGTTGTCCTCGCTTCGCCAGGGGGCGGCCTCGACGCCGCCAGCGGCGTGACCTTCACGATCAACGGCAACGTCAGCGGAGTTGCCGGCCAACTCACCGCCAATGGGCCGGGCACGTTGGTCCTCACCGACCCCGCCAACTCGTATGGCGGCGGCACGCTCTTCAATGGCGGAACCGTGATCGTCTCGGCGGAGACTCAGTTGGGCGACACGAATGGCGGGCTGACCTTCAACGGCGGCACGTTGCAGGTGACCACCGACATGAGCACGCCCCGCACCATCGTGCTCAACGCTGGCGGCGGAACCATCGATGTCCTCAATGGCATTTCCTATACCACCGCGCAATCCATCTCCGGTCCCGGAACCCTCAGCAAGAACGGCTTTGGCACTTTGACCTATGCGGCCGCCAATAGCCAGTCCGGCGGCACCACGGTGAATGCGGGCACCTTGATTGTCAACGCCGGCTCGACGTTGGGGGCCACCTCGGCAACCTTGACAGTCAACTCGGCCAGCGGAACCACGAATGTCAATCTCAATGGGGCCGCCACCGTCGGCGGCTTGGCCGGCACGCTTACCGGTGGCACGGCCCAGATCAATCTCAGCGGTGCCTCGGCGCTCACCGTCAATCAAATTGTCGATACCGCGTTTGGCGGCACCATTGTCGGCAGTGGCCAGCTCATCAAGCAAGGGGTCGGCACATTGAGCCTGACGGGTACCAATCAGTACAGTGGCGGCACGCAAATTCTCGGCGGAGCCATCGCGATCACTTCCGACGGCGCCCTGGGTAGCACCACCGGAAACGTCACCATCAACGGCGGCACGTTGCGCGTCAGTGCCGATGTTAATACGCCTCGCAATATCGCGCTCGGTGCTGCGGGCGGCACGATCGATGTCTCCGGAACCAGCACCTTCACCGAAGCCGGCAATATCACCGGCATCGGTGGCTTGACCAAGATCGGGTCCGGAACCCTGCTGCTCAACGGCACGGCGGACAGCTACTCGGGCGGCAGCACGATCAACGCGGGGACTGTCACCGTGGCCAACGCCAACGGACTCGGCGCGACCAACGGGCTGCTGACCATCTCCAGCGTCGCCGGCGCGACGACTTTGAACCTAAGCAACAACACCACGGTTGGAAATTTCTCCGGCACGGCCAATGGCGGCTCGCTCTCGATCAACCTCAACAATGGCGCGGTCCTGACCGTCAATCAAACCTCGGCGGCAACCTTTAATGGCTCCATCGCCGGCTCCGGTGGCATCACCAAGGCGGGCTCATCCGCGTTGGTATTGCTGTCCGCCAACAGTTACAGCGGCGCGACCAACATCACGGCCGGTGCGCTCGATGTTCGCGATCCGCTCGCCTTGGGCTTCGGCGACGGCTCGACCGCCTCCGGCACCGTGGTGGCCAGCAATGCCACGCTGCTCGTTCAAGGGGGCATCAACATTGCCAACGAGGCCCTGGCTCTGTCTGGCGTCGGATCAGGCAGCGGCAACCTGCTCTCCTCGAACGGCAATAACTTGTTCGGCGGACCGGTCACGCTCTCCGGCACCGCGGCGTCAATCGGCATCGCGTCCAACAGCACGTTGGTGATGAGCGGCAACATTAATGGCACGCTCGCAGGCTCGCAAGCCCTCTCGCTCATCGCCGCTGGTGCCGCGACCTGGTCCGGTTCGATTGGCGGCAGTGTCCCCCTGGGCGCAGTGACGATTGCCAATAACGCCACCAACGTGACGCTCGGAAACCTCACCGCCGCCTCGCTCGTCCAGGCCAGCGGACTCGGGTTGACCACGCTCAACGGTGCGGTACGCACCACCGGCACCGCGGGGGTCTCGCTCTCCACGAACTCGCTCAACATCTCCGGTTCATTAACCACCGATACGACCGGTCCCGTGACGTTGACCACGGCCAACAACGGCTCGTTGACGCTTGCATCCACCATGACCTTGGGTGGCGCGTTCACGCAAAACGGCAATTCTCCCGTCTCGCTCGCCGGCTCCATCACCACCAACAACGCCAACGTCACCTTCAATTCAACCTCGGCGATCACCCTGGCTGGCTCGACGCAAATTGCGACCAACTCAGGCACCGGTCCTGGCAACATCACGTTCACCAGTCCCGTGAACGCGGCCGCGGCCGGTGTCCAGGGACTCACGTTGACCGCCGGCGGCGGCAATATTGCGACCAACACGTTGGGCACCACGATGCGGCTCGGCCCGGTCTTGATTAACTCTGCCAACAACGTCTCGCTCGGAAATCTCACTGCCGCGTCGTTGATCCAAACGAGTGGCACGGGCACGACGACCCTTAGTGGCGTCAATCTCGGTGGCGTGCTGAACTTGAGTTCCGGCGCACTGCTCGCCAATTCAGTCATCACCACGGCCGGAAATGTGACCCTCCAAGCTGCCGGTGCCATCACGCTCAATACTTCCGTCAACGCCTCGATCGGCACGATCACCATTGCCGCCAATCAGAGTGGAGCGGGTGCCAGTGACTTTACACAAAACTCCGGTTCGCTCACCACGTTGAACAATGGCGCGAGCGCCGTGTCGATTACCACCAACACGGCCGCTGGCGGCACGGGCAACGCGATCCTCAACAACATTGTCGTCGGCGATGGCGGCACGATCAGCGTCAACGCGCGCGGCGGCAGTATCAGTCAGAACTCAGGCACGCTGCTCGACAGCGGCTCCGGCAATCTGATTCTCTTGACCAGCGGCGCGGCCAGTGCCATTGGACAGTCAATCGCCGTCGGTGCCATCACCTCGCGCACCGGTGCCCTAACCGCCAACGCGGGTTCGGGGGGGCTGTTTGTCGTCGAAAGCAACAATCTCAGTGTCGGCTCGGCCTCCAGCGGCGGCCTGCTCCATCTCGTCACCGGTGGCTTGATTAGTCTCAATGGCAACGTGCGCGGCACGACCGTGGCCATGGTCACGCCCGTCGGTGTGGTGCAATCGGCCGGCAACATCGTCGCGACGAATCTCGGGCTTATCGGTGTCGGTGGCTTCGCACTCAATAGCAGCACCAATGATGTCGGCACGCTCGCGGCAAGTTTCGGCCCCGGCCAACTTAGCTACATGGACACCAATAACCTGACGGTTGGCACGGTGACCACCCCTAACGGCAACATCTCCGGCATTCGCACCGGAAACGCCAGTAATACGGGCGGTCGAGTGACGTTGCAGTCGGGCGGCACGCTGTCGGTCAATCAACTCATCAGCACCACCAGTGGCTTCGGCGGCGTCACGTTCACCAACGGCAGCGTGACACTGTCGGTCACGCCGGTTCCGGGCGGCGGCAACATCGCGCTGTACGGTAACCCGCTCGCCGGCACCGGCGCGCCTTTGGTCACGCTCTCGGCCAGCGCGTTGAACTACACCGAGGGGCAAGGCGCGCTGACCATTGATAACGCGGCTCTGCTTGCCGAAGAAACCAATACCCTCGCCGCTTTGGCTGTCGCCATCACCGGCAACTTTGTCCCCGGCCAAGACGCGCTCAACTTCACGAACACAGCCAGCATCCGGGGCACATTCAACTCCACGACCGGCGTGCTGACCCTGACCGGCGCGGCCTCGATCCTGGGCTACCAGACTGCCCTCCGTTCCATCAGCTATGTCAACAACAGTCAAAATCCCAACACCGCGCCGCGCACCATCTCGGTGGTCGCCGATGACGGCCTGTACACCAGTAACCCCGTCTCGCGCACGATCAACCTTACCGCCGTCAACTCGGCCCCGCTGATCACCACCTCCGGCGCAGTCACCGGCTATACCGAGTCGGGATCCCCGGCAACCATTGACGCCAATTTGCTCGTGAACGATGTCGACAACATTACGCTCGCCGGCGCGACAATCTCGATCGTTGGTAATTTCTCCGCCGGACAAGACGTCTTGTCGTTTGTGAACCAATCGGGCATTGTCGGCAATTACGTCGCCAGCACCGGCGTGATGACCTTGAGTGGCACGGCGTCGTTGGCCAATTATTCGGCCGCCTTGAATTCGCTCACCTACTCGAATAGTTCGCGCAGTCCGTTCACTTCGCCACGGACGATTGTCTTTGCCGTCAGCGATGGCGTTGCCACAAGTGCGCTGGCTAGCAAAACCGTCTCGATCACCGCGGTGAATGATCCGCCGGTGGTCACTGCCTCGGCCGGCGCGACCAACTACACCGAAAAAGCTTCAGCCCAACTCGTCGATGCCAGCTTCGGCTTGTTCGACTACGATAATCCCACACTGTCTGCCGCCACGATCACGATCACCAACGCGCCCACGACGGGCGAGGACGTGTTGAGCTTCTCGCCCATCGGCAACATCACGGGCAACTATAACTCCTCCACGCACGTCTTGACCTTGACCGGTGTCGATTCGCAGGCAAATTGGTTAACCGCGCTACGCAGCGTGACCTATCAGAACACGAACACGCTCAACCCCAGCGGCGCCACTCGCACCATCGCCTACCAAGTGAACGATGGCGGCGCGCTGCCCAACACCAGCTTGGTTACCAACAAGAACGTCACGATCACGCTGGTCAACGATCCTCCGTTGGTCACGGTCACGGCGGGCTCGGCAACCTTCACCGAAAAAGCCGGTGCCATCGCGGTCGACCCCACGCTGCTGCTTAACGACTTTGACACCACCAATCTCGTCGGTGCCACGGTGGTCATCTCGGGCAACTCGTTTGCCAGCACCGGCGAAGATGTGCTCAGCTTTACGCCCTCGGGGGGCATCACGGGCTTGTTCAATCCGGCCAGCAGCACGCTGACCCTGAACGGCAACGCGTCGATTAGCCAATGGCAAACAGTGCTGCGAAGCATTACGTTCGCCGACACTAGTGTTACGCCCAGCACGTTGCCGCGAACCATTCAATATGTGCTCAACGACGGCAACGCGCAGAACAACTTGAGTGTCGCCGTCACGCGCCAAATCGATGTCATCAGCGTGAACGACGTCCCCGTGGTGACCGTCGCGAGCTCGCCGCTCAGCTATGTCGAGCAAGGCAGTCCCTTGCTGTTGGATCCGACGCTCACCTTGGCCGACGTCGACGCAGGGCCCTTCGGTGCCAGCATCGCCGGCGCGCTGATCTCGATTGCCGGCGGTTACTGCAACGGGCAGGATATTCTGTCGTTCAGCAACCAGTCGGGCATCAATGGCAACTTTGACGCCAGCACCGGCACCCTCACGCTCTCGGGCGTGCAATCGTACAGTGCCTATATCTCTGCGTTGCGATCGATTACCTACTCCAACGCCAGCGACTTCCCCAGTAGCGCAACGCGCAGCCTCACATTCTCGGTCACCGACGGCACCGGCTACAGCATCGCTCAAGCCCGTTCGCTTTCGATTCAGCAGGTCAATGACGCGCCGACCATCACCACGCAAACTTCCCAATCGGCCGCTGCTGGATCGCCCAAGCGATTCTCCACGGCCACGTTCAATCCGATCACGATCTCGGATCTCGATGTGGCCTCATCGAGCGTGATTACGGTGACCGTCAGTGTGAATAATGGCGGATTGCTCAGTACCAATGGGGCGATCTTGTCCAGCTCGATGACCATGACCAACACGATCGCAAGCATCAACCAGACCTTAAGTGCCTTAACGTTCCAGACTCCCACGTCATCTGCCACCGGTGCTTACACCCTGAACATCTCGGCGAACGATCTGGGCAATACGGGCACCGGAAACTCGCTGATTGCCAACACGGCCATTTCCATTCAGGCCATCACCGATACTCCCCCCACGATTCCAACCAACAGCTATAGCACCTCGCTGATCTACACTGAAAACGCGACCGGCGCGCTGTTGATTGCTCCGAGCATCACTGTCACCGATCCCGACGCCATCGCCTATCCGGCCGGCGCGTTCGCCGCGATCTCGATCACCCCGACCACGTACTCCATCTCGGGGGAAGATCTCTTGCAGTACAACGGGTCGGTCAACAATATCGCCGTATTCGGGTCAGGATTCGATCCGGCGACCGGCTTGCTGGTGCTCCAAGCGACCGGCGCGGCTCAAGCCTCGGACTTCCAAAGTGCCTTGCGGCAGGTGGTGTATCGAAACACCTCGCGCAATCCAAGCCTCCCCTCGCGGACCATCACCATTGTGGTCAACGACGGTTATGCCGACAGCACGGCAAATCCGCCGCCGACGGCGATCACCGTCAGTATCATTCCGATCAATGACGCGCCGATCGTCACCGTCAGTGGCACCGCGCTCCCCTATACTGAAAACGCGGCGGCGACGCCCATCGACTCCACCCTCTCCTTGATCGATTTCGATTCGCCGTTCGTGGCCTCGGCTACCGTCACCATCGCCAACGGATTTGTCTCGGGCGGAGAAGACGTTCTGGCCTTTACCAACCAACTGGGAATCGTCGGTGCCTACACCAACGGCGTGCTCACGCTCACCGGTTCTGGCACCTCGGCCGTCCCGATCGCCAATATGCAAGCGGCTCTTCGCGCCGTCACCTACCAGAACACGAGCGACAATCCCTCGGCGGCAAACCGCGACATCCGCTTCCGGGTCACCGATGTCGACGCCTTAGGCAACGTCAATCCGTTGCCGAGCCTCGCCGTCACGCGCTCCATCAGCGTCGCTCCGGTCAATGATCCGCCCGTCGTGACCGTGGCCAACAGTCCGCTGAGCTACACCGAGCTGGCCAGCCCAATTCTGATCGACAACGCACTTAGCTTGGTGGATGTCGACAACAGCAGCCTGGCGTCGGCCATCGTCAGCATCTCGAATAACTTTGCCTCGGGGCAAGATGTGCTGACGTTCTCTGCCTCGGGTAGCATCATCGGCAGCTACAACGCCACCGCGGGGGTTCTGACGTTTACCGGCGTCGACACGCTGGCCAATTACCGACAAACGCTGCGGTCGGTGCGGTTTAGCAACACCAGCCATAATCCCAGCACGGACATCCGAACCATCACGTTCTCCGCCGATGACGGTCTGTCCGCTAGCTCGACGCTGTTGTCCACCACGAGCACGATTCAGATCGTTCCGACCAACGACGCCCCAACGGTCACCGTGTCCGCCGCTCCGACCGTGTTTTATGAAAACTCGCCGTCGATCCTGCTCGACAACTCGGTGCAACTGTTCGACTACGACAGCGTTTCGCAGGCCAGCGCCGTGGTGCAAATCGTGGCCGGCTTGGCTGTCGGTGAAGATGTGTTGGTGTTTACCAATCAGTCGGGCATTGTCGGCAGTTATGACGGCACGTCCGGAACGCTCACGCTGCTCGGTTCGGCGTCCGTCGCCACCTATCAGCAGGCGATCCGTTCGATTCGTTACGCAAACGCCAGCAATAACCCCAGCAATGCGACCCGCACCATTGCCTACTCGGTCAATGACGGTGCGTTGGATAGCCCAACCAGCAACCTGTCGTTGTCCGTCATTGCCGTGAACGATCAACCCACGATTAGCATCCCCAACTTGCAGCAAGACAATAAAGCACATCCGTTGTTTTTCAGCACGGCCAACGGCAACGCGATTACGGTGTCGGATCTTGATTCTGGGAACAGCCAGATTGACGTGACGTTGTCCGCCGTGGATGGCACGGTCACGCTCGGATCGTTGTCGGGAATCTCGATCATCGGCGGTGCTAATGGAAGCTCGACCGTTACCTTCCGTGGTTCGGTCGCGGCGATCAACAGCTTTGCCCTGGAAGGGTTGAGCTACAATCCGCCCCCCACCTTCGAAGGCGCCACCTACATCAATATGTCGGTCAACGACCTCGGCTTCAGCGGCACCGGCGGGGCCCAGCTTGCCACGGGCCTCGTTTCGATCATGGTGTCGACCTTCAATCAGGCCCCGCTCAATGTGCTCCCCACCACTCCGTCGACCGTCAAGAACACGCCGCTGGTGTTCTCCAGCACCGGTTCCCCCATTAACCAAATCTCCGTCATCGATCCCGACGCTGGCATCGACCCGATACAGGTCTCGCTCGCGGTCACCAACGGCAAGCTGCAACTTCCGTTCACGAACGGCGTCGCGCTCAACACCAGCAACGCGACCGCGACGGGAAGCGGCACCAGCGCCATCGTCATCACCGGATCACAGCAGAACATCTCGGCCGTCATGGACGGCATGAAGTTTATTCCCGATACAAACTTCGTCGGCAATGCCACGTTGACGATGATTAGCAACGACCTGGGCTCCTCCGGCACGGGCGGCGCTCAAGCCGATGTCGATAACCTGACCATCTTCGTGGTCGATAACTCGATTCAAGTGAACGGGTCGACGCTCGTGCTGACCGGTTCCGCGATCGACGACACCCTCAGCATTGTCTTCACCTCGTTGCAAGTCTTTACCGCCACGCTCAACGGCACCTCATATAATGGCAACACGCTGGTGACCAACAACATCGTGTTCCACGGCAACGCGGGCAACGATCGCGTGACCATCGTCGGTCAATCGTTCGGCTTCCAAAACGTCGCCGAGTCGGCCGACTTCTCTTACGGCGGCATTACCGTCGCCGGTGCCGGCTATGCCTTCTCGGCCGACTCGTCCGAGAACATCGATATGTACGGCAGCGCCCTGAGCGTGGCCACCTTCACCGATTCCCCCGGCAACGATTGGTGGCGCGCCACCAGTTTCGGCGGTCGCATGGATTACCCCGGCGGCGTCAATAACGCCATCGGCTTCGGCACCGTGTCGGCCTCCTCGCTCAACGGTGGCAACGATATCGGCCAACTTTTCGACTCAAGTGGCAACGACACATTCACCATCCAGCCCAACTATGCCACGATTCAGAATGCCGTCGGTACCTATGGCATTGCCAGCAACTTCAAGACCGTTTACGGCTTTGGTGGCACGGGTGCCGACGTCGCGAACATCTACGACACGGTAGGCAACGATGACTTCTTCGGACTGCCGTTCTACTGCATTATGGGTGGAAGCGCGAGTTACTTCGCGCAGGCGACCAACTTTGATAACGTCTTCGCCTATGCCTCGACCGGTTATGACACGGCTACCTGCTTCGATACGACGGGCACCGACTCGTTCTCAGCGCTCTCCACGTACAGCTCCATGGCCGGCGCCGGATACACTTATCAAGCCACCGGCTTCGACTCGACCGCCGCGTTCTCGTCGGGCGGATCCGATACCGCTTCGTTCTACGACTCACCCAGTAGCGATGATTACTTCTCGGCCTCGCCCACTTTTGCCAATATGTTCAAGTCGGGGGGCGGCGGCTTTAACAATCAAGCCTTCAATTTCCGCAATGTCGTGGCCTACGCCACGCCCGGCGGCGCGGACATCAACTACGCCATTCTCACCGACTCTGCCGGCAACGACACGTTCAACTCCAACGGCAGTGTCGCCTCGCTGAGCGGAGCCAATTACTCGATCCAAGTCAACAGCTTCGACTTCATCTTTGCCCAGGCCATCTACGGTGGTAACGATACCGCGACATTCGCCGATACCTCCAACGCCGACACCATCTTTGCCGGGGGGAGTCAGATGCAGTTCCTCAACAACCTCGCCACCTCCACCCTCAATGGTTTCAAGACGATCACGGCCAACTCAACCCACGGTGGCTACGACCAAAAGCACGTCACGACCATCGACTTCATCCTGCAAACGTTTGGTCCGTGGAACAATTTCTAGTCGGTCTTGGATTGCGTCACGTCGGTGCGATCGTATGACTGCTCGACCTCTCTATAGAACCGCTGGTTCGACGGCCGAACCCTAGGCGTCGCGCGGCGGCTGTGGTAATTTGGTGGCTCGAATTTGCCCACCCCACATGACCTCTATTTAGCCAGGTTGGTTCCCATGTCGATCACTCCGGAATTACTCAAGAAGCTCGGCGAAATTGATACTCCCACGATCTGTAATCTCATTGAATTGTTCGATGTGCGTCCGCGCAACCAAGGTTACATGGATCATCGCATCAAGGCGAACTTTCCGGAGTTTCCGCCCATGGTCGGCTTCGCTTGCACGGCGGGTTTTCGCAGCGATGCGCCCCCTGTCGGCGGCGATGCCTATGGATCAATGGACAAACAAATCGAAGCCTTCGCCGACTTGCCCGGCCCGGCCGTCGTCGTGTTTCAGGACCTTGATGACCCCGCCGTGTCGGCCACCTTTGGCGAGGTCATGTGCACGACCTATCAGTCTTTCGGCTCGGTCGGGCTGATCACCTCGGGCGGCGGTCGCGATATCGAGCAAGTTCGAGCCATCAAGTATCCGGTCTTTACCGGCTCAACCATCTGTTCGCATGCCTACTGTCACATGCTCAGCATTGGTTTGCCGGTGCGCGTGGGTGGCCTCACCGTCCGACAAGGCGATCTGCTGCATGGTGACGTCAACGGCGTGACAAGCATTCCCGTCAAAATTGCCCAAGCTCTGGTCGACATCAACCCTGAGTTCATGGCTGCCGAGAAGATCGTGCTCGATTATGTGCGCGACGCAGGTCGTCGTGGTATTCGGGGTAAAGAAGCTGCTGCCGGCCTGGCCGCCGTTCGTCAAGAGTTCGGCGGTCTGGTCAAAAAGCTGACCGCCCGCGCGCAGGGCAAGTAACCGTTACGCTAAACCAAGCCAGCCGTCGGGGTGGTGTGACACTGCCCCGGCGGCTTTTTTGTTTATTGAGGTTCAGGTATTTAAGTTTACAGGACAACCAGCGGGAGTCCGTAAATTCCGGCCGCGCGTTGCTCGGCCTGCTAAGTTCATTATCTGAGGATCAATACCCGTCGATCATGTTGTCGCTCACCTTGACGTTGGCCGCCGGGTCGACGATCAGCGTGTCCTGTGTGCCGCGTTGCAGCGTGTTGCCGGTGACGTAATTCATGCGGCCCGGCCCTTTGAAGCGGATCGCGGCGGCGCTGAGCTTGTCTGCTCGCGGCTCGACGATGGTGCAGCCGCTGATGGCGACATGCTCCGACTGTTCGACATGGATGCCGGTCGGAGTGCCATCGAGAATCTGGCAACCATTCACATTCACTCGTTGCGAGCGGACGATCTCGAGCAACCCGGCCTTGTCCATTGGCGGGAACTTGTCGACCGTCGGCTGACCGGTGTGGCTGTCTTGCAAAATCGAGCCGCTAAACGTGCAGTCACGGCTGTCAACGATTCGTACGCCAACGGCTAACTGCTTCTCCTTGTAGTCGGGGTTGTGTTCCAGGCAGTTGCCGCTGAGCACGACGTGCCGCGAACCCTCGACAAGCACGTTGCGCCGAGCCGCGCTGTAAATAAAGTTATTGCCGACAATCACGCCGCGGCAGGCCACCAGATGGACGTTCGTCTCTTGGCTACCGATCAGGTTGCCGCTGATCGAGAACATGCCCACCTTATGGTTCTGCTCGGGGTTCAAGCCCAGCATGCGGATATTCGCGCCGCCCGGGCTCACCTTGGCCTGGATCGTGTTGCTCGCAATCGTACCCTCGCGCACCGAGGAACCGTTGGCCGTCGAGTCGATCCAGACGTCGGCCGACTCGCTTTCATTCACATCGTAGTTGTACTCGATGTCGTTGCCAGTGATTTGGATGTTACGGATCTCGGAGCCGACGATTTTGATCCCCGCGCGGCGACAGTAGCTGATGTGCGAGCCGGTGATGATCGCCTGGTGCAAGTTGACTCGATCGAGAAACACGCCGACGCCGCGATTATCGTAGATATGGCAATGCGAGATGAGCACATTGCGCGCGCGGCGGAAGACCCGAATGCCGTCGAGCAGCTTGCGCAACAACACGCCCTGAAACGACGACTGCATCGTCGCTTCGACCAAAAAGCCGCTGGCCTCAGGGTGCCGCCCTTCGATTTCAATGTTGGTGACCGTCGGCATGCGTTGCCGGCTCCAGACGCCGGGCTCAAAGCCTTGCGGTTCGGCTGTCGCGGCGTGCGAGCCGAGCAGGTGAAACGCGCTGCCCGGCCCCGACATGAGCAGTTTGGCCGCGCCGCCGGTTCCGTCGATGCTGAATCGGCCGAGTCGTTGTAACTCGACGACAATCGTCCGGCTGATCAGATAATCCCCCGGCGGAAATTGCAGCGTGCCGTCACCGTCGCGCAGCGCGTGCTCAATGGCCGCCGTATCATCGTTACGTCCATTGCCCTGAGCACCAAAGTCCCGCACATTGCTCATATCGGTTCCTATTTCATGGTTTGAGCGACAGCTCCGCCGCGGCGCACTTTCAAAAGCACCGGACGCGAGGCCTGATTATTCACTTCACCGCCGCGGGTGTTGATCGACTCGGCAAAGAAGTAGCGATCCGTGTCGGTCATCCACGGCGCGGCTTTGAGAAAGATCGTGCGTTCGGTCTGCTTCTCGGGTATCAGCACGCCGTTGAGGCCGATGTTATCGACAATGACGCCGTGGGGCAAATTCAGCACGCTGATCGGTACACGGTCATCGAAACCCTGGCGGTCGACTTTCAAGGTGGCCGTGATGGTCGAGCCGGGCGTGAGCGTCAACTCGGCAGGCTCGATGAGCAGGCGCAGCTTGGCGGCCGCGGCCAACTTGACCGGTCCCAGCTTGCCCACCTCATGCACGAGTTGTTCCTTGCCAACGTGGGCCGTGGCGGTGAGCTTGGCCTGCGACCAATCGGCTTGCGGCTCGTCCAGTGCATTGATAACCAGCCGCGCCTCTTGATGGCCCGCCTGGATGGTCATCGGCGTCGACACGCTCCAGCCCGCGGGGAGCCCCTCTACATCGATGCGAATATCGCCATCGAAGCCATCGATTCGCTCGGCGCGGAGCGTCAGGATAGCGCCCCCGCCGGCGTTGACCGTCGGTGTTGGGTTGGCCAACTGCACGCGAAAATCGGGGCGCGCCTCGTGAAGTTCGAGCCGATACACGAACCGGTCGCCGCCAAAGCCGCGCGAGTCGCTGACGCGCACGAGGTAGTCGCCCGTGGCTTGGGCCGTGAACAACAGCCGCGAATCCGATCCGCGCGTCCGTTCCGCGTCGTCGTCGTTGACATAGTTCAAGGTGAATACGGGCAGGCCATTCGGGAGCAGCTTCGTGCCAATCGGATGCGGTTCCACGACATAACAGGCCTCGTCGAGCGCATGCGCGGTCGACGACGTGTCGAAATAGCCGCGCCGTTTGCCTCCTGAGGTGTAGAACTGAATGCCCGAGTCGGGCCCCTGCGGCATGCGGAACACCTTGGCGACTTCGCCTTGGAAATACAGCAACTCGTTGAGTTCCATCTCCTCCCAGTTTTGCACGCGAATGTCGCTCACGTCGGATGTGACGGGGCGAAAGGTGACATACGAGTCGCGGACCGCTTGCAGCAGCAGCCGCTCGACGGGCTTGCCGTCGGCGTGCAGGATTTCGAGCTTGGTGTCCGCTGGCGAACCACGTTGTGCGGCCGTGGTTTCCAGCAGCAGCACTTGCCCGGCCTGGGCATGAAATCGATACAAGTCGACGTCGCCGAGCCCCGCTTGAGGCGCGGCAATGCGTCCCCCGACGGCAATCGACCCACCGGCGCTCAACGTGGCCAGTTGCGTCGCCTGTCGCGGTTGGTCGTTGGGCTCCTGCTCGATCGATTCCTCGGCGGGCGTGGCCAGCAACTTCAACTCGCGTGACGTGCGATATCGGGCCAAGTCGAGCGGGACGGAGAACTCACCCGGGATGGTGGGCTTGACCCGCACGATGCTCTGTGGCGGCAAGTTGTAGCCCAAAAGCTCGACGGTCGATTCGCGGCCGCTGGACACGCTCAGCGGGAAGACGCCGGTCACGAATGGAAACGTGCCGACCGAGAGTCGGTAAAAGAAATCGTCGCCGCCCTGAAAGGTCAAATCTTGCACGCGAACTGTGTAGGTCCCATCGGCCGCCGCCGTGTAAGCGAGCAACGGGTCGCTTTGCCCATCGAAGTCGTTGTTGCTGGCGACAACCTGTCCATCGCCGTCGACGAGCACGAGCTGTCCGTTGAGTTGTGAGTTTAATGGCTTGGCCGACAATTCCAGGACGGCCGTGTCGCCTTTGCGGAGCCGGAGGCGGAATTGATCGACATCGCCGCGTTGCTGGACGACTCCCCACACGCCGCTGGGGAGCGATAACTCCTGAGCCAGCGCGGTCGTGTTATTGGGTTCGTGTTCGGCGAGCTGTGGTAGGTCGTCGATGGAGAGCGCGAGCGCGTTGCTTTCGCCGCCACTGCCGACAACCGTGAGTTGATAGACGCCGCGGGCGAGTTGAGCTGCTGGCGTGATCTCGACGGCAAGGCCGGTCCCCTGCGGATCTAACCGGAGTTGCGCAGTAACGGCTTTGCCGGCTTGCGTGAGCTTGACTTGGGTGATGTCAACGAGGCTCTTGCCTTGCAGCAGCAGCTTGGTCGCTGCGCCTCGTTGTATGCCTCGGGGGGCAAGGCTGGTCAACTCGGGCTTGGCGGGTTTGATCTCTGCTCCCGTGCTCACGTCGACGAGCGCGTACGTCTCGTCGAGTCGTCCCAGCAGCAAGGTCTTGTTGTCGGGTGCGAACGCGAGCGCGGCGACCCAGTCGCTTTGGTTGGTGAGCACGTGCCGCTCGACGAGCTGTTCGGCGTCCCAGATCTTCACGGTGCGATCTTCGGCCGACGAGACCAGCAGCTTGCCGTGGGGAGAAAAGGCGAGTCGCTGAATGGCCCCTTCGTGGGCAAAACGAGCCAGTAGGATTGGGTTCGTGTTTTCGGCCGCCGAGGGGCTCAGCTTCCAAACGCGGATGCGATTGTCGGCCCCGGCGGCCAGCAGACGTTGACCATCGGGTGAGAAGACGACCGCGTTGATCTCCTTAAGCGATTGCGAGAGCGTATCGAGTCGTGCGCCGGTGGCGACGTTCCAGAGCTTGACGGTGCGGTCGGCGCTGGCGCTGGCCAGGATGTGTCCCTGAGGATGAAAAGCCAGATCGTAGATGGCTCCGTTATGGCCGGTGATCGTGAGCCGCTCGCGACCGTCGGCGACATTCCAGAGCTTGATTTGTTGATCGTAACTGCCGGTGGCCAACGTGCTGCCGTCGGGGCTAAGGGCGGCCGCGTAGAGGCTGTCGCGATGCGCGTTGATGGTGCGAAGCAATTTCCCGTCGGCGGCATTCCACAGTTGCGCCTCGCCGAATAGCCCGGGCTCGCCGGCCGCGGTGAGGATCAGCTCTCCGCCGCGCGAGAAGCTCACGGCGGTGACGCTGCCGCGGATGGGGCTCAACGTGCGCCGTAGCCCGCGCGTGGTGGCGTCGAGCAAGCGAACTTTGCCATATTGACCGAGCGCGATCGACTTGCCATCGGGAGCCACGGCGGCGGCCGTGATCGAGCGGCGCGGCGGCGCTTGCAACGGCACCTTGGGTGTCGAGAGTTCGCGCGTCACGGCAGCGGTCTTGCTCGGCCCGGTGGCTCCCGCGTCGATCCAGGCTTTGATCGTGGCGATCTCTTGCTGGCTGGGGGCGGGATTGTTCTTGGGGGGCATGGCCGGCTTGCCCCGACCGTCGAGCACGAGCAGCAACTTGCTCGCGTCGCTCTTGCTGGCGACGACCACCGCGCCGCTCTTGTTCCCCTTCATGGTCGCGGCAAAGCTATCGAGCGCCAGGCCCTTCTCGGCCTCGGCCCCCTCGTGGCACGCCACGCAGTACTTGTGCAGCAGCGGCGCGATGTCGCGCTCGTAGTCAGGAGCCGCCCCCTGGGCGACAACCGCCGCGCTGGCGATGACCCATGTGAACAACACTCGAACGATCATGATGAGTTCCGCGAACAGACCGAGCCCGTGGGGCCGTGATATCAGTGATTGAACAAAAACTCTTTGCTGCTCAGCACGCTCCAGCAGATATCTTCGAGCACCGCGCGCAGCTCGGCCGGCGCGGCAGCGTTGATGGCCGCGACAAGCTCCTGGCGCTCACGCGATGTGGGTTGCCGAGACAACGAGGTGAGGTACAGAGCGTCGACGATGGCCTCGCTCTTGGTCTTGTTTTTAAGCCATTGGTCGAGTTGATTGTCCTTTGCGGCCAGCTTGCCGTTGAGACTCTCCTTGCTGTTGCCATTGGCAATGTTGAGCACCTGCACCATCGACGGCTCGGACGAGCGCTCACACTCGCAGGTCGTGACCCGCTCGGGGCGTCCGAACGCCGAGAGGAACTCACTGGCCACGAGCGAGTCGGGGAGTTGCAGCGCGCGCCACTGCGGTGGGTAGTTGCCGAACGGTGTCGGGGCGAGCGTGACCTGGCTCATCGCGTCGAGCAGCACCTCGGCCATGAGTCGGCGCGGATAATATCGGGCATAGAAGCGTCGGTCCTGGGCGTTGCCTGCGAGCGGCTGGCTGCTTCGCTGATAGGTGCGCGATTGCAAGATGGTCCGCATCAGCGCCTTGAGGTCAAAACGCTGCGCCGCGAGATACTCCGCCGCCGCGTTCAACAAGGCTTCGTTGCTCGCCGGATTGGTGAGCCGCATGTCGTCGACTGACTCGACCAAGCCGACCGCAAAGAAGTTGGCCCAGACGCGATTGGTGATCGCCCGAGTGAAATAAGGATTGCTGGGGTTGGTGAGCCATGCGGCGAGTGCCTGGCGACGATCAACATTGGAATCGGCCGCGATCGCTTGGCCATCCAAGGGGGCGGGGCGCTGCGGCTTACCCGTGAGCGGCTGGATCAAATCGCCGTCGGCGGCCACAAACACCACGTCGCTGCCGCTTACGCCGCCGTTCTTGGTGCGCACGCGGGCAAACAAGTTGGCAAACGCATAATACTGATGGTTGGTCCACTTCTCGAGCGGGTGATTATGACACCGGGCACAATTGATCGACATGCCCAGGAAGGCCACGGTGGTCGTCTCGGCCTGATCGAGCGGATCTTTGTGGAGCAGAAAATAGTTGGCCGCGCCGTTGTCGAGCGTGCTGCCGCTGGCCGTGACGAGATTGCGGACGAACACGTCCCACGGGGTGTTCGCCTCCACTTGATTGCGAATCCACAAATAGTAGCTCCACATCGCCGAGTTGCGGGCGTCGGTGTTGCTGGCCAGCTTGAGTTTATCGCTGTTGACGAGCAACAGATCGGACCATTTGTACGACCAGTAGTCGACAAACTCGCTGCGGTCGAGCAGGTGCTCGATAAGTCGATCGCGCTTGTCAGCCGCGTTGTCGGAGAGAAACTTTTGGGTCTCCTGGGCCGTGGGGAGCACGCCGATCGTGTCGAGAAACGCGCGGCGGAGGAACTCGCCATCGGTGGCCAACGGTGAGGGGGGCAGATTGAGGCTCTGCAACTTGGAGAGCACGTGCTCGTCGACGAAGTTGCGACGCGGTTCCTTGGCAAAGGTGTCGGCCGGAATCTGGTTGGGATACGGCGAGGTGACGCTGGCCGTGACGACCTGACTCAGATACCAACCGGTGATCGAGCCTTCGCCGTGGCCAATCACTTTGACTTGCGCCGAGCCGTCGACCTGGGCCATCGCTTCGTTCGTCGACGTGTAGCGTCCCCAGCGGGTCACGTCTTCTGTGTGCCCATCGGTAAAGTGAGCCAACAGTACGAGCTGCTGCGTGGCGCCGGGTTGCAACACCACGCCGCGCGGCAGAATTTCGAGATGGTCGAGTCGCGGGTCGTCGTCTCGCGGCGCCGGAGCACCGGCCGCGATCCACTCGGAGAGGACGCGGTACTCGATCGAGTCGGTCGCGAAACGGACGCCCCCTTTGTGCGGAATCGCCCCCGTGGGCTTGGTGAGCAACAGACTCCGGCCGGGATCTTCCGCAACGATCCGTCGACCGCGTGCTTGGCGCGTCAGGGCAATGTGGTCCCCCTCGGGATCGAACCCGAAGAGCGAAATTTTGAAGCCGTTTTTGCCCGCCTGGGCACCGTGACACGGCCCGCTGCTGCAACCGGTCTTGGCCAGCACGCTTTCGACATGATTGCGAAAGCTCCAGCGAAAGGGGCGCTCGAAGTTCGTGACGGTCACCGTGGCCTGGGCCGTTTGCCGTTGATGTCGCGCGGTGATCGTTGCCTGGCCGTTGCCCGTGGGGCGCGCGACCCCATGTTCGATCATCACAACCTTGGGGTTGCTCGACTCGAAGGTCACCTCCGCCGTGAGTTGACCGATGAGCTGGGTCCCTTGCTGCCGCTCGACGAGCAACGTCTGCCGCGCGGCCGAGTCGGACAACGTGATCTCGGCAGGCAACAGGACGAGCCGTTCCTGAGCGCACAGCGGCAGGGCGTGAAGCGTGAGTAGCAAGCAGAGCAAGGCACATCGCCAAATCATGGATGGCTCCCACAAGGGCAGGACACAACAAACCGAAGGCCAGGGAGTTAATCAGTCGATGAAACGGTCATCCGTCAAACTTGCCAGGACGCCGCGTCACGACTCCTCATCTCCCTTACGCGAATAATTCTTTCACGGGTAGCTTGCCCGGGTCGACCAGCGAGAACGGACGCTTTTGCGGGCCGGGCAGGTGGGCTTCGACATTCAGGCCGAGGCTATGAAAGACCGTGGCGATGACCTCGGCCGGGTCGACCGGTCGCTCGGCGGGGACACCGCCGATCTGATCGCTACGGCCGACGACACGGCCACCCTGCACGCCGCCGCCCGAGAAGCCAACGGTCCAGCATTGCGGCCAGTGGTCGCGGCCTCCGGCCGGGTTGACGCGCGGCGTCCGCCCGAACTCAGCCAGCGAGCAAACCAGGGTGTCGTCAAGCATGCCGCGCTGCGACAAATCTTCGAGCAGCGCGCTGTAGCCCTGATCGTATGCCGGGGCGACGATGTCACGCATGCCTTCGATCGACGTGAACGGCTTGCTGCCGTGGATGTCCCAGGTGATCTCGTCGAACACCGTGATAAACGTGTTGATCGTGACAAACCGCACGCCCGCCTCGACGAGCCGCCGCGCCAACAGGCAGCACTGGCCAAATCGATGCATTCCGTAACGCTCGCGCACCTTTTGCGGTTCGCGCGTCAGGTCGAACGCCTCGCGGGCCTGCTTGCTCGTCATGAGCCGATAGGCCGACTGAAAGCCCGAGTCGAACAACTGCGCGTCGTCGCTGGCCTCGAAGTTCTTCACGGTCTCGTCGACCACGCTGCGCAATTTCTTGCGGCGATCGATGCGCGCTGCGCCGATTTGTTGCGGTGGCAATAAATTCGGCACCTGAAAGTCGGCCTTCGATGGGTCAGCCATCAGCACGAAGGGGTCGTGTGACTTGCCGAGAAAGCCGGCGTCTTGTCCGTGAGGCATGTTGCCCCCGGTGCGCCCCATGGGCTCGGGGAGGATGACGTGCGGGGGCAAGTCGGTGCGGCGCCCCATCAGATAGCTGACGACACAACCGGCGTGAGGCGAGTTGATGCCGCCGGTGAAAAGCCGACCCGTCTGCATCATCTGGTGGCCGGTGTCATGCACGGCGGCCGCGTTATGGTAACACGACCGGACCAGCGAGAACTTGTCGGCCTGCTTGGCCATGAGCGGAAAGATTTCCGAGATGTCGATCGCCGGCGCGGCGGTCTTGATGGGCTTGAACGGACCGCGTATTTCCGCGGGGGCGTCGGGCTTCATGTCCCAGGTGTCGAGCTGGCTCGGAGCGCCGAGGTTGAAAATCATGATGGCGCTGCGCGCGTCGCGGTCCTTGGCTACCTGACCGGTCGCCGCAGCCGCCTCATACTGGGCCATCGAAAGCCCCAACGCCCCCAACGTGCCAACCTGCATAAAGTCGCGCCGCGAGAGACCGTCACAGGTCTGACTCACGCCTCGTCCGGTGATATTCAACATGGGGTCATTTTCCTTGTCAGGAGACTTGGATCGAGCGCGCAACCATCCTTGCCGCTGGGCGTGTCGACGCACCCTTAGCCATCCCACGCAGCGCAGGCGAGGGAATCTATCTAGTTTCGGAAGCCGACTCGGATGAGTCAACCAGTTTTAAGACAAACTGGTGTGATCTATACTATTGGCTGATCCATCACTGCGCCTACTCGTCGCCTGCCGCGCCATGCCCGCCCAACGCACCCGCAAAATCTTGCTCGTGAAGCAGCGAATCCTCGATCGGCTCCGCAACGGCTTCTACCGTCCCGGGGACCGGTTTTTGTCCAATCGGGACGTGGCTGAGTTGTTCCTCATCAGCTATCAAACCGCCCATCGCTTGATTGCCGAACTCTGTGACGAGGGGCACCTGCAACGCCGACCGCAGTCGGGCACCTATGTTCCGGGCGGTCCCGTGAGCTTGGTGGGCGTGCAACTGGTGTTTCACCCGCGCGCCGCGACGGCGAACAGTTTTGGTGCCAAGTTGCTCGCACATCTGACCAGCCGCCTCGATACCGAGGGGATCTCTTGGAAGCTCGGCTGGCCACAGCCGGAGTTGGCCCTCGATGCTGACCGCATTCCGGTCGTCTGGGAGTCGCCTGAAACGGTCGATGGGTGTACGCGTCAGGGGCGACAAGCGGTGCTGATCAACGATCGGCCGCGCGGCGGGTTGCAATCGCTGTTCATCGATAGCGTCTCGACCGACGACTTTCTCGGCGGCGCGTGCGCCGGCGAACTCATGCGTGCCCAGTCACGCTCGCGCCGCAATGTGGCCATTCTGGCCGCGTCCATCGACGACGCTCGCAGCCGCTTGCGGGTCGAGGGCTTTCAGTCCGTGCTCAACGCGCCGGTGATCCATGCCCGTAATTGGT
Organism: uncultured Planctomycetaceae bacterium; assembly: GCA_964652155.1. Taxonomy (GTDB): domain Bacteria; phylum Planctomycetota; class Planctomycetia; order Pirellulales; family PNKZ01; genus CAZZBK01. The sequence continues at coordinate 2,769 of CAZZBK010000009.1, read as the reverse complement.
TCTTCGACGACGGATACGTCGTCGCGCCGCAGGTTGTGGCCGCAGGCACGGCCGGTATCTTTTGCTGCAACGATCAATTGGCGAGCGCCGTGGTCCGCTGGTGTTTGGAGCAAGGCCAAACGTTACCGCCGCTGATCGGTTTCGACGATGCCCCGGTCGCCGAATCGCTGAACTTCACGACCATCGCCATCCCTTGGGAGGAACTGGTCGATGGCGTGACGCAAGTCGTCCGCCGCCGCCTGGCTGGTGATCGCAGCACGTCATCGCATCAGATATTCAACCCTCGCCCAATCATTCGCAATCCACGCTTCTTGACCGCGATGAGCTTGAGAGGAATGGAGCCCCGGATGACCACGAATCCACATCGATGAGGATCCGTGGTTTCCATTTCTATTTTAGGTCCCAGTGCGCCGTGAGTTTCGCCCGCAGGGCGTTGACCCGCTCGGGTTGTTGCTGCGCGAGGTCGTGTTGCTCGGTGGGATCGACCGCGAGGTGAAAGAGTTCGTTGCGGCCGTCTTGCCAAGCGATCAGTTTCCATTCGCCATCAATGCAAACACGCGCCACGAGGCTCTCGGCCGGCTGGGTGATGTCGGCCAGGTCGTGCGTGAAATGCTCGCTGAATACCGCGGTCCGTTTGTTGAGCGCGGCGGAGTCGAGCAGGTTGATGCCGGTCATCACCGCCGGCACGTTGAGTCCGCAAGCCTTCAGGATGGTGGGGGCGATGTCGATGCCGCTCACGAGCGTCGTGTCGTCGCGACGCGGAGCGATCTTATTTCCCCAACGAATCATCACAGGGGTGCGAATTCCTTTTTCATACGGGGTCAATTTTCCCCGCGCGCCACCACGTGCCCCCGGCGCTCCGGTGGTGTTCACCGTATAGCCGTTGTCGGTGATATAGAGCACGATCGTGTTGTCAGCCAACTTTTGCTCGTCCAGAAAATCAAGCAATTGCCCGCAGGTCTCGTCGAACCACTCGCACATGGCGGCATACTTGGCTTCGTTGCCGACCAGTCCTTTGTCGAGATACGACTGCAAGAGTCGCTGCGGCGGATTGTGTGGCGTGTGCGGCAACATCGGGGCATACCACACGAAGAACGGTTGCTTCTCGCGTTGAGCGGCACGGACAAAACTCAGCACGGGCTCCATCGATTCGCGACCAATGACCAAGCCTTGCTCGCCGTGCCGACCGGAGACGGTCATCCCGTTGGTAAAACCGCCGCGACGATAATGCTCGAACCACCACTTGCCCGTCTGGAGCGAGACGTACCCCGCCTCGCCGAGCAACGCTGGCAAGCGGGGCATGCGCTCGATTTGGTCGAACAACACACTGCGCGGCTGCGGTTTGCTGGGATCGTTGCCGGTAATCTTGTGCTCGTGGGCGTACAGCCCAGTCATGACCGACGCCAGCGCCGGCGAGCACAGCGGCACGGTCACATACCCGCGCGTATAAACCAAGCTCTGCGCCGCGAAGCGATCGAGCCGTGGCGTGCGAATCTGCGGATGCCCCATGAACGAATAGTCATTCCAACCCATGTCGTCGGCGAGGATGAGTACCACATTAGGTCCACGACCGGAATCGGCACTATGGGCTGTATTGACAGCAACGAAGAACGCCCAAGCAATGCTGACACTCATCATGAGTGTAGCCATTCTCTGGAGTAAACGACCGGTTGAGTCCTGAGGCCCGAAGAGAACGTTCAGCGCGGTTTTGATGGACATCGGCAGTCTCACGATTCAAGGAGCGTGCAATGGCTCGGCAATCATCCGTACAAAACGGTCTAGCCACCGACCCTGAAGTGCCCCATCAGGCCGCAGTATCGGCTCCGACCGGTCGCGGGTCAACGCTTCCACGGTGCATCGCTCGACGAGCAGGCCTTTTATCGAGCGACCCCATTCGCACGGCTCGGCACTGAAAACAGACGCCCAGATGGCGCTCACACAGAGCAAGAAGAGCGGGGCTCGGGGACATGCCGATCGGATGCGCGGCGGTGTGACTCGAACAGAACCATGCGGTGCAACGCTGGGCTTGTGAGCCATTGGACAGCGAGCTACGATTAACGTAAGATAGGAGTCCGAACCTATGGCAGTAACGTAAGTTAGTGCCTATTCCTGAGACCCCTGCGCAGTGAATGAGCTCCGGCTCAATCGCCGCGCAGGCCTCGATCAAACCGACGGGGGCCCCCTCGCTTTTTGATTTTAGAATAGGCTCTTAACACGACTCAGCCCACCGGGGACGAATTGTCAAATCAAGGATGGACAACGGGTCCCGGGGCGCGACTCGGAGGGTAAGCGAATGGTTAGCGGCGACACTGGAAATGTCGTGCCGGGAAACCGGTTGCGGGTTCGAGTCCCGTGCCCTCCGCTAAAGCTCACGCCCATTCGTTGGTCTGACTAAGTCGGTGCCACTAGGGTGGCACGGCCACAAGCGGCACTCCCCCGTGCCCCAGCTTTCCCGGCCACCGAACAGGCCGACGCAATCGCTGGCGCCTCATTCGTCCCCGGCCGCCCGTGCGCAATGCACTTGCCGGGGTTCGGCGAGCCACCCTCTCTTGCTCAGCTCGCTCCACTCCGCGACACTGTCCGGCAATACGGCCGGGTCGAAATGGGTGCCTGCGCACATTTCGGGCCTGCTGTGCGCTACTCACCTGGGGCCGCCGCTTTTCAGGACATCTCCATGCTGTCGCCACGCACGCTCCTCGTTGGTTTCGTAATCGCCGCCGCCCCTCTTGTCGCCCATGCCGCCGGCAACCAGGCCGTCCTCCAAGTTGG